>NZ_JBMAMH010000003.1:0-321842 GCF_058148645.1 Flexivirga sp. YIM B11880
GAGGACCGGCAACGTGGCCGCGAGCTCATGGAGAAGCTGATCACCGACCTCAGCGCCGGCGTCCCCAAGGTGCTCACCGAGCTCACCACCCTGGGCCGGACCCTGAAGAAGCGAGCCGCTGACATGCTCGCCTACTTCGAACGACCCGGCACCAGCAACGGGCCGACCGAGGCGCTCAACGGACGGCTCGAACACCTGCGCGGCTCCGCACTCGGGTTCCGCAACCTGACCAACTACATCGCCCGAAGCCTGCTCGAGACCGGCGGCTTCAGACCCCAACTCCTACACCCCCGATTGGGATGAGCCCCTTTGATGTGCGGCGGCTCGGCGACGGTGGTCACTTCAGTGACTTTCGTGGTTGGCACGACCACTCACCTCGTGCCGCGGTCGAGTCGCTCCGAGACTGGGTCTACTCGTCGGACTCGAACCACGAGTTCGCGCTAGCAACATCTGCGAGGGTGCTCTGCGCTCGAAGTATTCGATTCTCGACATGCTCCACCGCCCGATGCACGAGGTCGGACGGCCAGTCGGCGGGAGCACTCAGGACTTCTTCCGGCAGTTTGCCCGTCATCGCCCCGATCTTGACGTCGCTCGCCCAACCGCCCGGCGGAAACCCAGACCGATGTCCCTTGAAGGTGGCAAATGGAATTTTCTTATCCCGTCCTAGCACGCGGGCCAGCTCACGTAGATCGCCGAATCCGGAGCCGACCAGCTCTCCGAACGTTCCGCTCAGGCGCCTGTCGATTTGCTCGACGCCGCCTTCGTTGGCCATCACTCGCAGTAACCAGAGGCTCCGTGCCGAGAACGTCACCTGTTTCAGGCGCAGTGCCTCGTTCAGCACAAGTGGCCGGCTCTGGGCGAGCTTGCGGAAGTGCCGCAGTGACTCCCTAATTGCCGTGAAATGCTTTGGCGGCAACGTGTTCACAACGCTGTCGACTTCAGACGCAAGGTCGATGACTAGCTGCGAGTAGGCGCACGTGGTCACGCTGAACAGCCACTCTGCCTTGGCGACATCGGTAGTCGCCACGGCGAGTCGCGTACGCCACCAGTCGGCGTTCCTCCGGTTCGCGCGAGCCTCGGTTTCGATGGTAAGCCTTGCGGATAGCGAGGGTTGTTGTCCCCGAACCGTGGTGCTCAACGTGCCGATATCCAAGTCGGTGGGAAGGCACGCGACTGCTTGGAACAGCACCCAACCGTCGCCCCATGCCTTAGCAATCTCGATCAACCGCTCCTGCCAGACCGAGGGGGCTGCATCTGCCCCCGGGCGAGTCGCGAGGTTGGCCGTCGCGACCACGACCGCAGGAAGCACCTTGGCCGGGGAATTGCCCCGCCGGCGATTGCGAGGGGTGCTGGTCTGATTGCGTGCTGGCACGCGCATCAACGCCACGGAGGCGCCGAGGAGAAGCTGACCAGCGGGAGTTGATCGGGTAGCTCCGTGTATCACTTCCACGACACCCGCGTTGATCTCGTCGTGAACCAACCTCAAGATGGTGCTGCTTGATCCGTCGTAACCACTGGCGAGGAGTCGACCAGTTATCCAGTGTGTCGTCGACGTCGACGCGATGGTGACGAGAAGGTCGGCTAAGTCAGACTCTCGCTTCCGGGTGAGGTCGGCGAGGATGCCCAAGTCTGTCGCAACGGTGAACCACTCCCACGTCTGGTCGAACTCGCCCCACCACCAGTCCGCCAAGTCGTGGTCTGAGTCGGCATGCCGCTTCAAGGTGGTAAGCAGCGCCGTCCGCACGTTCTCGTCCGCCTCCTCGGCCAGCCTCCGCTTGACGTGGTCAACCACCTGCCCACGGCCAGCGCCTGTCGACAGCAACAGTGCCGATCCGGCCGAAACGTCCAACAGGCCGTCTTCGGCGAGTACTACACCCGGACCGTCCAGGACGAAGTCCACGACCGCCTGAAGCACAACGTCCTTCTGGCGCTCATAGGCGCGATCGTTCAGGAACTGAGTTGCAGTTGAGCGCAACATCGGGTGCATGCCCAGATCTGATTCCTTGCTCAGATCTTGGAGCAGATGGCGAATGTCTCGCACTTCGGCTGGCGAGTATTTGCCGACGTAGAACCTGCATACATTGGACCAGTACGGACGTCGGAGCATGGCTGTGAAGTATTCGTCGCGACGGTCCCGTTTGCCCTCGTCGAAGATGTAGGCGGCAGCGAAGTACTCGCGTAACGACTGAACATCGAACTGGAACAGGTCCTTCTCTCGCTCGACCAAGCAGAGTACCCGCGAGGTGAAAGCGGTGAAGATCTGGTCAGCTAGCTTCTGATCGTTCTGGTTGCCGGCCAAGTGCCGCCGTAGAACCTTCTGCAGTTCCGAGCGGTGGATCGACCCAGAGCTCTTCCCTTGCTCTGTCTGAGTCTGGATATACCAGCCCAGGTAGGCGAGGCACGCCTCGATCACTTCCCGCTCGGTGGCGAGTAGTGGCTCCTTGTCCTCGTTTTGTTCTCGATCCAAGAAGGTCTTCAGATATTCGCTATACAGTTCCGTTCGCCGCTGAGGGAGCAACCCGCGACGGTGCAGCAGATGGAGCAGGATTGCGAGCTGCATTGGATACGAGGCGAGTTCGCGGACGTGGGGCACATTCTCGTTTTCAATGAATGTACGCTCCAGTTTTCCTGCTGCTTCGTCGGTCAACGAAGCCACCGATGCCCAACGGCGCAGGTACAAAAGACGGAGGCCGTGGGTGAGACGTCGCAAGTTGAAACGCGGGAAGGCAGTAGACGACCAAAGGGCAGAGGTCGTGGCCCCGGGGCGGGTTGCTACCAAGATCACCAGGTCCGCTGAGTCGGTCGAGACTCGCCCCTCGAAGTCCACAATTTCGTTGCTGACCTGCTCGCGGTGCTTCAGGTTGGCAACCTCGTCTAGCCCGTCGAGCGCAACGATTACTGGCTGCGTCGCGATCAGTACAGCGACGTCTGTGGCCTTGAACTCCTGACCGGTGACGCGCACAACCTCGGAGGCGACGTACTGCTCCAGCAGGGGCCACTGCGGCGCCTCCTTGGGGGTCTTGCGACCCTTGCGCGACCCAGTGTGGGCCTTGGCCTTTTTCTTGTCATGGCCGATGTGGCGGGTCGCCCAACGGGCGTAGTCTCGGAGATCAAGTCGGATCGGCCAGCGCACTACTTCGGACAGGCTCGCGAGCGACTGCGCCTCGCCCGTGTACTCGGCCTTGCCCAGTTGCCGGGCTCGATGGAACTGGCAGATGTACTGAAGCAGGGTGGACTTGCCCTGCCCCGGCCCGCCTATTAGAAGCGCGTTGCCCTCCCAATCAGGGTGCAAGAGCGCCTGCGCAGAACCGGTCACAACCTGACCCTCGGAAGACTCCAACGCCTCTGGTTCCGGTGGATGCCCTTCGGCGATCTCTTGCATGACCTCAGCGATGGCAACGTCCGTCCGGCAAGCGAAGGGAACGTCAACGAACATCGAGTCGACGCTGGGGCCCCTCAGGTCGACCTGCTCGAAGAGCACGTGGTCGTCCTTGTTGTACTGCTGCCCGACGTAGGCACGGAAAGTTTTTTCAATATCCTCCCGACGTGCCTGTTGCTTCTCGTGCTTGGCTCGCATCTGCAAGAGCCCCTCAACCGTGTGACCCGCACCGTCGTTGGCGTCGATCATGGTGTGATGGGTTGGGCAGAGCAATATCAAGTTCTCGTAGCTGTTCAGCTTGGACTCGTCGTACGCAGGATCGTGCCGAGGGCCGTCGGCCTTGGGCGACCGAATGTGAGCTTGTTCCCCAACGATCGTCACGTAGCCGGCGCCCGTGGTGGCATCCACGGAGTCCTCAGTGAGCAACTGAGTACACGAAGGGAAGGCACAGCAGTTGTGTGCACGAGTCCATAACGCCTTGACGTTCGGCATCGTGATCGACATGTGGCACCTTCGACTCAGTGGACTGCGGACTTCAGATTCTTCCAGAGCGCGCGGACAGTCTCGACGCCTGACAAGCCAGACGGGAACGATGCATGCGGCTGTCACACCTGAGTCGCACCACCGAGGTGTGCCATGCGGGCCTCCGGCCCACAATCGGAACCTCAGTAGACGGAGGATCGACGATGACTCAGCTCAGGCAGCCCAGCACCGGCAGCAGCAGGTGGGTCTCCAAGCAAAAGGCCAACGGATCGCGGCAGCCAAGTTCTACGTCGCTGCCAGCAAGAAGACCGGCTTAAGGGTTCCCGACTCGGTCAAGCAGCTTGCTGACCGAGCCTGCTAGGACTCCCTGGTGACCGCCGGACCAGTTGCGCGGACGGGCTACAGGTCCTGACCGTCCCGCTGTTCGCCTTCGGCGCTGTTGGCTTTCTCCCGATGCGCACACCACGAATAGCTCCGACCTACGGTTACGTCCATGACCGGAATGTCCACGAGGGCCGAAGGGATCGCAGCACACTTGGTCGGCTCCGCGACGGGAGCCATGATCGTTCCATACGACACGGACGGTAGGCAATCCGCTGTGGACTTCCTCCTCGAATGGCCCGACGGCCGCACCGAGGCACTCGAGATAACACGGGTCACAGAGCCGGAGTCGATCGTCTGGCAGGGGATGGCCATGCGCGAAAGCTGGCGTTGGCCGGCAGCGACGTCGTGGGACTTCCGCCCGGCCGAGGTCAGCTTCCCCTACAAGCACACCCGCCGTGCCGTGCTGAAGGCGGTTGAGCTCTGCGACGAGTGGTCAGTGGATGACCCTGCGGACCTGCCGTCCGCGGTCGTGCAGGCCGAGCCGGATATCGCCGTGTATCTCGCCGAGGGCGTGGGGAGTCTTTGCCGTGCGGCCTCCGGGACCGGAGTGAATCTCTACCCCAAGTACCCACGCCGAGTTCGTCGAGGCCGCACCGCACGACTTCTCCCGGTTGGTGGAAACCGGGCTCAAGCAGCCCCCTTGGACGCCCATTTTGACAAGCTCATCCAAGTCCCGCCTGGTCGCGAGAAGCACCTGTTTCTCGTGCCGACTGACGACGTCCTACCTGCGCGCTTCTTCACCGATGACTTTGAGGCTCCCGTTACGTCGCCTCAGGGATTCGAGGCGCTTGATGGCCTGTGGGTGTGGTCGAATTTCTGGCACCGATATCTCGTCTTCCGCGACCAGACCTGGTCGTGGGTGACTTTTCCAGCCCGACAATGAGCACCGTCTTTTCGCCCGGCCGACTCGGGGAGCCCACTTGACGCGAGGCGCCCCGTGAGATCAGGGCCAGCGACCACACCGCGGATCGCGATGCTACGGACGCGCCTTCATGGTCTGTGAACTCCAGAGGACCCGGTCGTCGACCGGTCGCTGTCATACGTCGCTCTTACCCTTGGGCCATGGACGTCCCGTACATCGAGACCGTGATCGTGCAGAAGGAAGAAGACATGAAGCCGTGGTGCTCTTCCAGTGGTGAGAACGTCGGTCGGATGATCCCCATGACCGGAGACGACTGGTGGATTGAGTGCCCGACGTGTGGCAGACGGTGGGCCGGCGGCAGCACTGTCCTCAGCGACCACGACCGGTTCCGGCCGCCGGTCGGGGTCGGTCGATAACGCACCACCTGAAGATCACAATCGCCCTAGTTCTCTGCCCATGACGGTCTTACTCCGCGATTGTTGCGGCTCCTCGCCACGGAGCTGACCAACACCCCGTTGCGGCAGATCGACGCACCGTTCGACGATCGCGGCGTGCGGTTCGGTCCGCCGCAGCCGAGCGAAACCAACGAAAGCCAGCGACGCGAGCGGCTGCGTCGCTATCGAGTGACTCTCAACTTGGACGACCCGGCGGACGCGATGAAGTTGACCGCATCGCTCGGTAACGTTCTGCAGCAGATCATGCGTGACGCTGGATCGGGGTGGGCCGCCACTGACGAGAGCCTGCAGGACAAGTGGGTCCAGATTCTGTTCGAGGACGGCTTCGACGTCGACAAGACCACCGGTTCCGTGCGGATCCGGTTCGCCACCGGAGCCGGAATAACCGAGCACGCGCTCAATGCCCTCCCCGATCCGCAGGCAATCCATGATCATCTACGGCGGCTGAGCGACAGTGTCGATACCGACCCCCGGCTTGCGGTGAGCACGGCAAAAGCCTTGATCGAGTCGACTGCCAAGTGTGTCCTCACCGCGCGCGGGCAGACCTATACCCGCGCCGCGAAGGTGCCGGCGCTTGTCAGCGCCGCGCAGGAGTCGCTCGGGCTGTGCCGCCGGCGCCGTGGCCCGATCTGCATGACCCGCAGCGATCCCTTGGCCGGCGGACGAGACAGCGAGTATCAACTTCGCCGATCGGCGACCGCAGACCACTCGTTCTTGTTCGGCGAGCCGCGGTGAGGCCGCGCGCCGCCGTTATCTGCGGGGGGGCGCGAGGGTGGGTACATCGCCCGGGGTCGCCGGCCGGCGCCGACTTGCGCACCGGCTGCCGGTGGCCTCTCGTGCCGCGGCGGCTGCACCAGTACCGTGCTGCCGGCCGGCGAGCTCCCGCACGGCGTGCTGGATGCTGGCGACGTCCGGGGCGCACTGCAGCGCTGCGGCTACTGCGACGACCACCTCGGATCCCTGGCTGGGCAGTCGGCTCAGCCGTCGCAGCGTCGGCCGAAGTTGCGTGGCGTCGGCGGCCGCGGCCGTCACAGCCTGGCCGATCGAGGCGAGAGTGGACCTGACCTTCTCCTCGGTGGTCGGCGCCGGTGGCCCAGGTTCGGGAAGGTGGGTCCGGATGAAGAACTGCGGCCGCAGCTGATCGAGGCGCACCTTCATGAATCGCTCGCCAGAGAGGTAGACCGCGTCCTCGTGAGCGAGCTCTACCGGGACGCGCACCTCCACCGCGGTCGTCCCGTACCCGTTGTCGCCGGCGGCGATCCCGTGCCGGCGTGTGGAGAAGAACGCGTAGGGCATGTCGACTGGCGCGGACGACTCCATCCGCCACGAGGTCAGGATCGCGCGGGCCGCCTCCTCACTGGTGTGGTGGTAGAGGGTGAGCCAGTGTTCACCGGCGCCGTCCGGGTTCATCGGGTGGCGACCGGCGCGGCCAGCACGACCAGGTTGTCCAGGTGCGCGTAGCCCCCTTGCTTCGGGACCAGGCCGATGTTGCCGGTGCAGGTGACCAGCGCGAGTCGCCGCGGGCCGGTGGAACTCCAGACCGAGGCGGGCAACTTTCCCTTGGGGTAGATGTTGGCCGATTGCACCCTCCATGCCTGCACGGTGCCGGCACCGTTGGCGGTGTAGACGACGGCGCCGGGTTTGATGTTCGGCAGCCGATAGAAGGACCCGGGCACGTTGTTGAAGGTGACGTGGCCGGCGATGACGACCGTCCCGGCTGGCGCGCCCAGCGGCGGTGTCCAGTCCATCCAGCCGACACGGCCCGGGGTGGAGGGTATGGCGGCCAGGCCGCCCGACTGGCCTTCGGCAACGATGGCGACCCTTGTGCTCACTGACGGGATCCACACCTGGTTCGGGGCCATTGCCGCCGCCGGCGGCGACCCCTTGCTCGGCGAGCTCCGTTGCTGCGGCGCTGTCGACGAGGTTGCCGCGCTGGCGGCGGCCTGCGTGGTGGACGGTTTCCCGGCGGCCGGTGTCTGCCCGGACGAATGCCGCCGGGGTGCGTTCGCACTGCTCGTGCTGGTTGCCGTGCCCTGGGGGCTCAAGGAGCGGCTGGCGGCCGAACTCGACCGCCCGATGGTTGGCGCGGGCTGGCTGTCGGCGGTTTGGAATGACGACGCCACCGGTGCCGCGAGAGCAGGTGGTCCCGCCCGGCTGGTCAACATCAGCCCGGCTGCGGCCACGGCCATGGTCATCATGCCGGCGGCTACCAGTGCCAACGGTGAGCGTAGGGGCTTGCTCTCTTTCATCGCTCGACGACCCTTTCGACTTCGGCCCAGATCAGGCGGAGCCCGTGTGTTTCGTGTGCCTCGGCAGAGATTCCCAGCTGAGCGAGTGGCCTCAGGATTCCCGCTCGTTGAAGCGATGCTGTTCGATGAGGTCATCGAGGGCGTCGCGCTGTTCGGGAGTCAACTTCATCCGGTACCGCGAATAGCGATCGGCGTCTCGCCCGGTGACAGGTGAGCCGTGGCGGTCGAGAGTGCAGCCGTCGACGATGAGTAAGTGACCGATCAGCCCCAGGCCGGCCAGCGCGGGGCTCCACAGGACGAGCCACCATGACCATGCGGTCACCGCTGTCGCCACCACGAGCGCGCCGAGCACAATCTCCAGGGCGACGAATGCGCGTCGCATCCTTCTGTCCGCCGATGGCTCGACGCAGGGCACCTGGTTGCTCACGGTGGTCGTCCTCACCGGTTGCGGCGACGGAGCGTGCGAGCCAGTGCGCCGCCCGTCAGCAACGCGAACACGCCGAAGCTGGCGCCCGCGGCCATGCCGACGCCGTTCACGCCGCGCGTCGCCTGGTCGGTCGGAATGACCGGCTGGGTGCTGCTGGTCGTGGGTGCCGGGGTCGAGCTGGAGCTCGGAGTCGGGGTCGCTGTGGGGGTCGGCTTAGCGGAGACCGCCATCGAGCCCCACTCGTGCGGGTCGCCGAGCTCGGTGGCGATAAGGGGCGTCTCGGCCGACGGCGCTTGTCCGTTGCTCATCGGCATGACGTGAACGCCGTTCGCGAACACCTTCTCGTCGATCGACCCACACCATGCGCCGGCCGGTATGTCCTTGCTGAGGGAGAGGGACACCTTGATGTCGGCGTTGGCAGGCTGCCCTGTCACCTTCGCCGTCGCGACCACCTTGGACGTGCCGTCCTTGACCGCGGCCGCCCACTGGCTCGCCCCGAACTGCGCGCAGGATCCCAGGTCGGCCGGTTTCGGTGCAATGAGAGCCCGGGCGGTGACGTCGACGGTGGACGCGTTGAGGCCTTCGGTGGTGAGGACGTCGACGATCTTCGCTCCGGCGGTCCATTCCTGGGTGGACACCACGGTGGAGGCCTTCGGCGTGGTGACCTTGAGCTTCACGGTGGGGGATGTCCCGGCCGCCGTCCCGGTAGGTGCTGCTCCGATCACGCGCTGCTCGCCGGCGTGCGGTGAGTCGTATTCGTAGTAGGCGGACGCCGGCACTCCGGTGAAGGCCCCGCTGATGGTGACGGGATCTCCGTTCTTTGCCTGCGGGGTGCCAACCCACGGCAGCACGTTGGCGGCCGACTTGGTCTGGCCGAAGACGGTCTGGTTGACCCCGGTGCGCGCGGCTGCTGAACCCACGTGCTTCAGGCCGAGGGTGAACTGTGCGTTGCCGGTGATGCGTGCCTTGAACGTCACCCCGGGAACGAGTGCGCCGCCGGCGGCGGCCAGGCCCAGCGAGGCTGTTCCGGAGCGGACGGCCCCGGATGCGTCCGGGGTGCCCAACGTGTTGGTGACGACCGGCTTGTAGGAACCGGAGAATGCCGTGGCCTCGGCGTTGAGTTGCCGCACGCGGGCCTTGATCGCCGCCTGGTCGCCGGGCCTGAGCGTCGCAAATGCCTTCTGGTCGAACGACCATCCAGGATCGAGCAATTGGCGGGAGATGTAGGACAGTGCCCCGATGGTGACCCGGTCGGTGCTGTTCAGGTAGCGCGACAGCAGCCCCGCCAGCCGCACTTGGGAGGCGCGGCTGATCGGTTTGGAGGGGGACGACGACGGCGCTAGCAGCTCCCCGTCGATGCACAGCACGAGCATGCCTCCGTAGTTCATCCGCCCGAACCAGATGCTGTGGGATCCGCCCTTGGGCGAGCGAACGGTCTGGGTCTTGTAACCGAAGTAGGCGGGTGTCGCCGGCGCGAGCATGCGGGCCTGTGCAGCACTCGGACCGCGCAACGCGCCAACGTGCTGGCTGCCAGACCCTCCGGTGTCGGCACGAGCTGCGGCCGTCGGGCCGGCGCACACGACGGTGGCGAGGCCGGCCGCGGTCAGTAGTCGAGCCCAAGTAGATGTCTTCAACGCGCCCTCCTGGATATCCGGGTCCGTGGGTCGGTCCCTGACTGCCCGAAGGGAGCTCCGGCGGCCACACGCTCACTGGCGGCCGCCGTATTTGCGGAGACGTGCGGGCAGGACCGGGCGGGGGCGTCGCGTCCGTCCAGGGGAAGACGAGTCGCGCACCACCAGGGGTGTGGTGTCGCTCGACCGCCCGGTCCTGCCCTTTGAGCTTGGTGGCCTTGCCGGCGCCGGCGCAAGCCGAACCGCCTGGCTCGAGCACTCAGTCGCGCCGCTTGCGGCGCGGGTTGTTCAGCAGCCGCCCCGGCGCCGGCGGAAGGTCACGTCCCAAACGTTGCTCGGCCGCGTCAGCAGCGGCTCTGGCTGCTTCACGGCAGAACTGGGACACGCTCACCATCTGCCCCAAGTCGCGGCGATCACGCACGATCGCACCGTCGATCCGGTCAAGCAGATCCGTGCGCAGTGTGTGCATCCGGCTGAAGCCCTGCCCCGTCCCCCGAGCGGGGTCCGGGTGCCGCCGACGAATCTGGTCTCTCGATGCGGGCGAAAGGTCGGAGTACACCCCCAGGCAGCGGTGCAGCCACCACAAGAACGCCGTCGGCGACGACTCCAGCGTGTCCAGGTCGGCCATGTACGCCGCCCGGGCCCGATCCCAGGTGGGGCGATCCCAGTACACGGTCGTGGGCACGAGCTCTAGGTCCTCGGCCAAACCCCTCCCTTTCGCCTAACACCCTCCTGGTGCATCGCCGGGTGGGCGTGTGCTGCCTTGACGGTACGTCGTCGCCGCCAGCGACATCGACCGGGCGCGCCGACGATCCCGTGCACAGGCTGCTCACCCGGGCGCGGATATCCACAGTGCCCAAACCGACGACCCGCAGCAGCGCCGATCCGACGAGGATACAGGTATCCACTTTTTCTACTTTACGGAGGTTCGCATGAGCACCAAAACCACCACCGAAGAAGCTGCTGCTGCCGCTCGCCCGGCGGGGGCGTCGGCAACCACTCCCACGACCGTCGACATCGACCCGCACATGGTGAAGATCGGCGCGAATGTGCGCGCGGACGTCAAACTCACCAAGGACTTCGTTGCCAGCATCCGAGAGCGTGGCGTCATCGTTCCAGTGGTCGGCTACTTCGACGAAGACGGCGAGTACGTCGTGGTCGACGGACAACTGCGAACCCTGGCCGCGATCGAGGCCAAGACGCCGACGATCCCCGCTTACGCGGCCCACCGACGCGAGGACGCAGACCGGATCATCGACCAGATGTCGGCCAACTATCACCGCACGGACATGACTGCCGCTGATCGCGCCAAGGGGTTCGAGCAGCTCGCCGGGTTCGGCCTGTCCCCGGCGCAGATCGCCAAGAAGACCGGCTACAAGCGCCCCGAGATTGACGCCGGTCTCAAGGTCGCCGACTCCGAGCTGGCCACCAAGGCGGCGGCACGCTGGGACTTCCTCACCTTGGAGCAGGCCGCAGGGTTGGCGGAGTTCGAGCAGGACAAGGACGCGCTCAAAGCCCTGACCGTTGCCGCCGAAGAAGGCACCGGTTTCGAGCACGAATTGCAGCGCCAACGTGACAAGCGCACCGAACGGGCGGCCATCGCCGCCCTGGCCGAGCAGCTAAGGGCCGAAGGCGTGACTGTGATCGAGCCCCCAGCGTGGGACGACAAGACGATCCAGCGACTCACCCGGCTCGCTGACGGCAAAGGCAAGCAGCTCACCGCTGAGGCGCACCGTGACTGCCCTGGGCACGCCGCCTACGTCGAGTACGGCTGGCAGTGGGGCGCGTCCAGCGGGGACACCGACGACGGTGACGAGCGCGGCGCGTACGTGACGAGCGCAACCTATGTCTGCACCGCCGCGAAGGCCAACGGTCATGCCGACCGCTTCGGCAGCAGCAGCAGCGCGAGCGACAAGAAGAAGCTCGCGGACATGACCGACAAGGAGCGTGAAGCGGCCCGCGCGCAACGCCGGGATGTCATCGAGTCGAACAAAGCGTGGAAGTCGGCGCAGACCGTCCGCGCCGCGTGGGTGAGCAAGTTCCTCGCGCGCAAGACGGCACCGAAGGGCAGTGCAGTGTTCGTCGCCGCCACCCTCGCCGATCACGCCAGTGCGCTGACCGACTACCGCACACCCGGCAAGGTGGACGAACTCATGCACGGGGGCAAGACGCGCATGCGCAGCGACCGCGCCAAGTTGGAGGAGAACATCACCGACGGCCGCGCGCTGATGATCGCAGTCGGACATTGCTGCGCGGCATACGAGGCGCAGATGAGCGAGCACACCTGGCGCAGCGTCCAATCCGGGCCTGCCCGATACCTGGCGTTCTTGGCGGCGAACGGCTACGAGTTGGCCGCCGTCGAGAAGCGCGCCGCCGGCCTCGACAAGCCCACCGCCAAGAAGCGGGCCAGGCCCGCACGTAAGACCGCCGCCCCGACAGCATCCGGCACCCCCGCCGCCTGACAACGACCAAGGATCACGCCGAGGTGGCGCGGAGCGCAACGCCGCGCCGCCTCGGCACTTCCGAAGGAGGTACCTGAGGTACCCACCCATGGACCAACCGTTCACCTTGCCGCCCAGGCCGCCCCGATCACTGACCCCGGTCGAAACGGCCAAGCTGATCAGGCGCGCCCTGCGCGCTGCACACCCGCACACCAGGTTCCACCTGGTCTGTGATCGTGGCACCGGCTACGGCTACATGAGCCTGCAATGGGTCGCCGGGCCGTCCACCACCGCCGTCAGAGCAACCGTTGAGCCCTTCCTCAGCGAGATAGCCAGCGATGAGCCCGACGACACCATGCGACGCCTACCCGTGCCCTACACGTGCAAGGGAATCGCCCTGATCCGACTTGAGAAGGAGCTCAACTCATGACCGCACCCGACCTCACCGCGCACCCCGACGGCATCCTCGTCCTCGGCGAATCCGTGATGTTTCACGACGGCGCCGGCACGCTCATCACCGCAGCAGTGGACCGCCACACCCCACCGGCTCACGTCGTGCTCCGGATCGAGGGAGACCAGCTGACCGTCACCCCGCGCACCGCCCGCGCCCTCAGCGCAGCCCTCACCGGAATCGCTAACACCGCCGAGATCGTCGCCTGCCTGCGCACCTGAGCCTCCAGCGCGCACACCTACGCGGCAGGGAGCGGGCAACTCGCCGGACCCTGCCGCGTAGTGCGTCCTCAGCCCAGCGGCAACTGCATCTGCTCGCCATACAACCGTCGCAGCCGATCAAGCTCTGCCGCGACCTCGCGCGGATCCCGCCGCGCCATGTCACGCAACGCCCGCGCCCGTCGCCGCGCGCCACGCGGATCGCCCAACGGCGACCCGGCCAATTCCTTGCGTTGTGCCCACTCGCGCCGGTTCTCCTGAGCCGAGGAGACCACCACATGCCCCGGTGCGACCCACTGGCACAACGGGTTGTCACACCGATGCCCCAGCACCCTGGCGTCCTCGAGCTCCTGGACGCCGTGCTGTAGGCCGAACGCGAATCGGTGCGCGACGATGCACCGACCGGGCGCGTACCAGAACCGCCCGTGACCCCGGCCACTGATCGCACCCGTCCATTACAGGCAGTCACTCCCGGGCACCCGCACGACCTTCGTCGCATACCGCCGCACCACCTCCACGTCACCCAGCGCCGCTGCCAGGCCCGCCAGTCCTGCCGGGTCAATCCGTCGCCCGGCCATCGCGCCACCTCACGTCATGACCCATCCTCGTCACGTGCCGGTGCAACCCCGGCATCACCGTCCGCATCGTCACCGGACGCACTGACACTGGCCGCGTCGGTCGCCAACGCCTTCAGCCGCGACCCCTGGCTGACGGTCAGCTCCCCACCGCACCACTGGATCGCCTCCTTCATCGTCAGCTTCTCGTCCTCGACCAACCTGCGCAGCGCACGCGCCGCGTCCAACTCGCAGGCGTCACGCTCCTTCAGCCCGATCATCACCTTGACCGCCAGGTCACGGCGACGACGATCCCGCGCCTCGACCTCCTTCTTGCGTTTCGTCTGCGCCGCCATCGCCGCGCGACGCGCCTGCTGACGCACCGACTGACCGCCACTCATCACCGACCACCTTCATCTCTCGATTCCGATCACCTTTCAACCGCACACAAGCCCCACCACCGCCCCCCACGCTCACCTCGACCTTGTCAATCCCGCCCCACACCCGCCTCGTCCACCGTCACCCGATCACGCCGACCACGCCCGTTCCCCCTCCTTCTCCCCCGATCTCAAGTCCCACACACCTCTTGCATTCCCGGTTCTTGATTTTTCAACGACTGAGCGCCAAGCCGTCGCCCCCGACTTGCGGCGGACATGGCAAACGTGATTCTTCGATCCCAACAGGACCCGCGAGGGGTCAATGTCACCTTTTTCGCCGATCCGATCGTCAGCGTCCTGTGGTCGCAGGTCGACCAGTCCGTGCGGTCCCAGGTCCTCGATGCCCACCGCATGGCGGCCAACGACGCCCTCGACGCAGTCGGCATACCCGCCTACGACCGGATACCTTGCGGATGCTCGCCCGATCGCCCATCCCGCCAGCCGCTGCACGTCCACGTTCTGATCGCCATTCACCCTGCCCGCGTGCACGGCCGGTGTGACGCGGGACGCCGGGCATTCGTCAGCGCGGCCGCCGTTCGCGAGGTCTACGCAGCTGCGGTCGGCCAGCGACTGCGGGAGCTCGTCACGGCATGACCGCCAGTGTCCACAAGCTGACTGCCGGGTCCGGGTATGACTACCTGACCCGGCAAGTCGCTGCGATGGACAGCACCGAGAAGGGCTACACGGGTCTGGCGAGCTACTACACCGAGCGGGGCGAGACGCCGGGTAAGTGGGTCGGCTCCGGCATGAGCGGGATCGATGGGCTGTCCGCCGGCGACACGGTGACGGCCGAACAGATGCAGGCGCTCTTCGGCTCCGGGCATCACCCGCTGGCCGCGCAACGGAAGGCGACCCTCGCCGGCCCCGACTTGAAGAAGCAGGACTATGAGGCGATCACCCGGCTGGGGTCGCCATTCAAGGTCTACGACAACGACATCAGCGACTTCCGCAAAGAAGTCGCCGAGCGGATGGGCGACCTCAACGAGCGGGAGGGGCTCAAGCGGGATGCGCCGCTGACCCCGCAGCAGCGCGCGACCATCC
Source organism: Flexivirga sp. YIM B11880 (assembly GCF_058148645.1). NCBI lineage: Bacteria > Bacillati > Actinomycetota > Actinomycetes > Micrococcales > Dermacoccaceae > Flexivirga > Flexivirga sp. YIM B11880. The sequence goes on from NZ_JBMAMH010000003.1 coordinate 15,013, forward strand.
GCACCGAAGTTGCCCGCGAGTTCTTCCAGCGCGAGCATGGCCGCCAGCCCCAAGATGCCCGCGAACTGGCTGCTACTGTCGCCAAGCATTCCCGCCCGCAGACCCGCGCCGTCGCCGGGTATGACGTCACCTTCTCCCCCGTGAAGTCCGTGTCGACGCTGTGGGCCGTGGCCGATACCCCCGTCGCCGCAGCCATCGAACAAGCCCACCACGACGCGGTCACCGACGCACTGCGTTTCCTGGAGACGCACGCCTTGTACAGCCGCACCGGCACCAACGGCGTCCGCCAGGTCGACGTGCAAGGGATGGTGGCCACAGCGTTCACGCACCGCGACAGCCGCGCCGGCGACCCAGACCTGCACAGCCACATCGCCATCGCCAACAAGGTCCAGACCGACGACGGCCGCTGGCTCAGCATCGATGGCCGGGTGCTGTTCAAGGCAATGGTCAGCATCTCCGAGACGTACAACACCGCACTGGAGAAGTACCTACGGCAACGCCTCGGCGTCCAATTCGAGGAGCGAGCGGGCACCGACACCCGCAAGCGACCCATCCGCGAGATCGTCGGCGTCGACGCACAGCTCAACAATGCGTGGTCCACCCGCCGAGCCCGCATCGACGTACGCCGCAACGAGTTGGCCTCCCAGTTCCAACGCACCCACAACCGGCCCCCGTCGCCGGTCGAAGCCTTGCAGCTGGCGCAGCAGGCAACCCTTGAAACACGTGAAGCCAAACATGAGCCGCGCAGCATCGGCGAGCAGCGACGAGCCTGGCGGGCGGACGCCATCGCGGTCCTCGGCGGCGAGAAGAAGCTGACCCAGATGATCCGGACCACGCTTTCGCCTTCAGCCAAGGAGGCCGAACAGATCACCCCGGCATGGGTGGCGACCACCGCCGATCGGATCATCGACAACCTTCAGAATCGCCGTGCCCACTGGCAGACATGGCATGTACGCGCCGAGGCGCAGCGCCAGGTGCGCGCCGCCAACCTGCCCGGTGAACTGATCGAGCCGACCGTCGACGCCCTGGTCGCGACGGTCCTCACGGAGCGGTCGATCGGCCTTGCCCGCCCGGTCGACGACCTCACCGAACCCGCCAAGTTGTGTCGGCGAGACGGCTCCAGCGTGTACGACGTGGCGGGTTCGACGATGTTCACCTCGCGCGATGTCCTCAACGCCGAAGAGCGCCTCGTCAGTGCAGCCGGCCGCGTCGACGGCATGCGGGTCGCGGCCAACGACGTCGGCCTTGCCCTGCTCGAGCAGTCCGCCAACGGCCCGGACCTGAACGCTGGGCAAGTGACGCTCGTGCGCGAAATGGCAATGTCCGGCCGTCGAGTTCAGTTGGCGATCGCCCCCGCCGGCAGCGGCAAGACCACCGCGATGAAGGCCCTCACCACCGCCTGGACCAACGGTGGAGGCACCGTCGTCGGACTGGCCCCGCGGGCCGGTGCCGCGAAGATCCTGCACGGCGAGATCGGTGTGCAGACCGACACGCTGGCGAAACTGACCGACTCCCTGCAGAAGGGGATCCTGCCCGACTGGGTCAAGCACATCGACAACACCACGCTCGTGGTCATCGACGAAGCAGGCACCGCCGACACCCTCTCCCTCGACCGCGCCGTCAGCTACATCCTCGGCAAAGGCGGCAGCGTCCGGCTCATCGGCGACGACCAGCAGCTGTCTGCGATCGGCGCCGGTGGCGTGCTGCGCGACATCCAAGCCAGCCACGGCGCCCTCCAGCTCAGCGAACTGCACCGTTTTGTCAACGCCGACGGCACGGTCAACGTCGACGAGGGCGCAGCCAGCCTCGCCCTGCGTGCCGGCAAACCCGAGGGCCTGGGGTATTACCTGGACCACGGACGGGTCCACGTCGGCGACATGGCCACCATGACCGAAGCTGTCTTCCAGGCCTGGGCCACCGACCGCGCGGCCGGCCTAGACGCGATCATGCTCGCCCCCACCCGCGACCTGGTCAGCCAACTCAACCAGCGAGCCCGCGCCCACCGGCTGGCCGACGAGAACGGCACGAATCCACGAGCCCGGGCACGCACCGTCCACCTGGCCGACGGCAACGACGCCAGCATCGGCGACGTGCTGATCACACGGTCCAATCGTCGCGACCTGCGGGTCAGCGCCAGCGACTGGGTCAAGAACGGCGACCGGTGGACGCTGGAGAAGATCACCCGCACCGGCAGCCTGAAGCTGCGCCGGCTCGACGCCAACCTGCACGTGACAGTGCCGGCTGACTACGTGGCCGCATCCGTCGAGCTGGGCTACGCCACCACCACCAACGCCGCCCAGGGTGCCACCTCGGACACCTGCCACGGGCTGTTCTCTGGAGAGGAGACCCGCCAGGAGCTGTACACCGCACTATCGCGCGCCCGCCGCGCCAACCACCTGTACCTGCAGGTCGCATCCGACGGCGACCCGCACTCGGTGGTGCACCCAGACCTGGTGTTGCCGCCCACGGCCACCGACGAACTCGAGGCGATGGTCGCCAACGACGGCTCCGCACGCTCGGCGACCACGATGCTGCGCGACGCCGCGGACCCGGCCGAGCTACTGGGTGCCGCCGCCTCCCGATACCAGGACGCGCTCTACTTCGCGGCCGAGGACCTGCTCGGTGAGCCCGCCGTCTCCGCGCTGGAGGCAGGCGCCGAACGAGCCGTTCCCGGAGTGACCAACGAGCCGGCCTGGCCGGCGCTGCGCGCACACCTGATCCTGATCGGCGCATCGGGCAAGGACCCGATCGACACCCTTCAGGCTGCCGCCGCCCGCCGCGAGCTCACGACCGCCGACGATGTGGCCGCCGTGCTGGACTGGCGCCTGGACCCGTCCGGGCTGCGTGACGCCGGGCAAGGCCCGCTGCCCTGGATTCCGGCGGTCCCGAACGCCCTGGTCACGCACAAAGAGTGGGGTCCCTATCTGACTGCCCGTGACCAGCTGGTCCGCGATCGCGCAGCCGTCGTCGGCGAGGCGGCCGCGCACGATCCCACGGCACCCAGCTGGGTACCCGCCGGCGCCGCCCGCCCGAACGACGCGGTCGTGGCAGAGGTTGCGGTATGGCGCGCCGCCATGCACGTCGACCCGGACGCCTGTCGTCCCACCGGTCCGCAGCAACTCCAAAAGGCTGTCGCCCGATGGCAATCCGGATTGCACCAACGTGCGCTCGGTGGCCGCTCCCCCGCCACCGATGAGTGGGCGCCATTGCTGCGCCAGATCGCACCGCAGGTGATGCGCGACAGCTACGCACCCGTACTGGCCGAACACCTGGCCTCCATGTCCCGCGCGGGCGTCCCCGCCCGGGCGGTGCTACACCGCGCCGCCGAGGAAGGCGTGCTGCCCGACGACCACGCGGCCGCGGCCCTGTGGTGGCGCATCTCGGCACATCTCGGGGCTGCCGCCACCACTGGTGTCGACGAGTCGCTGACAACGGACTGGTCGGACAAATTGCCCGATCTGCTCGGCCCCGATCGAGCAGCGCAAGTGCGCGCGAGCACCTCCTGGCCGGCCCTTGTCGCCGCGGTCGACCACGCCATCCAACGCGGCTGGACGGTGGAGGCGCTGCTGTCCGGAGTACCCGACCAACTGCACGACGTCGACGTCGACTGTTGCCAGGCGCTGCTGTGGCGGGTGCAGGTGGCCATGGACCCCATCCCCGACGAGGACCACTACGACGAGCGCGACTACGAGCAGCCCCCCGAAGATGCCTGGACGGGCGAGCAGCCCGTCGCCGATGGACAGACCACCGAAAGCGCCGACCCGGTGCCGGAGTATGTCGTCGACGCGCCGCCGCCCGGCGACGACGACATGCCGTGGGACCTCGACCTGGGCGACACCGGACCGATCGAACGCGACTCGGGGGGTCCCGCCCCCGATGCAGAACCCGCCAAGGGTTTGACGTTTGCCGCGCTCCGTCGCGACGCCATGAGTCCTCTTGAGCCGTCCGAGCGTCAACTCGAGCAGGCATCCGAGCGGGCCAACCGCATCCTGGAAAGCCAGGTCACTCCCGATCGCATCGCGCAGATCAACGAGCTCACCCTGCAGTTCTATGAGAAGTCGTTGCCCGACTCGTGGGCTGCACAACACCTGCGGGACAGGTTCGGCGTCAACCTGGTCGGCGACCTCGAGCTCCGGCCCGGATTCGCACCGCCCGGTTGGGACACCCTCATCACGCACCTGCGCGGCCAAGGCGTGACCGACCAGGAGATGGTCGCCGCGAACGTCGCCATCTACAACCAGCAGGGTCGACTACGTGACCGTTTCGTCAACCGCTTGATGATGCCAATCATCCACCGGCGCGACGGATGGAGGGACTTCCAGCCCGTCCCGTTCGGGGGACATGACGTCGTCCTCGGTTTCGTCGGGCGCCGGCACCCAGATCTGACCGACGAGGACAAGGCTGGACCGAAGTACCTGAACACGGCCGAAACGGCCCTATTCGTCAAGGGCGAGCAGTTGTATGTCGCCGGCACGTGCCGTCTCGCCGCTGGGGCCACGCCCGTCCTGGTTGAAGGGCCCATGGACGCGGTCGCCGTCACCGTCTCGACGGACGACTGCGTGGGCGTCGCACCGTTGGGCACTTCCCTGACCGAAGAACAAGCCGACCAGTTGGCACGCCTCGGCCGCAACCCAGTCGTCGCCACGGACGCCGACGCCGGCGGCCAGGTTGCCGCCGAGCGTGACTTCTGGCTCCTCGCCCAGCACGGGATGGATTCCGAACAAGCCTTGTTCCCAGCAGGGTTCGACCCTGCCGAACTCGCCGGAGCATTCGGCCCCGAGCGACTGCACGGAGTCCTGTTCGACCGCGTCCCGTTGGCCGAAACAATGCTGCAGGAGCGTCTGGCTAACCTGCCTGCCGCCAAGGCACTGTCCGCCGCCGCGAAGATCATCGCTGCCCGGCCGGCTCAGTTCTGGGAGTCGGGCATCGAACAGCTGAGCAACCGGCTCAAGGTCAGCACCCGCCGCGCCCAGCAAGAGGTCCTCTCTGCCGCTCGAGCATTCACCGACGACCCCCGCAAGGCTGCCCAGGACGGCAGGGACCAGGCGCAAGACACCAAGAAGCGCATCCAGACCAGGTCCAAGGACGCGCAGATCCGGTGGGCAGAGTTCGCCGACAGCGTGGACCCCCGCCTGGTCGAACAGGGCGATTGGAAGGCGCTGGCGATGATGCTCGACGAGGCCACCGCCCAGGGCCACGATGTCGCGGCCGCGGTGCGGGAACTCGTTGGTGCACAGCCGCTCGGCGAGTTGCCCGCCCAGGACCTGCGCTACCGCCTGGTCGCCAAGCTCAACCTATTGCAGCCGCAGGGATCACCGGTCGTCGCCGACACCGGGAACCTTTCCGGCGCCGAGCAGCAGCGACGCCAGCCCGCCACGCCACTCGACCGCGGCCGCGGCGCCCCCCGTCGATGAGCTGATGTGAGGGCTGTGGATGGTCCGGACAGGATTACCCATCGGTGGGTAGCGTCGATCTCGTGCCCGACGCCACCGTCACACCGCCTACACCGTCGCCGCTGCGTCGCTCGGCGTGCTGACCCGCCGCAAGCTGGCCTCCCTGCACTACCGCCGACCCTCAGAGGCGGATCGGCCGCCGCGCTCGGGCAACGTGGTGGGTGCCGCCGGTTAGCGTGCTCGTGGCGACACTACTGGTGGCGGCGGGACTGTGGCTGGTGGCGGTCGACATCGACGTTCGAAGGCTTCCCGACAGGGGTGCTGCTGCCGGTCGCCGGGTTCGCCTTCTTTGCAATAGTTGCTCTGGCCGCCACCGATCCACCAGTCCTTGTACGGGCCTTAGCGTGCGAATTCGCCGGATTCGCAATCTATTTCGCGCTGCGATGTCAAACTCGCCGGCGTTGTCGGTCTCGTCGCCGGGTTCCATGGCCTGGCACGGTGTGGTGGTGGTTCCTGGCCGGCCGACTCCTGTGCCTGACGCGGGCTGCGGGGCCAGGGTCGCGTTCGGGCCGTGGCTGGTCGCCGAGCTACTCGTCGGGCTGGCCCTGACTTGACCGTTCGGCGTCACCTCTGGGTGCAGGCGACCTCGATGAGCCGGCCGGATACGCCCGCCTCACTCACCGCTCGACCGACGAGCCCTCGCGCCAAATTGGTCGCGCCGTACTCCGGCCATCGGGTGACACGCACTGTGAACCGCGCCGTATCGCCGACGATCCGGACGTCCTCATACAGCGGTCCGGTGTCGAAGATGTTCCTGATCGATTCCGCAACCGCGACGAGGTGCTCCATGTCAGCGTGTCCGACGACCGCATTGCCGGTCTCGGCCGCGGGTGCATAGGTCAGGGTGACGGCAGTCGGATTCACACGGGGATTATCTCCTCCGGCCCTGACACCCATCCCGGTACAGACATCCGGCCCGGCGCCCCGGTGGTGGTCGCAGAGCCGTGGGACTCGGGTCACTCGTCGTCGAGAACCTCGCCGGTGTCGAGATTCACCGACGCCAGATGGGGTGGCGGCATGGTTGGCATAGGCCGGCGCCGGCCGGCGCCGGTTGTTGCCGCGTGCTCGATGTCCTCGGCGAATGCCACGCGCCGCCCATCACCGGCCGCGTCGCTGAGGTAGCGGGTATACGCGCCCCGGGCCGGCCACTGCCGGTGGCCCTCCCCGCAGTGGTCCTTGCACCGGATCTTCATCCGGTCGACGAACGCTGGCAGGCAGTACCGGTGCCAGTCCTCCAGTGCATCGGAAGTAAGGGCGATGCCCGCCCGGCGCCGCTGATCGGCCACGACGGCGATCTCGTGCACCAGGTGCGGGTGCTTCGGCCAGCACTGCGGGATGAATCCGTGCTCGTCCCAGATGTATTCGTGGTTCAACCAGTCGACGACTTCCTCCAGCCACACCCACAGCTCCTCGCGTAGGTCGGGGCGCATGCAGCTCGCCGGATCCCACGGTCGGGGCAGCGCCGAGATGTCGCCGAGGGCCTCCACCTGTTCGTCATCGCCCTTGTCGGCGATCGTCAGCTCCCGGTATGCCAGCTGCAGCTGCGGACCCACCATGGGGAACCGTCGTGTCATCGGTAATGGTTCACTTCGTGCCTCGTCTGTGCCGGTCATCACGCACTCCGCTCGTCTTCGTCGTCGATGGTCAGCCCGCGTCGACGGGCTTCCACCAGGGCGCGCGTCGCCTGCGCCTCGGGCGTCACCACCATCTCCCGTTGCTGATCCATCACTAGCCGCAGCTTGTCCTTGCGGGCCAGCAGCTGAGCGCCGGCCTTGCCGTCGATGCACCGGTGCAGTTTGGCGATCATCGGTTTGCCGTTCTCGGCGATGACCAGCGCCCGACGCTCTTTCAGTTGCCGGATCTCCTCGCCTCGCAGGATCGGGATGTCCTCACCGGACACGGTGCGTCCGCCCATCTGACCGCTTTGATAGCTGGTGCGGGCGACGCGGGTGACCCCGAGCAGGTCGGAGATCTCCTGGTTGAATGCGGCGTCCTTGGACCCCCCGAAGACCATGAGGTTGTTCGTCAGTCCCAGCAAGGCGCGCGCTTCCTGCTCCCCGAAGATCGCCGCCAACTGCCGCCACGTCTGGGTGGCGTAGATGATGCTGATACCCAACGCCCGCTCGTTCGCCATACGGGTCCGCAGCGTCGGCAGCGGGGCTGTGGACGGCAGTTCATCCAGGCAGGCAAGGAACGGCGGGCACAGCCTGCCCCACCGGGACCGGTTGGCGGCGGCGAGAGCAGTGTCCAGGACGTGCTCAGCTACGGCCGTCATCAGTGGTGACGCGGACGCGTACGGGTCCTCGCGACCCAGCAGGTAAATGGTTCCGCCCTGCCGGACCACCTCCGCGATGTCGGTGGCTGGGCGTCCCTTACTGGGCACGCAGCGCCGACGGATGTCCGCCTGGAAGAACAGCGACATCGTCTGCTGCACCGTGGTGATGGTGTTTCCGGCCGTCCGATCGTCGCCATGCAAGGCGCCGTGCAGCAGCCCGTGCCAGAACGGGGCCGCCTGCGGATGCTCCCTCAAGATCTCGGTAGGCTCGTTGGTCCGCAACGGCTGCGCCACCCATTCCAGCACGTGCTCGAGGGATCGGCCGGTCAACGCGGCCGCGTGGTAGTAGGCCTGCAACACCTTCGCGGCCTCCGCGGCGTAGAACCGTGCCGCGTCGTCGCCGTGGCCCTGCGTCATCGACCCCTTCACCGACCCGGCGGTGAACGCTTTGGCGCGCCGTTCAGCAACCATGGGGTCGACGCATCCGTCGATGATGTCGACCACCAGCTCGGGTAGGCCGGGCGCGAGCCCGAACGGGTCGAGCACCAGGCATGGCTTGCCACCGGCCTGGCGGTCGCTGAAGCTCAGGAGCAGGTCGTCGACTTTCGTCAACGTCACCAGCGCCGCGCCGGGCGCCCCCAGCAGCGCAGGAATGAGCAGGTCGAGCGTCTTGCCGCTGCCCTGTGGGCCGATCACCCCGGCTGTGCGGTCCCACGGGATCCACAACTCCCCGCCTCTTGGCTCGACCGCCTTGCCCAGGCGCCATCCCACGTCGTGCGGATCCATGACCAGCTTCCTCATCCGCGTACCCTTCCCTTCTTGCCGTACAAGTCAGGTCGTACGACGCCGGACACTTTCCGCAGCCGGGTGCGGCCGAGGAGGTCTTCGGCCTCATCCCGGCTCGCCATACCTTGCACGCGGTTCGGTCCCCAGCGGTCGAACGCCATCTTGAGCGCGACCGACAAGGCCACCACAACCAGCAGTTCGACCAGCACGATGCATGACCACAGCAGCAGAGAGCTGGCGGGGTGATGCAGGCCGCTGATGCCGGCCGCGGCGTTGCCATGCACCACGCCGGGGATGGCGGTGAACAGGTTCGCGTCGGGGGTGAAGGACCATCCCGCGCCGGCGACACAGTTCGCCAGTGCCCGGCCCGTGTGGAACCCATACAAGATCCCCAGGAAGTAGGCCACCATCACCCCGACCGGCCGCTCCCAGGTCCATGGATAGGGGTCCGTCCGTCTGCTTCGCTGCATTCCGCCTCTCCTTTGCTCCTACTCCCCCGAAGGTTCGAAGGGCCGGGCTGGCGCTCACTGGCCGATCTGCGGATCGGTCCGCGATGGCGCCACCGGCACCGCCGTCGTCGTCGTCGCATCGGTCGGCCGGCCTCAGTCGGGGGTGGTAGTGGTCAGCTGGTCTTGCTGGGGTGATCCGACACCTGTCCTACGCGCCAAATTTCGAAGATGTGCTTATGAGTGATGTCGTATCCGTAGTCGCTCACGGTGACCCCGTCTTTCGGGTTCTGCGCGCCGATGGCCTGGTGGTCGGCCGGGTTGAAGACCATCTCGACGTGGCCGATCTTGTTCGGGCCGAGGTAGCTGTCGAAGAAGATGAGATCGCCGGGCTTGGCCTTGTCTGCCGGCACTTTGAACCCGTTGCCGGCGGCGAGCCAGTCGCGTTGCGCACCGGCTGTCCGTGGCATGGTGATATCGACCTGTGCGTATGCCGCCATCGCGAACGAGGAGCAATCCCACGTGTTCGGGCCGTTGGCTCCCATGACGTAGCCGTCGCCGAGGTGGTCCTTGGCCCAGCCGAGGACCTTCTTGATCCGCTTGTCGCTGATCGGAGGAAGGTCGGGGTTGCCGTCGCCGCCGCTTCCGCAATCGGTGGGGTCGCCCAGCACCGTGCCGCCGCCGTACGCATGGGCGTAGTACAGGACGTCGTTGACATACCAGTCCGCGTGGTTGTATCCGAAGATCGCCTTCTTGACGCCCGCCGGGCCGCTGGTGACGCCAAGCTTGGTCAGGTACTTCGCGGCCGTCATGATGCTGTCGGCGTTGTCGTTGATGTCGGCGATACCATCGCCGTCGCCATCGACTCCGTATACCGACCATGTCGCCGGCATGAACTGCATCAACCCCCGGGCGCCTGCGCTGCTGACACCGAGATCCATCCCGTGGGCTGTCTCCTCCATGCCGACGCCGGCCAGCAGGGTCCAGGGCAGTCGGTAGCGGTTCGCCGCTTTGACGTAGAAACCCTTGATGGCGCTGGGTATGACGATCGGCGGGTTGGTAAGGGACTGCCGCCGGTCCTTGCCCGGCAGCGGTAGCGGGAACCCGATGCCACCTTCGCCGCCAGGAGGCGTCGGCGGCGCTGGCGGCCCGGTGTGACGGGGTGGGCTGGGCGCGACCGCCTGCCCGTTGAGCGGTGCCTTGTGTTGCTGCATGAAGGGGATCGGGTTGATGTACTTGTTGTTGACCGCAACCCCGAAGTGCAGATGATTGCCGGTGCTGTTCCCGGTCGAACCTTCCAGGCCCAGGCGTTGGCCGATCGTCACCGTGGCACCGACGTGCATCGCCGGGTCGAGCTTGGCCATGTGCCCGTAGGTGGTGCTGATGCCGCCTCCGTTGTCGAGCACCACCGCGTTCCCCAGGCCGCCATACGGCCCGGCGACCTTGACCTTTCCGGCGGCCGCGGCCAGTACCGACCCGGGGGCGGGCAGCATCGCGATGTCGACGCCTTCGTGGTAGGTGGATCCGATGCCGCCGGGTGAGGGCCGCGGGCCGAAGCCGGAGGTGATCACATACCGTTGCGACGTCGGGACGCGCCAGGCGCCGGTGGGCTGAACCTGTGCGCCTCCCTGGTCGCATTGGGTGATCGCCAGCTCTTCACCGGCCGCCGGTGAAGTGACGGGAGCCACAATAAGTGCCGCCACCAGCGGGACGGCCGCGATGAACGCGACCGGTATGGCACCCGTCAGGTATTTGTTCATCGGTCACGCCGCCGCGGCGATCGCGTCGTTGGTGTAGGTGAGGTCCTTTTCGATCGGGTGCAAGACGGTTTGCACCTTGTACATCTGCTCGCCGACGCACCACACCGCGCGGCCTTTCCCCTGCATGCCCCAGCCGGTGACCAGCCTGCGTGCGATCGGTCCGAGCTCAAGGAGGCGTTCCAGTTCGTCTGCGACGCCGGCGTCCTGGCCGAGCAGGATCTTGATGTCGGCCAGGTGCAGCAGGTCCTTGGCGATCGCCACCGCCTGCGAGCCGGCGTCACCGGCAGACAGCAGGTCGGACGGCTTGTGCCCGACCGCGAACTGGATGTCCCCATGGGTGCGACTCAGCCGCAGGTCCGCGTCGAACGACTTCACGGCTTCGGTTCCCAGGCGCAGCTGCTTCCACGACTCGTCGCGGACCACGATCCGCAGGTCGCCGGGACTGGACATTTCGCGCATGCCACGTGCCCAGCTGTTCACGCAGGTGAGTGCGATCCCGACCGCTTCGTCTCCGAGGGGCTCCAGCCGGGACAGGCTCAATGACTGGATCGGCGCCTTCCAGTCGACCTGGATGGTGGTGTGGTCGTCGAAGAGGCCTGCGAGGGCGCCGGACACCAACTGACCCAATGCGTCACGCAGCAAACGGGTTTCGTCCCAGAAGTGTCGTTCAGAGGAGTACCGGCAGTCCTCGATCAGTTGGGCCGTGGGGTTGTTGAGCAGCTCCCACAACTCGGGGATGGTGACCTCGACGAGCTGGCTCTGTCCCGAGCTGTACCCGGTGAGGATCTGCAGTGCCGCCTTCACGACGGTCTCGTCGGTGGGCCCGAACGGCACGTGCTTGTCACCGATCTTCTGCGAGCCGACCAGCCCACGGACCAGTGTCAGCCACCGGCCGAACACGATCGAGGCGCGTCGCTGTGCCTCCTGCGGTGTGAGGTCGGCCCATCCCTCGCCCAACGGACCGAATGAGATCGGGTTGATCCGGGTCGGCATACCGTGACCGACGGCGAACGGTTCGACGTTCAGGGCACGGCACAGCGGCTCGTACTCGTCCTTCGGGTCACCGCACACCAGTGTTCGGTAGTTGAAGTCCATCATTCTCAGGCAGAACGCCTTGGTGGTGCCGCTCTTGCCGCGGCCGGGTTTGCCGAAGGAGAAGATGTTGCCGTTGGTGACCGGGACGCTGTCGTCGAGGGTCCAGCCCAGGGGGTCGGCGAAGAAGCTGCCGCCGGACAGTTCGTCGATGCCCATCTGGGCACCGGTCGGGGGAAGGCCGGGGGCGGCGATGAACGGCCAGAAGACCGGCGCCTGCTCGCTGGTCATCCGCCAAGAGGCCACCGGAGCAGTGACCGGACCGTGGCCGCGGCCGGCGCGCAGTGCACCGCCTCGAGGCGTGTGCCGGAACAGTCGCGGCTCCTTGGGGGCGGGAGCCTCCTGCGGCAGCCGGGGGACCTCGTGCCCGAAGTCAGACAGCAAAGTCGCCACGTCACGGCCGGCGCCGGCCTTCACTCGTCGTCGCATCCGCGGGTCTCCTGGTCTGTGGTCGTGATCGCTGCCCAGGGAGCTGCCGCGAAAGCGGCTCCCACCCCACAGAGGGCAGGAGCCGCCGCTTCACGCTCACGGGCGGGGCCTCACCCGCCGCCGCGGCGGGTGAGGCTGATACCCATCGGCACAGTGGCCGCGATGAACGCTGTGTCCTGCGCCAGGTCCAGTCGCAGCGGGGCGAACCCGGCGCGCCGGATCGAGGCGTCCAACCTGCGGCCGTACTCCGCCACCCGTTGGGTCTTCGCCACGGTGACCGTGGCGATCGCGTAGGGGTGGATGAGCGCGTTGCCCTGCGCCAGCTTGCCGTCGAGACCGCGCACCTTCCCGGTCTCCGCCTGCTGCTTGGCCCGCACCTTCACGCCCAGCTTCTGCTTCAAGGATCCGCCGACGTCCGCGGCCCACTCGGCGTTGTTGCTTTGCCGTTCAGCCTTGCCCTGCTTGGCGATCGGGTACACCACCACAAAGGAGCGCCGCTCCCCCGGTTCGCCCGGGGTGAGCACCGGCGCGAGGGCGCCCATGACCGCGCCTTTCGCCGGCAACTTGATCGTCGAACTGATCGAGTTCCAGGCGTCGTGCGAGTAGTGGCGGAACGCGGGATCTGCACCGGACGGGCCGGCCATCGCCCACGGGATATCGGCGTTCACCTTCGGGTCTCGTTCCCGTTCGCCCAACGCGTCGATGATGGCGGCACGGTCCCCGGGCGCGAAGCCGGTGCGACAGGCCAAAGCGAGCTCGGGTGAGGTGAGCCAGTTGACCGTCGTCATACCCATCGCACCGCGCAGCTGCGCCTCCATCTCGCCCATCAGCCCGTAGAGCGCTCGGGCGCGCCCTTCGACCCCGCCACCGGATTCCTTGGCAACCTTGGCGATCCGAGACTCTGGTACCACGAGCGTGCAGTACGCCTCGGTGCGCACCGACGCCATACCCAGCCCTTGCTTCAAACCGTCGTTGACAGTCCGCGCCAGCTGCGGCCCGTCCAGGTTCCGGTGCCGTTCGACCCATTGGTCGCGCTCGGCGCCGTCCTCGGGCACCGACCGGACCATGAATATGACCTCGTCGACGAGCTCGGTGCGTTCGGCCGCTTCGAGCATCTCGCTCAGGCCGCGACCGGTCTGGTTGCGTGCCAGCGCCTCCATCATCCCGATGCCGGGGTGGACGACGGTAGCGGTGACGGCCCAAGTGCGTGTGGCGTGATTCTGGATCACGGCGACGCGTGCCATTGCGGCGCCGTGCGGCGGGCCGTCGTGGATCTGGGCCGGTTGCAGCACCCCCGGCAGATCCGGCTCGGCAAGGTCCTCAATCTTGCCTTCAGCGCCCTTGCTCGTGAAGAGGCTGAACTTGAGCACGGCGCCGAGCGAGAACCCGGTGACCCGCAACGCCCACCCGGTCGCGGAGCGGCCAAGGACCGGTGTGACGGTAATGACCGCCAACACCGCCCAGATGACCACGAAGAGCGCCGCCGCCAACCACGCAGCGTTCCCGAGGGACCAGAAGAACGGGAGTATCCCGACGGCCAGCACCGTCACCTGCCAGCCGTGCAGGCCGAAGAACCAGCCGATCTTCGCTCTGGTGTAGTCGTTGTAGATCTGCGACGTCATCGGCGTCTCCTTTCAGTTGCCGTGGTTGTGTGTCAGGCCACCGGGACCGCGGCGGCACCACCGCTGCCGCCGGCGGCCGCTCCACCCTCGCCCGCACCGGCACCACCGCCGGGGCTGTTGCCGCCGGATGAGCCATCCGCGGGGGCGCCGTCCTTGGTGATCGGCGTGTTGCCGGTGGGCGGAAGGGTGTTCTGTCCGCTGATCCCTTCGCTGATCGGGTCGCGGCTGCCCTGGTCGTTGCCCTGGTCGTTGGTTCCGGTCGGGGGCTGCGGCGTGCTGTCATCGCCGCCGTTGCCTTGCGAGCCGGTGCTGGGTGGCGGCGTCGGCCCGGTCGGTGGCTGGGTGTTGTCGTCCTGTCCGCCGTCATTGCCGGGTCCGGTCTTGGACGAGGTCTTGGATGAGTCTGAGCCGTTGTTCGACTTTCCGTCGCCGCCCTTGTTCTTCTTCGCGGTGGAAAAGTCAGGCTGGTAGGTGTTGTGCCCGACACCCATCTGGTTGGTCAGGTCGGTGCCGATGGACGCGCCCTTGGTCCCCAGGTTCTGCATCCCGCCCAGTGTTTTCGAGGCAGCCTGGCCAAGTCCGGGTCCGAGCCCGCTGAGCATCTTCTGGAATCGGCCTGACGCTTGTTCCTCGCTCGAACTCTCGCCTTGAGATTTGCCGTCCTCGTCGCTGGTCGATGCCGCGGATCCGGCGTTTGCCCCGCCGTTGCTGGAGCCACTTGCTTTTCCGCCGAGAAGGCCAGAGACCCCGCCCATCGCGCCGAGGCCGGCTCGCATTCCGGCGCCGGAAGACGTGCCCGGGTCCACGAACGCCAGCAATTTGAACAACGCCAGCGGGCTGAACACCCCGATGCAGATCAGCACCACGCTCGGCAGGGCCGTGCCGATCGACTTCTGCGTCGAGTCGGTCAGCCCAGTGGCGACCCCGCCGGCCATCTTCACGCCGATACCGAGCACCAGGATCATCAGCACGGGGCTGAGTGCGGCGGCGTGGAACCAGCGCAGCGATTTCCAGAACCAGGCCTTGCCAGCGTCTGCTACCAGGCCCGCAGCGGAGATCGGCGTGGTCGCGGCGAGCACAATGAGCGCGCCCGCACGGGCCAGCATGACCATGAAGTGCCCGAAAGCCGCGAGGATCACGAACAAGCCCATCACCCCGAGCACGGTGGCGACAGTGCCGTCGGTGATGTTCTTAGTGGAGATCTCCTTCCAGGGGTGCCACAGCGACCAGGAGTTGACGTGCAGCAGGCCGCTCATCAGGGCCCGGGTGAGACCGCCGCATGCTGCGACGACGGCGACGCCGTAGGTGATCCCGGCGCCCCAAACACCGACGAACTGGGCGGTACCGATAGCGACAGTCGCCAGACTGCGGCCGTCGCGGCGGATCGCGGCGGTGCCGAGCTGGACCAATGTCATGAGGCCCACCAGGGCACCGGCGATCCAGAAGGTGGTTTGGTACACCTGCGAGCCGGGGCCGTTTTCGCTTAGATCCGGCACCAGGAACGCGTCCATGAAGTTCAGCACGAGCTGCAGCAGCCACAACCCGGCGTTCCACAGGCCGAGCATGGCTGCGGTCCAGCCGCCGGCGACTACCTTTCCGGCCTCGCCGGCCAAGTAGCTGAAGGGGTTCAGTTTGGAGACCCAGCCCCAGGCGTCGGTCTGGATGGCGATGCCCGTGTGCAGCATCAGTTGTCAGCTCCCGCACCGGACCAGGTGAGCCACCCGGCCTTCTTGCTCACCTCGGTGCCGGGCCACGTCGACGGCGCTTGCCCGGCCGGAGTCCCCGGCGCAATCATCCAGCGCCCGTTTGACGGTGACCATTGCATGCGTTCGCAGTAGCCGTAGCCGATCTGTGCGTCCTTGGAGATTGACGCGCGCACCTGCATCAGGACGCAGGCCACCGTCCAATCCGGGCCGTCGGTTCCTTTGATCTGGGCTCCTTGCGGCGTGGCGACGACGGCGCTGGTGGGATCGATCTGTGAGCCCATCTGCGCACTGCCGAGGAAGGCCTGCACGTTCTGCATCAGCGGCCACTTGGCGACCCCGTCACCGCCCGGTAGCGCCCACGCGTCGTAGATCTGATTGGTGGTGGCGATGTTCATGTTCTGCAGCACCGCGGTCTCGATCGCCGCCAGCTGCCCGACCGCACCGTGCGGGGTGTGTGGGAATCCGGTGTTGATCCCGGCCGGCCCGGACCGTGGGCCGGCCGAAATGGTGATGGCCGGGGCCGGCACGGCGGCTGGTGTGCCCGGGTCCGCGGCGCTCTGGTCGACCGCGAGCATGGGCGCCGCGGCGACTTCGTTGCGGTGGGCCGACCCGAGAGCGCTCGTCGGATGCGGCGACGGGACGGACTTCGGTCGGGGGTTGATGGAGCTTGTGGGCGATGAGGATGCGAAGGCGTAGTAGACGGCGAAGCCGAGCCCGGCCACCAGGGCGACGCAGACCGCGGCGACGCCGGCGACGACCGTCAGCAGTCGCGTACGCCCCCATGCCTCGCCGCTGATGTCGCTGGACATCAGATGCACCCGCTCCCCATGATGCCGTTCAACATGGCGGGCAGCACCTTGTAGCCGATGGCGGCGACGAAGACCACAACCAGCCCGACCAGGGCAACCTTGGACGCGTGCGGCATCGAGAACACCCGACCGGCGACGACGCCTCCGATCCCGGCGACGATGCCGAGGAAGAACAGGACGATCACGCCCCACATGACGTAACCCTTGATGTCGTTCACCGGCGCGGATGCCCCTTTCGGTGCCTTTGGGCAGACGGCGGCGGCAAGCGTGCTGGCCTTCGCGGCGATGTGATTCATCATGAGAGTTCCCTTTCGAAGTTGTGGCTGGTGACCAGTTGCAGGAGGTCTTCAGCGGCCGCTGTCAGCGATGTGGGCAGCGGCCGCGAACACAGGCCGCGGATGGCCAGGTCCGAATCGGTGGGCAGATCCAGGAGCCGGCCGCTGGCGTCGAGGGCGCGGGTGAGCGGGCCCTGACTGTGTGCGACGGCCTTGTCCCACTTGCGCCGTCGCGATCCAAGGACCGCCGCGACCGGTTGGCCGGCGTCCAACAGGTCGAGTGCCGTTTCCAGACGGCGCAGACCGGGCACGGTTGCGGTCGTGGCCAGCACGACGTGCTCGGCGCCGCGGACCGCTTCGCCGAGCCATCCAGACGAGGCGGCGGCGTGGCCGAATTCCCATCCGGCGGCCAGCACGGTCAGCTGCAGCACCCGGTCGGGGTCTGCGGGCACGGGCACTTCTGCGGCCGTCCCGAGCATGGTGCTGACCCGGTCGATGAGGACGGTGCCGCGCGTGCCCCGGATCCATGGACCGTGCCGACCGAGTTCTGCTGTGCTCGCCCCCGCCAGGTCGGACCCGGTCGACGACCCGCACTCGATGACCCTTGCCGGCGTGCCCGAGGCGGTGGCGATCGCCAGCGCGACGGCTGCCGCAGTGAGGGAGTCGGTGCACGGCAGCACCGGCAGGATCGTTTCCCCGGGGGGCGCCTCCCATGTCGAGCAGGACCCTTGAAGGGTGCTCGCGGCCGTCGGCGTGGGCTTGGTGTTAGGCCCAGGCCCCGGCCCCTGAGGTTCGCTTCGGACGAGGTGGCCGCGGCGGAACTCGCCGGCCGCGACGGCCTGCCACGCCCGTTTCAGCTCATCGACCGATACGGCGCTTCGGCGTCGTTGCGTGATGGTCGTCATGCGCCCTCACCGCCGAGTACGGCCCGCCGGGACGCCAGCGCCGCCCGCAGTTCGTCGGCCGTCAAGTCCCTCAAGGCGACCTTGGCCGCTTGGACCTCGTGCAGCCGCGCCACGCAGCCATCGAGTTCACGGATGGCGGCGGCTTCGCTTCCCGCGAGGTCGAACAGCCGTGCAATGTCAGCTGGTGTGCGAGCGGCCCTTCCTTGGCCCCGGTCGTGCTGCGGCATCGTGATCACCTCCGACCTGCACGAGCGGTCGGATCGGACTTGGCGCTCACTGTTCATGCCGGGATCTGCCCTCGGGAGCAGGCCGCGCTCAAGGCATCAATGCTGTTGCGCACGCGCCGGCGGACGGTCTGTTCGGAGGTCCCGAAACTGCGCGCGATCTGCCGGCTGGCGCGGTTGCTCAGCAGTCCACCGCTGCGGCCGGTTCGGGTGGGAGGTTCGCGGTCTGCTGCTTCGACCAGGCTCAGCATCAGATCGCGGTCGTATGTCGAAAGTGTTCCGTTCTTGCACGCCCAGGAAAGAATCCTGACTACTTCTTCTGCGGGGTCCTCATCGGCGGGTAGTTCCTCCCGTTCCGGCCGCATTCTTTCGGTGACGTCCGTTGGCGTGGTCCGCGCCCACGTGATGTCGTCCCGCTCGACGTGCGAGCGGACTCCGAGTTCAGCCAGGACGTGGTGCCTGACGTTCATGTAAATGTTCCCGGAGACCTTTTCGAGCCGGCGCCAGGGGAATGAGCGGATTTCCAGCCACAACTGCGACGCGATGACCTGATCGACGTATTGAGATCCGATGCCTCGCTGCAGTTGCTGGGCGAGTGTGATCATTCCCGGGATCAGTTGCAGTGCGAGAGCGGCGGCGGCTGCGGTGTCATTGCCCCCGTCGACCGCGCCGAGGGTTGCCAGGGCGTGCAGGCCGGCTTGGGTGTCGGGCGCGTCGAGTTGAGACCCGACGCGGAGCTCGAAGAATGATGCGGCGTCGGTCGCCTCGGCGAGCACCGGGTACTGCTCGGCCCAGGTCGACCAGCGTCGCGCCGCATCTCGCAGCAACTCGCTGCTCTCGCCAATGCCCAGTAGGTTCGCGATCCCGCTCTGGGGGAAGTCCGCATGGGTCATAGCCCGCTCCTTCAGTCGTGTGTCGAACACGGCAGAAGATGGCCTGCGGACGTTTCCTGTTTCGTTCCCCCTGACGGGGGGAACGAACCCGCGACCCAGGGGGAACGGTCCGCTGACCTGCAGCGATGCACGTTCCCCAAGTCATTTGCGCGAAGGGGTTGCAACGGGGGCGAACGAAGCGCTTTTCCGGGTGCTTCGTCGTGCACTGCGAGCAACTAACCGAGCAGTGGACTGGTTGCGCGCGGCCGAGGAAGTTGATCTCGCTGCGTCGGCGCGAGGGTCGCCAACCCGGGGCTGAGCCGCGGCCGGGCCGACATCCCGGGTGGGATCCACACGGCGCGCGGTCCAGGTCACGTGACGTGCGGAGTACCGGACGCCGCCCGTGTCGCCTGCGCTTCAGTCAGCGAGCCCGACCTTCTCGCAGAGCACTGGGGTCACGGGCTCGTGGACTCGCGCTGCTGTTCGATCTCCCAGGTCTGGTACTTCCCGTTGCATGCCGGCCAGGTGACGCACCCGTAGAAGTCGCCGTTTGACCCGGATTTCAGCACCACCGGGTTGACCCGGCAATCCGGGCATGGAATCGGGTCGTCGGTTTCTCCGTCCCGATTGTGGATCGTCACCTTCTTATCGTTGAACAGTTCCATCAAGAATGTGGATTCCCGGAACTTTGTGGTCAACAGCAGTACGGCTTTACGCGCGCGGGTCAGCGCAACATAGAAGAGGCGTCGTTCTTCGGCGTCGGGAAATCGGTCCGCGCCGGGTTGGGCCAGGCGCAGCAGCGGGTCGTCCTCGATGGTGCTGGGGAAGGAGTACGCGGCACCGGAAATGAGATCTAGTACGACGACATAGTCAGCTTCTTTGCCTTTTGACTTATGAATGGTGTCGGCGCTTACGGTCAGGTGCGGCCGGCTACGGTCACACAAGTCGGCAACGCGCTCGAGCGTGTGTCTATAGCGCCCGAGCACGAAGACGCTGGCAGGTTTCGCGTCGCCTGCATGCTGCTGACTGAGCCCGGTCAGGTAATCCTCCAGGGCCGCGGGATACTCATCGCCCGTGTTGACCGCGATCGCTTGCAGCGTGGGCGGGTCTTCCCGTTGGACCGAGGAGACTTGCTTCTCCAGCTGCGCAGGGTTCTTGGCGACGAACTCCCCGGCCACATCGCACAACGATTGGGGCGAGCGGAACGTCCGGCTCAGGTGGACTGTCGGGCCTTGCCCGAACCAGGTGGCGAAGTCGGTCATCACGGACAGGTCGGCGCCTGCGAATCTGTTGATCGCCTGCCAGTCGTCGCCGACCCCCAGAAGGTGTCGATCCGGCCCGGCCGTCAGAGCACGGACGAGCCACGCCCTCGCGCAGCTGCTGTCCTGCAGTTCGTCGACCAGGACCATGGTGTAGGGGTTGGCCCATCGGCCGGCTTCGATGATCTCGGATGCCTGTTTGAGCATGTCGTCGAAGTCGACCTGATTGGCGGCCGCGAGCTGGCGCTGCCATTCCTGGTGGATCGCTCGATAGAGCTGCAGGAACAGTTCGGTGCGGATCGGGATGCGCCCGGTGGCCGACGCCGCCCGCTGGCGTAGGTCCACGCTGGACAGCTGGTTGCTCTTGGCGTGGGCGAGCACGGTCCGGAACAACCGGATGATGCTCGCGTCCTCCACCGGTTCACGTCCAGGGATGTGCTGAATTTCGTGGTAGCTGTCGTCGATCACGAGACCGCGTGCTCGTAACTGGGTGGCGAGGTAGTCGAATCCGCTGCCGTCGCGCACGGATGCGGAGGTGGTCTCCAGCAGGGTGGTCCCGTGCGCTTGGTGCATCTGCCGTTTCCAGCGCATGCCCTCGCGGTAACCCTCGAAGGTCGGAGGTGGGTTGCCATCGCGGTCGATGGCCCAATGCTCGTGGTAGGCGTCGATGTCCGGGTAGTAGAAGTCCGGGTGGTACTGGCCGTGCCGGGCTGTCGCAGTGCCCACTTCGTACGGGCGTTCATACTCGTACCGGACGCCGTGGTAGAAGAGCCAGTTCGCGATGAGGCGTTCTTCTTGGCTTTTGACCACTTCGTCGTTCAGTGTGCGGTACCCGCGTATGCCGGTGATCTTGTCGTGGTCCTCCGGGCGGCCGGGTACACCGAAATCACTCAGCGGTTGGCCGAACACGAGCCGGAACAGATCCCACGTCCGCCGAAACGTCTCGTCGCGGTCCCTCAGCCGGTCGACGACACGTTCCATCCGCTTGGCCCCGTTCAGATCCACCAGGTCGCCGGGGACCCTTGGCTTGCGGCCGGTGGCCTGGCCGATGACCTCGAGCCCGAACGAGTGGAAGGTGGTGGCTTTGATCTGTTCGCCATCGAGCCTGTGGGTGTGGAGGCGTTCCACCACACGTTGGTGCAGCTCGTCAGCGGCTGCCTTGTTGAACGCCAACATCAGGATTTGTCCGGGTTCGGCGATGCCCCGCGCGAGGGTGTACCCGGCGCGAGCAACCATTGTCGAGGTTTTGCCGGATCCGGCTGCGGCGATCACTCGCACGCTGTTGTCGCACATCGCGACGGAACTGATCTGCTCCTCGGTCAGTGGCGACTTCTCGATCGTGTCGAAGAAGTTCTTCATGTGCACCCGCTCAACGGCCAGGAATTCCTGGTTGCGCTCGGCTACCCAGATCGGGATATCGGTGTGCTCCCAGGTGTGGATCGCTTGCAGTAGCGATGCCGGTTGCGTGGCCAGGAAACCAGCCAGTTCGGGCTCGCTGCGGACTTGGTCGAACACCGGGCTGGCCAGGTCCGGGCGGTCCGCCAGCCAGCGTGCGGCCAGCTCACGGGGGATCCACCGGTTGCGCAGCGTGTCCAGGTCGCGCAATACGCCCTCTCGCCACTGCTGCACCTGGTGGCCATCCGCGATGAACGTTGCGCTGAGCCGCTCGAGTCGATCAGCCTCGGCGATCACCTGCCCGATCACATCGTCGAGTGCGCGCCGTGTCTCCCGGTTCAAGCCACCCAGCGCGGTATATGCCTCTGCTGGGACGGCTACGACCGACCATGGCCATGCTCGGTCGATGGTGCGCTCCCGTAGCGCCGCGCCGGCGAGGATGTGCCACCCCATGGTCGGCCAGCTGACTCGCAGCCGCGGGCCGTCGGGGGTAGCGACCCAGTCGTGCCCGAACATCCGAGCCCAGAACGACGGCTGTACCTGCATGGTGGTCCTCCCCGATTCACCCGACGATGCACCATCGTGCACAGCCGCCCTGACAGCCGGGCCTGTAGCGGGCCGGTCAGAGGTGATCAAACGCGTCGTCGTGCTCGACGACGAGGACGTCGATCGGGTGTCCGTGGGTGTAGTTGCCGAGTGCTTTTTGGATGCAGTGCAGGGATGACGCACGGTCCAGGCCGCCGGACCCGGACCCGATCAGCGGCATCGCGATGCGGTGCATCTGGTGGGCGACCGCTGCCCGTATGACGGTGTGCACCGACGCATCGACCGTCGCCTCGGTGGCTCTCCAGACCAGATTCAGTCCGGCGACGTGGATGAGTTTGGTGTGTTCGCTCAGGTGCCCCGCATCCGTGATCACGCACCCGCCCACGGGGAGAACCCCGGCGCGGGCGAGCTGTTTCCACGGCCCGGGTCCGGTGCGGCGTTTCAATGCCCTGCTCACCCCGCCGGGGAACAGCAGCCAGCGCGGCATGTAGTTGCGGTTCCAGGGGTTGACCAGGGCGTCGACGTTGTCCATCTGCGCCAGGTCGCCAGAGATCTTGTGCACCCTCACCGCGGCCGGAACTTGTTCCGGGGTGGGGTCGCATCGTTGGCCCGGCATCAGCTGGCGGCTTTGTCAGGGTTCAGCCAGTTGCGGTTGCGGATGATCGTTTCCGTGCGCTCTGATAGCTCCGTGGGTGCCAGTCCGTCGTCCGAACGGTTGACCACGCCGGCGCGCAGGATGCGTTCCGCCTCCGCGTTGTGTCCCTCTGCGGCGGCGACGGCCGCGAGGTCAAGGCGCGGGATCTCCTCGCGAGGGGCCGCAAGGGCGGCGGTTTCGGCGGCTGCTCGCGCGGTGGTGACATCGCCGTTGCGTAGCGCCTCGGTGGTGACCATGTGTGCGACGTCGACGATGCCGCACACCATGTGATGGTCGAGCCGGTCTCCCTCGGTCAGCCAGGCTCCACCACCGGTGCGCAGTTGGTCGAACGGGATGCCGGAGACGAGTGTCAGGGCACGGCGCAGGTCTTGCATGCCGTCAGCGCCTCTGGCCTCGCCGCGTGCCCGCAACCGGCGGAACAGGTCGCCGTCGAAGAGAACACCACTGACCTGATAGACGCCCATCCCACGCTCCCTGGCCGCCGCGGACTCCTTGGCTCCGGGAAGGTATTTCTGTCCGGTCACGGGATCGGTGCCCAGCCATTCCCGCAGCGTATTGACGTCACGCCTGACGGTGCCGTCGGCGATGTTGAAGACCTCCCCCAGCTGGGCCGGAGTCACGCCAGCAGGGCGTGTCACGAGGTAGGCGAGTAGTTCGGTGTAGTACGCCTTGCGTTTAGCCACTGCGACGGCATCGCCGCGGGTGCGAGCCGAGACCGGGCCGAGCACGCTGAGCCGTGGTCTCGCACAGTCATCGCTGAACCATGCCTCGACGTCGGCGTCCAGGTCCGGGTCGGTCTCGTGCAGCTGATCCCGGACGGCGTCCGGGATCTTGGGCGCCAGGACGGCCAGATCCTCCGGTGTCGTTGCGGCCAGTGTGACGTACTCCTGGTCATCCCCGGCGAGCACGCTGTGGGCATCGTCGGCATCGGCGGTCCGCTCAAGGGTGTACTCCTCGCGCAACGCTCCGGCTTCGTTCACGAACGCGTGCCAGCCGGCCGCGTTTTCGGCGACCGGTATGTCGGTGTCGGGCTCGTCGGCCTGCCCGAACACCTGCGCGCATCCTTGCGCCTCCTCCCGCGTGAGGGTGACCGCAGCGAGTTCCAGGCCGACCGCCGGCATGGAGACCCTGCCGTCGGTATCGATGTGCAGTTCGACCTCGACGAGGTGATCATCGCTAGCTCCGCTGCGGTTGAGTAGAACGGCGGTGCCGGTCAGCCCCGGGTGGCTTTCGATGAGCTCGAGAACCTGACGTAGTTCTTTGCTGGGTTGCCGGCCGGCGAGGTCGACGATCATCACGCGCGCCTGCCAGGCGTCATCGCCGTGCCGGTGTGCGCGGGCCGTGGTGACGTCGACTCCTCCGGCCTGTTCGAGAGTGCCGATCGCGTCGGCCAGCAGTTCGGCGGCGATGTCCCTCCGTTCAGTGTCTGGGTGCAGCCGGATCCTGGCGGGGTCGAGCTGGTCGAGGC
Organism: Flexivirga sp. YIM B11880; assembly: GCF_058148645.1. Classification (NCBI taxonomy): domain Bacteria; kingdom Bacillati; phylum Actinomycetota; class Actinomycetes; order Micrococcales; family Dermacoccaceae; genus Flexivirga; species Flexivirga sp. YIM B11880. The sequence goes on from NZ_JBMAMH010000003.1 coordinate 38,990, forward strand.
CGTCGGCGATGCCGACGCAGTCGACACGCACACCTTCGGACCAGTCATTCACGGCGAGTTCGGCCACCAAGTAGCGGACGAATTCGCGTCCGCGTTCGACATCGCCGCTGATGTTCAGTGCACCGAAGTCCTCCAGGTTGATCAGCCAAACGTCGCCCTCGTCGCCGCTGCCGATGGCGACCAGCATGGGCAATGGGGCGGCCCGGTCGTCATACTCGTCGTCGCTGCCCGTGACCAGGCCATCGGCCGCTTCGGCGGTCATCGTCCAGTGCAACCCGTCGTCGGTCCCTGTCCACGGGACGGGCAGGGTGGCCGCGTCGCTCAGGTGCAGCACGGTCTGCTCCGGGGTCCACTGCAGGGCAGCGATGGACGGCATCGTGTCGTCCTGGGTCTGCACAGCGAGATGACGCAGGATGGCGTCGATCTGGACCACCATCGGCACTGCCTGCGCGCTCACGGTGACGATCGTCTTCTCCACCGCGGCGAGTTCCGGCGGCGGGACGGCGATCGTCTTTCCGGGGCGCCGGGCGCGGAACTGTGCTGCGCGGCGGCGGCGCAGGGCCATCCACAGTCCCCCGGCCAGGACCATCCCAGCGCCAGTCAGGCCAGTCAGCATCCAGGGCGCCGTGGATTCCTGGTGGACTCCTGCGGCTGCGGCCTGGTGTACGTCATTTCCCCGTGGTGTGCTGTCGCCTGACGGGACGTGCGCCGGTGGCGTCGGTGTCACCGGAAGGGGCTGCGCCGGCTGCGTGGCCGGCGGCTGAACGCTCGGTGCTGCGGGCGCAGATGACGCGGGCGGAGTATGACGCCGCGGCGAGTTGCGCGGGGTGGCGTGGCCTGTCGGGCGCGACAACTTGGGGTGGTTGGTTGCACCGGTCCTACCGGGTATGACGATTTTCCATCCCGGCTCGATGAGGTTCGGGTTGGTCAGGTGCGCCCCGCCCGGCTGGATCGTCTGAGCTGTGGCGGCGACGATCTCGGGAACCTGGTCGGCATCGCCGAGCTCGTGTTCGGCGATGCCGCTGAGGGTGTCGCCCGGCTTGACGGTCACGACATGCTCGTGGGCAGGCGGCCCGCTCTCGTCCGGGACCAGCAGCACCCACCCGGGCTTCAGGAAGCCCGGGTTGTCGCCGAGTGTCTGGTGGTTGACCGCTGCGATCTCGGTGTACCTCTGTCCCGAGCCCAGGTACTCCCGGGCGATCGACCACAGGCTGTCGCCGCGTTGCACGGTGTATTTCACCGTCGGCGCGCTCGGTGAGCGTGCCTCCGGGGCTGCTGCTGCGCGCTCCGATCGCTTGTGCTCCGCTTTGGCGGTGTGCGTGTCGACGGTGGCATGGGTGGATGCAGTCGCGACCTGGTGCGCCGGCAAGGGTGCCGCGTTCGCGGCCTGCGCCACAACCGGGGATGCCGCGAAGAGCATGATCGCGGCGCCGACCAGGCCGCGGGCCGCGGACTGCGGCATGCGCAAGCCCGGTAAGGTGGGAGCGTGGATGCCGCGGATCCGCGACACCACTTCCACCAGAATCGACAGGCTGAGGAATGCCCAGCTTGCCCAGGCAATGATCTTGATGACGCTGAGCGCCAGCGTGCCATCGTCCGGGCTAATCAGCGTGGTGCGAATCGTCTCCCAGGACGGGACGGTGTGCGGCAACGGGTCGGCACCGACAGCCAGAAGAACCAGCGGCAGCGCGACGACGATCCCGACGATCGCCAAGAGGGCCATGAGCCCTGCGGCACGTTGGCGAATGTTGTTCATCGTTCGTCTGTTCCTCTCTCGGCGAGCCCGTTCATACGCCAGATGTCGGCTGCTGCCGCTTGGCGCCCATGTTGTGCGCCTAACCTCGGGCACCGTTCTGCACCCGCTCCAGGTGCGCGGTGCTGTGTCCGGTCACCGGAAAGCTGTTCAGGCCGATGACCGACAGGAACTTCGTCGCGTACTGGTCATGCGTGGTCACGGTCAGCGTGCTTCCATGCACGGTGACGCTGCCGTGTACCCCCGCCGCCGCGAGATACTGCTCGGCGGCCGCGGCTGCCTGCGTGGTGTTGACGCTGAGGGTGTCGCCACGGATCGCCGAGTTGGCTGTCACCTGTTCGCCGGCGGCGCGCGCGGCCTGCGCGGCGACGTCGCGGGCGCGCTGCTCGGCGTGCACTTGCCCGGTGAGATCGACCGCGAGGCCGACCAGGATCACCATCATCACACTGGCGGTCATGATCAGCACGCTGATCGAGCCGCGCTCTGGGTCGGTACGAAGTAACCGCCTCATCACCGCTCCCTGAAGGTGTCGATGGGGCTAGTCGCCGACTCAGTGACTGTCAAGGATCCTGGTACCCCGGGTATGGACAGATCCGACAGATTCACCCGGCATGTGACGGTTGCCGTCACCCGTGCCGGGGTGCCAACGGGCGCGCTGAAGCCAGCAGTGTCGACCGTCACACTCTGCGTAATGCACTGCACTTGTTGGTTTTTCAGACTTGCGGCCCCGGCAGCCGTCGCTGTACCGCTCGCGTCGCCCGCACTGCGGGCGATGGATGCCGTGCGGGCCGCGTCTGCGGCCGCGGACTCCACGGCTTGATGCGCCATGATCGTCCGTCCGCCGAAGATGATGAGCCCGACGAACAACATGAACGCGGGTACGCCGATCACCGCCTCGATGACTGCCGAGCCCTCGTCTTCGTGCCGATGTGTTGCCTTGGCCAACACTCGTCCCATGGGCATCATCCGGTGATCCGTTCCACGGGCACAGTCGCGCTCTGGTGCACGGCGATCGTCCAGCCGGGTATGACGCTCATGCTGCTGCCCGAGACGGTCACCGTCGCGGTGGTCGCACTGCGCGAACTGTGTACCGAGGTAGCAGAAATGACGCCTGGTCCCGCATCGGCGAGGAGTCCGGCGGCTTCCACGGTTCCTGCACCGGCGGTTCCGTACTGTGCTCCGGCCGCACGTGCGCCCTCCTGCGCGGCTGCGATGGCGACCGCCCTGGCGTGATACCAGAGTGCGGCCTGCATCCCGGCGAACAGGACGGCGAGCACGGCGGGCAGCAGGAGCACCATCTGAATGGTGGCCATACCGCGGTCACCCGACCCGTGGGCGGGCAGAACCCGGCGGCGCAGCCGCCCGCAGATGCTGGTCACGGTCATCCTGGGTCGCCTCTTGCCTACTTCAGGGTCCCGGCCTTCGACTTGACGTATGCCGTGATGGCGCCGACGGCGATCCCGACGATGATGATGATGGCGACGGCCCACAGGACGTTCTCCATCGTCAGGGAGCCGGCTTCGTTGTCATGCTCACGCAAGGTCGTCTTGGCACGGTCCGACAGCTCATTGCCTTTGTCGGTCAGGCGCATTCCCAGGGTGTGGAGTGTTGCGATCAGGTAGGTCATGATGTCGCCCTTTCTGGTGGTTCGGTGATCGTTGGTCAAAGGTGTCGGTTGGGGATGGCTGGGCGGTTCGGTGTGCGATGTCAGACCCCGCCTCCCATGACTCGCAGCAAGGCCGGCGCGACAAGTAACGCCATGAAGATGACCCCGAGAAGCGACATCGGGATGCTCATCCGTTCACCGATCTCGTTCGCCTTGGCGAGCTCGGTGTTGAGCATGGCGGCTCGCAGCGACGCAGAGCGTGCCCGCAGCTGGTTGTAGGTCTGGGCGTCTTCCTCGCCGGAGAGCCGAAGGATGCTGGCCAGGTCCTCCAGCTCCGGCAAGCCGAGTTCGTCGGCCAGGCCTTTGAGGGCGTCCCACGGAGCGACGCCGTTCCACCGGGACCGTGCGAGTTCTTCGCTGAGACGTCTGAACACCCAGCTATCTCCTACTGCTGCGGCTACTTCCATCGCTTGGCGTGACCCGCTGCTGCTGTTGCGCTCGAGCGCGACCAGATCGATGTAGGCGCCTAGCGCGCGAGAGAACTCCGCTCGCGACTTTTTCGCTTCGTCGCGTGCGTTCAGATCTGGGATGAAGAACATCACGGCAGCCAGGGCGATCGTGGCGATGACCGGGAGAACGATCGGCGGCTGGAATCCGAATACACCCAGCAGAAAGGTGAAGAACGGCGGGATGACCAGGCCGACCGCGGCAAACATCAGCTTCTCGCCGTAGAACCTGGCCACCGGAATCCGCAGGATCGCCAGTTCTTTGGTGGGGGTGCGCGCCCACGCTGCGGCCGGAAAGGTCTTCATGGCCCACCTGCCCAGGCGCTCCGTGCGGTCCGCGGGTTCGGCCAGTAGTGCGGTTGTGGTTCGGCGTCCGTGTTCGGGCGAGAGCCTGTCCAGGGCATCAGCAAGGTCTGGCTCTGCTGGGATGAACCGCCAGACGAGACATACCACGCCGAGCGCGATCAGCGCTCCACCGAGCAACGCCAGCTGGAATCCGGTAGTGATCATGCGGCGTTCTCTTTCACTTCGGTCCCGATGAACCGGGGGATCTCTTCGCCCTCGGCCATCCGGCGCATCCAGATCAAAGTCGCGACGTATGCACACAGGAGCAGCCCGGCGATCGCTTCGCCGATCGGTGTTCTGTACGGGGCGACGTACTGCCCGGTCATCGCGAGGAAGACCAGGACGCCTGCAGTGATGGTCGTCACCCACCGCGCGGTAGAGCGTGGCTTGGCACGGTCCGCCTCAATCTGCCGGCGGGCACGGACGTCAGCGGCGACGGATGCGGCGAGGGCCTCCAGCACACTGGCCAGGCCGCGGCCGCGGCGTCGTGCGCCGAGGATCAGGTTCGCCGCGACCAGGTCACCGGTGGGGTCATCGAGGTCGTCGGCGAACGCCCGCAATGCGTCCTCGGTGTTCCAGCGGGCTTGCAGTCGCCGGACGAGAAGATTCACCTCGGGTGCGATCGGTTCGGGCACGGACCGGCCCGTGGCGATCAGCCCCTGCTCGAGGCCGACTCCCACGGTCAGGACGCCGGCCAGGGAGCGGATCCAGTCCTCGAGTGCTTCGAGGCGATCGATCTTCGCAGCCGCACCTTTCGATGACAGCAGCGCGGGCAGACCGACGACGGCCGCTGGGACGGCGGCGATCGCGATGATCCATCCGGTCAGGAGGGCGATGATGAGGCCTGCGCCGGCCCCGCCGAGTAGCAAGGCTCGCGTCTGGGGAGACGTTTGTGCGAGCCTGGCCACGAGCGGCAATCGGGTCCGGGCCGGCGCAGGCGGCTTCTCGGGGGTGCGGCGGAAGCCGAGGATGGTGCCAAGCACGCCACCCAGGATCAGCGCGCCAGCCATTGCCGGGATGAACGGCGTCATCATGCTCGCCCCTGGCTCTCGATCTCGAAGGCTCGAGTATCGAAACCGAAGGCCTCCAGGTCGCGCAGATGGTCGGGGAGCACCGCCGCGGTCCCGGGCCCACGGGGGCTCGGGCGGAACACGTGCGTAATGGCGTAACCGATCTCCTTCTCGCCAGGTTCGACGGCCACGATCTCGGAGACCCACCGCTTGCGCTTTGTCTGGCCGTCTTGTGCGTTGCCCGTTTCCAAATTCACGTAGACGACCAGATCGATGTGTTCAGCGATGGCGCGGGTCGCGTACTCCGGTGTCACGTGTGCGCCGGCTTCCATCGCGCACGTGATCAGCTTGCGGATCGCGCCCGAGGCGCTGCCAGCGTGCGTGGTGCTGATCGAGCCTGTGCCGGACTGCATCGCCTTGATCATGGCGATGACTTCCTTGCCGCGAACCTCACCGACGATCTGTCGTGACAGGTTGAACCGAAACGAGTCGTACAGCAGCTCGTCGAGGGTGACCTCACCGGCGGGGCGGCCGTCTGGACCGATCTCCCCCGAGCCCGGGCGCGCCTCGAACGGCACGATCCGCCGGTGCTTCTTACCGAACTCGTGCAGGTGCAGCTCATACTCGGTCTCGAACGTCCCGATCCGCTCGTATGGGTCGAACTCGGCGCACAGCGCACGCACCAGCGTGGTCTTGCCAGCACCTTGGTCGCCTGCCACCACGATGGACTTCTTCGCCTTCACCGCCGCACGCAGGAAAGTGACCTGCAAGTCGCTGAGCGTGCCGTTGTCGCGCAGTTGATCCAAGTCGACCTGTTGCAGCCGGTGTCGCCGGATCACCACTGCCGGACGCGGCGTGTTCCAGGCAACCGCAGCCATGCGGGCTCCGCCGTCCAATCGCATATGCAGCCTCGGCTGCGCCTCGGAAAACGGTCGTGTGTTGCCTTCACTGCGCGATGCCAAGAAGGTCAGGAACTCCAACAGCTCTTCGTCGGAGTCGGCTACCGGGGGACCTGCGCGAAGGCTGCCGTCGGCGTACTCCAACATCACGTCCTCGGCGCCGTAGATTTCGACGTTCTCGACCTCGTCGTCATCGACAATCGGTTGCAGACGCCCCAGCCCGAACAATGCGTTATAGATGGCTTCCGCGAGCCGCTGCTGCTCGTCGAGAGTCCACGCGTTGTCTCCGTCCGCAACGGCGTCCTGCGCGGAGTCCTCCAGGAGTTCGAGGATGATCGTGCGGCCAAGCTCCCGCCGCGACCGCTCGTCCAGGCCAACTCGCTCGTCACCCAGAGCGGTCAGGAGCTTGTCCGAGGCCTGCTTGCGGAACGCGGCCACCAACGACCAATCAATGTCGGCGTGGGCGGTCGCACCGCGTCGCCGTGGAGTAACGAATGGGTTTTCGCCCGAGCGAATCCGTTCCGGCCGGGAGCTGAGCCGGGAGCGAGCATGGTCGATCGACTCGACCTGCCCGCCAGCTTCAGGCTCGGCAAACAGTGGAAGCGCGGTCGGGTCTGGGATGGCGGTCGGGTCAGTCGGGTCGCTCGGCCCCTCATGGGGGTTTGCGGTCATGCGCGTGCTCCCGTCTCCGCGGTGCCCAACTCAGCGCGATTGGCTGCGATAGCTCCTTCCGCGGCCGCGCAGGTCGCACGTATGCCGCGAACCAGTGAGGCGCTGTCGAATTTGCGGGGCTTGTGCGCGCCGTTGGAGAACACTTCAGCCATCTCCGGTTCCCACGGAACGGTTGCGGCCACGGGGATCTGCAGCACTTTCGCGACCTCCGCCGGGCCATACGGGCGGCCTTTGCCGATCAGCAGTGTTCGCAGTTGTTGCAGCGCGCCCCGCCGCTCGAAGGCATCGTGCAAAGTGTTCGCCCAGGATCGGGCTCCGGCCAAGGACGGCAAATTTGTCCTCGTCGTGAACAGGGTCAGGTCGGATCCGTAAATCAGCGCATCGGGTGAGTTGGTCATCCCCAGCCGGCCCGCGTCAACGATCACGTCCTGGCCCGTTCGTTCGAGCCCACGCAACACGGCCAGCAAGGGCTCCCACACGTCGACCAAGCTGCGGGACTGAGCGTGATTGCGCACACCAGCCAGGAGCATCACCGTCGATCCCTGAATCGGGATTACATTCGTCGCGACCGCGTCAGCAAGGGCGCCGCTGCGGTGCGCCAACGCCAAGTCGATGAGTCCGCGGGAGCTCGCAACTTCACCGCGGAAGAATCCGGCCAGCACACTGCTCCCACCCGTGGGGTCGGCTTCGACAAGAACGACCGGTCGAGGCCAGCACACCGCCATGCCGAGGGCCGTGCTGGTGACTCCGGGTGAGCCCGAGGCCGACATCAACGTCACAACGGCCATCAGTGCTCCCGAGAATCCAGCACGATCGCGACCTTGCCCGTTGAGGCCTGCACGGCCAGTTCGGCGGCCTGCGAGTCGGGAACGGCGACGTCGACGACCTGCTGACCCGCACTGCCCCCGGCTTGCACATCGACGACCGTCGCGGTTGTCGAAGCCCGTGTAGTTGCCGCTGTGGAGCCGCCTTGGCCGCCTGGCGTTGTGATCACGCGAATGTTGTCTCCCGGCTGCAGGGCGATAGCTGGCAGCTGCCCCGGAGTGACACCGACGCCAACGACGGACTGCCCACTTGCCGGCACAAGGGTGCTGGTCACCGCGCTCCAGGTGAGCAACCCGCCTGCGGCCATGTCGTATGCGGCACGTTTGCCGACGACCTGGCTGATGTCATTGCCGGACACTGGCGTCACACCGCTGTCTGCCCTCAGCCGGACGGTCATGAGGTCGTTGCGCTGGATGACGTCACCGCGATGGACGATCGTCCGAAGCGCAATAACCTCCTTCGCCGAGCTCGCCGAGGTGTACGCCATCATGCCGAGCAGTGCGCCCAGGCATACCGCTGCCACCGAGGCGGCGATCAGGACCGGCCTTCTGCGGAGCTTGGTCGGCGCGGCGACCACCTGCTCGTGGCTGTTCGGTTCCTCCGTCGGGCTCTTCGCGTTCCGGCGTCTCGACTGCTGCTGTTCCTCGGTCGCGATGACCATGATGTCTCCCCAGTTACTTCTTCATTGAGTGAGGACTTGCGCCTCGCCGATGCGAATAGTCGTCGTCCTCGTAGTGGTGACCGGGATCGTTCCCGATTGGCCGATGCCCGACCAGTTGATGACCCAGTAGCTCGTCGCGGTCACCGTGTAAGTGCCCTGCTTGGTGTACATGTCGTGCCCGCAGGTCGGGGACTTCGACTTGCCCGCCGCGTCGTAGTACGGGGTGCCCTTGTTGGCGCAGCTGATCTGCTGGCCATCGCCCATATTCCAGACGATGTGATCGACCTTGCCGGTCGCCGTCACGGTGTAGCCGGCTGCTGAGGCGGATTTGGTGATCGGGCCCCAGGTGTTCGGAGCCGGGCTCTTGACCCACATCCACTGCGGCATCCCGACCAGGCCGACCGACCCCCGAGCGTTGCGCGGCACGATCCCGATCGTGATCGCTTTGAGGTCCATCGCCGCGGTGGCCTCGCGCGCCAGCGCCACCGGGTCAGGTGGTGCCTTCGGCCCACCCGGCTGGGTCTGTGACCAGAAGAAGAACCGCGAGGTGATCATGTCGCACTGGTAGACCGTGCCGGCGGTGTGACCGCCCCAGATCGCGTCCGACTTCGGCGGCTGCGGCTTCGCCACGCTGACGTAGCACTGCTTGTCCGGCGACCACCAGGCCCCACCGTAGGTGCATGGGATCGTCTTGCCCGTGGCGTTGTTGACACACTTCTCCTTGCTGTTCGGGGGCGGTTTCTTTCCCGGGGGTCCCGGCGTCGGCGGCGGCGTGGGTGTCGGCCCTGGCGGGCCGGGCACCACAATGGTGATCACGCACCGGTGCTGCGTCGGGTCCCACGACGAGCCGGGCGGGCAGCTGACTCCACCTGCAGCGTGCGCAGACGGTGCCGCGGCAACTCCGACGAAGGCCAGCGCCGCCCCGGCCGCGAGAGCACCCGCCCCAGTCCGTCTTCGGGTCAGCATGTCCCGGTCTGTCTCTGAGTCGTGACGTACCACTTCAGGGTCTTCGGATCCTGGGTAACCCCGTAAGCCCAGCCGCTGCGTGAAGTGCCCGGCGGCACCGAGCGCGGCTTGCCGTTCTTGTACGGCGTTACCTCGCTCACGTCGACGCACGCGGCCACCTTGTAGGTCAGCGGGTCCACCGCCGATGTCGCGGAAGGACTCTCGACCATCGTCGAGCCCTTCGCCGTCTCGCCGCGCTGGCGCGCCGCGCCGATGTTGTACTGGTACTGCGCGAGCACCTGGCCGCGCGCCACCAGGTCGAGCGACGTCAGGTCACCCTTGGGTAGGGCATCTAACTGGTCGACCTTCTTCCAGAACGCGATGACGGCCGCGATCGCAGCGGCCTTGTTCTTGGCAAGTGGGTCCGTGCTCGTCGACGTGGACGGGCTCGCGGAGGTCGGCATGCTTGAGGGCGTCGACGAGACCGCGGACGTCGATGTGCTCGACGACGGCGCGCTGCCGCCACTGTTTGAGCAGCCACCTGTCGCGGCGATGGCCACAGCTGCGGCCACCCCGACCAGCGACCGGCCGCAGCGAGTGTTCAACTTCGTCCCTGTCATGTGCTTGTCCTCATTCATGGCTCCAGTCTCTTGAAGCTGTGGTCTCCCCCGTCGTGCGCGGCAACCTCGAATTATGATGTTTTTACACTAGTGGTTTTTCATCACTGGTCAACCACTTCGCGGACGGGATCAGCGCCTCTCGCCCAGACGGAAGTCCAACTCGCTGCGAGCAGACCAGCTGCCCGCGATGCACGCCGGAGCGGCTCCGAGGACGTTGGCTTGCGGCTCTGCCAGAACGAGGTAGTGCTTGTCACAGTCGACACCGAGTGCCCGCCCTCTTCGACCGCGTTCGTTCGATGCGGCCTTCTGGCACGACACGGGATCCGATCGGCGGCCGGCGGTGTGGGCGCGAGTCATTTGGACCTGGCCATCCCTGTGGCCAGGGCGCGCATCTGGCCATTTCGCGCGTGTCACAACAGCGGCGACCTCTGGTTGAGGCCGACGCGGGCGGGAACGCGGATCGCGCGTGGATTGACTGCCGCTATCCCGGCACGCGCTCCAGCTCATGGACGACATACGAAGTCACCTCTGGTGAGCGCCAGGGGCACACACCGTGCTATGCAATGCCTCGTGAGGCACCGCATCCTTAGCTCAGGACTCCGACCGAGACGACAGGCGCAGAGCCGAACTCACGTGCGTGAGCGGCAGCGGGATAATACCTCGCACACCTTCAATCAGAAGTCGCCAGCGGAGCCTAGAAGTGCCCTCATCACCGGGGCAGCCGACGGGATCGGGATCGCCCTCGCGAGACACCTCGCAGGCACCTATCAAGAGCTAATTCTTGTTGATACGGCTGCGGATTCGCTCGTCAGCCTAGCTGCCGACTTGCCGTGCCAAACGAAGATAGCGGCACTGGATGTCACGGCCGAGGCATACCGATTCGACCTCGCAAGCCTGGTCGAAAAATCACCACTTCTTGACGGTGTCTTTACCTTCGCCGGTGTTATGCACACAGGAGAAGTGCGCAGGAGCACCTTCGAAGACTTGGTACGAGTCATTAACATCAACCTGATCGGCACGATCGCAACCGTGCATGCGTGTCTGCCATACCTCACTCCTGGTTCAAGCATCGTCACCGCGTCGAGCGCCATCGAAAGCGTCGCGATGCCCCGCCACTCGTCGTATGTTGCCAGTAAGGCCGGCGTCTACGGGTTCACGCGGACCCTGGCAAACGAGCTGGATCAAGAAGGCACCGGGATCCGTGTCAGCACCGCCCTGATCGGTGGCGTTCGCACTGACATTCTGCGCAACGGCAGCTTCGCCGAGAACGAGGACCGAGCCGACCGGTCGGCTAGCTTCGACCGTCGTGTCGGCCGGTCATCAGCCGACCAAATTGCTCGCGCCATCGTGCGCGGCCAGCAGCATGGGTCGCGGGTGATATACGCCGGCCTCGATTCCCGGATCGCGGCACTGCTCGCGCGGACCATCGGTCGTTACACTCGACTTCCGCGCGTCTGACCTTTGGGGGGGTGCAGGTATGTCTGAGCACGAGTGGTGTCTAGTCGAGACTTTTGGTCTTAAACCACCTACATTGATTGGTCTCGGCTCCAGGCCACGGAGCATGGTGCCGCTGGACCGGTTCTTTGCCCGCAGCCGGACCTCCCTCGGCATGGCACGCACGGCCCTGGAGCACGTCGCGGAAGCCAATGAGCCCTGTGACATGGTTGACACTGCTGGACGCCGATGCATTGCTCACCCGCTCAGTGCCTATGACGGCCAGGTCAACGGCGCTTGGCTCTGGCTGGGACACAAGGACGAGCCAGAACCTGCTACGCCTCATGACCCCGCTGGTGCCTGGTACTTCAACCTCACCAACTTCGAAGTGGGCGGATCCGACGAGCTACTCGACCTGTACCGCCAGCCCAATGACCAGCGGCGCACCAAGCGAGCAATGGGCGAAGCCTTCACCCGCCTCACTGCCGGCCCGGACGCTTCCGAGGCGCTTGCCAAGATCGTGCAGTCAAGACCTGGGAGCGAACACCAGGCAGTTTGGACAGTCGTCTGCGATGACGGTGACCGGCGTGCGGCTCACTTCTCCTGCCGGGCTGTACTGCACAGCACGGAGGACGGCCCGCAGATCATCATGCATGGCATCACCCACGACATCGGCCCTGCAGACGACGTACCCCAAGCTCCTCACCTCGCGGTCCTCGAGCGTCGCGTCCTGGACGCAGCAGCTCAACCCGGCACCCACCGCGCGATCGTCGACGTACGCACCGGCCACATCATTCAATGGATCGACGCACCACCCTCGTCCATTGACTGGGCCGTACCCGGCATCGACATTTTTCATCCGGACGACGCCGCAGTGGTCCACCATCTGAACCGCCTAGGCGAGAACGCAGTCACCGCATCCCTCCGCCTACGTTGCACCGATGTGACGTGGATATCCGTGATCGTGACAAGCCAACCGATGCTGCTCAACAACTCGACGACGGCCGCGCTCTGGACCATCGATGTGAACAGCTCGTTAAATGGATAGGGTAATTGTCTCGGACGACCATGCGGCTTTCCATGATTCTACAGGCCGTCATCAGGGAACCTTCAAATTCGCCTGGCTTGACCACGGCTTGACGGCTTCACGGCTTGACGGCTTCTCCTCACACCGAACAACCGGTCGCGCGCCGACGGACGCTCGCGTGTGACTAATGGCGGGAGCCTGCGTCGAAATATTGGACGACCGACAGACAGTTGGAAGGATCGAAACACCACGCTCGTCGCTCGGCGCGCGGGCAATCTCGTCACTCAAGCATGTCTTGCGTTCTTGACCGCGAGTTGGAAGGCACGCCGCACTGCGAGCTGATCGACAGCGAGTTTCGCAGCCATGCCCCTCAGAGAGTCAACGCCTGGCATGCGGCTGCTGACACCTCGCTCCCAGCGCTCATACGTCGACGTCGAGACAAACGCACTCTCTGCGACTTCCGCCGTGCTCAGCGCGACCCGTCTACGCAGAGCACGCAAATCAGGTGCCTCAGAAGCGATACCAAGTAGTTCCTCAACTGAAACATTCAAAGCGATCGCCAGCGCACTGACTGTCCGTGCCCTCGGGGCCATCTCCCCACGCTCCCACACCGAGACGCGTTCACCGCCCGAAACCCCTACAAGCCGCGCCAACTCGTGCTGCGTCAGACCAGCGCGTACACGGGCGGACCGCAACGCAGATGGGCTGAAGTCTGGCACGCAGCAACCATAGGGCCTTCGCCCCAATGCGATACCGATCACGTCGCATCCTTGACCTGTGAACATCGGCGACGCGGACTGCCACGGCGAGGTCGACCGCAGCCTGCTCAGCCACGAGCGTGGCCGGCGGTTTCGCACACCCCCATCTGCGAGGACATGAGATGACCGCCACTGCATACCCCGGGTCGCATATCCTGGCCGTCAGAGCGGGCCGGTCGCGACAGCTACCAGGAAGCATTCACCGGGAGCGCTGAGCCCAACTTGGCAGCCATGACTGGACTCTCCCCGCACGTAATCCGGCTGTTGCCACCTCAGTGCGACCGCACGGAAGAACTGCCATGTCACCGGCAGGGCTGGCCCCGAGCCGTTCCTTCCCTGGCGGCACACCTGGCCGCGGGTACCGGCAAGCTCACGCGTCCGCTGGTACCGCGGTTCGCGCGGGTAATCGCCTTCGAGCCCGACGACGGCATGCGACGTGTGCTCGCGGCCGCCTGCGCCGAAACAGAAGCGCTCGACGGGAGCGCGGAACATCTTCCGGTCGCTGTCGATTCGATCGACGCGGTCATCGTGACACAGGCCTTCCACTGGTTCGGACACCGACACGTCTAGGAGGGAGTTTGCGCGCGTGCCGCGGCCCGGCGGGGCCGTCATCGTGACCTGGAACGTCGCGCACTGGGCAGGTGGCACCGGAGATCTCGGCCGTCGAACAGTTGCACGCGACGATCTGGCCGAAGGATTTCGGGCTGCCACTGGACATGATGAGCGGCGACTGGAGTCCGGCCTGTTGGCAGAGTTCCTTTGCCCGAGCGACGTTCGGCGAGGTCCATAAAGCGAAGCTGCCGAACCCGCAGAGCGTCGACCGCGAGGGCCTGGTCGCATTCTTCGGCTCGATGGCGAGGATGCATGCGTGCGACGCACGACGTCGACCGCCTCGCGGCCTTGCTGTCGGACCTGTCAGGGGCGAGGGCCGGATACTGGACGATGTCCGTGGATACATCCCATCGCCGGGCGGATTGCTCGGATCCGCAAAAGGCGGACCGCGATTTACGATCTCTTGCGTTGTCGTGCCGGCGAGTCCCATGGCACGTTCTTGTCACGCGATGTGACCGCACCGCGAGAATGAGAGGACCTAGTTTATGAGTTCACATCTGGTCACTGGTGCCAGGGGCAAGAGTGGCCAACATGTGGTGGCCTGCCTACTTGCGCGCGGAGCGTCCGTGCGGGCAGGTTCTCGCCACGCGGAACAAATCGACACCCCCGACGTCGAGGCGGTCCGCTTCGACTGGCACGACGAATCAACGTGGATGCCAGCGCTTGAGGATATGGACGGCGTCTATCTGGTCAAGCCCGAGTCCGAGGATGTCGCCGAGGTGGTCGGCCGATTCATGGTTCAGATGGCGAGTAGCGGCGTCAACCGGCTCGTGTTGCTGTCTGAGTGTGCCGCCGATACGCGCGCAGAAGACCTTCCCGAGCGACGCGTGGAACTCCTCGTTCAGGCTAGTGAGTTGAACTGGACCATCCTGCGGCCCAACTGGATGATGCAGGACCTCGTTGACGAGGGCTTTTTTGGTGCTGACGTCCGAGACCGTCGGGTTATCGCGATGACCACTGGCGGTCAAGCGATGGCATGGATCGACCCACACGACATCGGCGAGGTTGCGGCAGCGGCGCTAGTCAACGGCGTCGGCATCCGCGAGGCGGTCTATCTCACCGGCCCCGAGGCGCTCACGCTGGATCAGCTCGCCGAGCGGATCAGTGCGCACGCAGGCGGCCCAATCGAGGCCGTGGAGGAGCCGATCCCAGCCGCCGAGGCCCGCATGCGAGCCGACGGCTTGGACGAGGAATTCATCACGTACATCACACGCATCTCCCAGACCATCGTCGCAGGCGACGTCGCCCGGACGAACGACGAGGTCGAGCGGCTCACGGGTCGTGCACCGGGCAGGATCGACGCCTTCCTCGCCGCGAACGCGACGCAGCTCGCTGCGAGCGGAGGCATCGGTCCGAGTCCGGGCCTCGAGGATGCGCCCAAGCTCGCGCGCGACAACGAAGCGCTCTTCCGCCGTGTGGTGGCCGCCTGGTCATGCAACGAGATCGACAACCTCCTCGGCTGCTATGCCGATGACCTCGTCTACACGGACATGCCGCTCCCCGACCAGCCAGTGAGTGGAAAGGCAGCCTTCCGAGCGCACATGGAGGCCTACAACGGCCTCTTCGCCGGTGGCCAGGTAGAGGTCGACATCGTAGCCACTGTCACGAGCAGCACCCATGTCGCGGGCGAGCTGTTCAACCGAGCGAAGTACATCGGTCCCGGCGCCCCCGCCGGCGGGGTGCCGGTCTCCTGGTACGCCACGCTCGTCGTGACCATCGTCGGTGGCAAAGTCGTAGCCGAGCATGCCTACTACGACCCAACTACGTTCGAAAAGGCGGTCGCACAGGCGATTGTTTAAGCCTGGACACTGCGCCGCGTACGTGCTGAGACGACCCGCGCTCCCAGGTGAGCGCGGGTCGGTCACACCCGGAACTATCACAACGTGTCATTCCGCCAACCAGCGACAGTTTCTCGGTCCCGTTTTCACCACGGGTGGTCGAGCAGTCCCGGCGTGTACTTTCCGCCCGCGGTACGCCGATTTTGCGGCGTGAGACTTCGAAAAGAGCTGCCTGAACCGTTCGAACCACGAATGGTCACAGCCGCTAAACGAACGATCTCCTTCATGCGTGTATTCGGCCGGTCGTCTCGCCCAACCGGCCGCCGCTACCGCCCCATTGTCGCGCGATGATCTCCGCAGCGATACTGATCGCGGTTTCCTCCGGGGTGCGGGCCCCTAGGTCCAGCCCGAGCGGGCTGGACAACCGTTGCAGCTGCTCTTCAGTCACCCCGATATCGCGCAGTTTGGCCAACCGGTCCTCGTGCGTACGCCGCGAACCCATCGCACCGATATAGGCGACCTCGGGTGCCTGTAGGGCGACCTCTAGCAACGGCACGTCGAACTTGTGATCATGCGTCAACACCGTGATGACGGTGCGCGCGTCGATTCGTTCGGCCTTGAACTCGCGGGCCAGGTAGCGGTGCGGCCAGTCCACAATCACCTCATCAGCATCCGGGAACCGCGAATGCGTGGCGAACACCGGCCGCGCGTCGCACACGGTCACCCGGTAGCCCAGAAACGACCCAACCCTGGCGACCGCCGCCGCGAAGTCGATCGCCCCGAAGACCAGCATTCGCGGCGGCGGGGCGAACGCGGACACGAAGACACGCATGCCCTCATCAAGCCGCTGCCCGTCCGGTCCATAGGTCAACGTTGCACTGCGCCCGCTGGCTAGCAGGCCCAGCGCATCGTCGGTCACTGCGGCGTTGGCCCGGTCGCTGCCGATGTCACCGACCGATTCCTGATCGGGTCTCAGCACCATGCGTCGGCCGACCCACGACGGGTCGGAGTGGTCCACGACAGTGGCGACCGCGACTGGTCGATCATGTTCGATGTCATCGGCCACCGCGGCCAACTCGGGAAAGCTGGTCCGGTCGATACGCTCGACGAATATGTCCAGGATCCCGCCGCAGGTGAGCCCGACCGCAAAAGCGTCATCGTCGGACACCCCGTACCGTTGCAGCACCGCCGCCCCGGAGGCGACCACTTCACCAGCCAGGTCGTAGACCGCGCCCTCGATACAGCCGCCCGACACCGAACCGACCGCCTCACCACCAGGCCCGACCAGGATTGACGCACCGGGCGGCCGCGGCGCAGACCGGAACGTCGCCACGACCGTGCCCACACCGACCGTCTCGCCGGCGTCGTACCACCTCATCAAGTCCGCAAGCACTTCACGCACGCCGTACCGCCCCTCGCTGCGACCTATTCGCTCGAGCCATCAGCTCCGTCAGCGCTTGACGCACCGGTGATTGCGTCCAACAGGTGCCCGACCTGCGCACCGAGTGGCCGCTGACGGAGTAGTCACATTCCGCCGCCTGTTTACCCAGCACCCGACTCTCGCGGCGGTGGTCGGCATCTCGACATTTACCGATGGGTCATCTCCCCATCCTGGCCTCGGCCGCCTCGCACAATCTCGTCAACCGCAGCTTCCGCGGTTTCGAGTGCGCCCTCGATGTAACCGGGGAAGCGAAGCGAGACGTCCGATCCAATGAAGTAGATCTCGCCATGCCGCTCACCGAGGCCCTTGTGGATCCGGCTGAACTGCCCGATGTACGGGGAAACCCACGGACCTCCGAAGAGCGGGTCGGCCGACCAGTCGTAGTACTCAAAGCCATGTACGACAGCCTCCGGTATGTAATGGTGAACTGCGGCGGTCACTGCTTCTGAGTCGGTTGGGTCGAACGAATCGGAGTCGGTGAACGCAACGAGCAGCCTCCCACCGTCATCCGGGGTCTGCATGTAGTCGTACAACGTAGGAAAGACCCCGTCCCCCGTGCACGAAAGACCTGCAGGCACCCCCGTGACATGGATCATCAGTTTGAGGCCCTTGCAGGCATGTCCTTTTGTCAGCGCCCCAGCCCGCTCAGCGGTGAGCGGAGGGTCGAATTCAATGTTGCGCCACGTGTTGAAGGGCGTCGCGATAACGACGCGCGACCCTCGTTGGCGCTCGGAACGCCCGTCCCGGTCGAACGCCACGTCGTAACTGCCGTCTTGCTGTAGCTCGACGGATGTCACCCGCGCACCGAGGACGCTGTCGGGGACATCAGCGGCCATCGCGCTCACCAGTTGCTGCATGCCACCGCAGACGACTTCATCCAGCGCGAGGACAACGCCCAGCACGCTGTAGCCATGTGCGGCGACGAGCTGCAGCGCCCACAACGCCGAAGACTCTGCAGGATGCTGTCCCAACATGTTCCACGCCCAGGAGAGGACAAGCTGCCGTGTGACCGGTCCCAGTAGCAGGGCGTCGACGTACTCCAACAGCGGGATGTCGAGGTCATCGAGACCCTGGTTCTCAAGCCCAGCGGTCACGTCAATGCGGTGGGCGTCGCGCAGCAGCCGGTACAGTCCTGCCTCGGCCTGTGCCCCTTCCCCCAGTGGGATGGGGAACGCCTTGTTGTTGTCACCCTTCCCGAGGCGGTTCCGGAACACCGTGAACTCCGGTGCCGGCGCAGTCTCGATTCCGTAGCGCTCGATCTCGTCGACCAGCCGGGGGTGGTGGTGCCGGTGAAAATATGTGCCCCCTAGCTCGATCTGGATCGAGGGGAACAACTCTGAAGCACGGGTGTAAGCGCGTCCGCCGAGGCGAGCACCGCCTTCCAGGAGGAGCACGGAGCGGCCAGCCGTGGCGAAATCGCGTGCCGCGCGCAGGCCGGCGAAACCACCTCCGACGACAATGACGTCGTATGACATTCAGGTCTCCTTCGACCAAATGAGCGTCCAGTTGTCCTGCGAACAAGAATGCTCGCCATCGACTCTCGTAGGCGCCGACCTCGGCCGGCCCTTGCACGACAGGTTTACGACCATCGCAGTTCTCACCTTCCTGAGATGCGGTCGGCCAAACGCGCGATTGCGGCAGTGTGCGGCGAGCCGCCGAACTCCCGGCGGTCTGCAGCCCGATACGCGACATACAGGCTCCGCACCGCCATCCAGCGCACAGGCTCGGGTTCCCAGTTGCGAACCGTGTGGTCGACCCAGGGCAACCGGGTCAGGCCGGTGTCACGTCCGAGGACCAGGTCGCGCAGGGTGCGTCCTGCCAGGTTGGTCCCGGCCACACCATGACCGACATAGCCACCAGCCCAGCCGAGTCCGGTCCTCCGGTCCAAGTGGACGCTCGCGCACCAGTTACGCGGCACCCCCAGCACACCCGACCAGGCATGATCGAGTTCGATCTTTCCCGCGGCCGGGAAATATCGGACAAGCAAGTCACGCAGTTGATGCTGCGTATCCGACGACGTCGCGCCGCGCACGTCGGTCCGAGAACCGAAGCGGTACGGGACACCTCGCCCACCGATGACGATCCGGCCGTCAGCTGTGTGCTGCATGTAGCCGAAGGAATGCGCGCCATCTCCCACCAGTTCGGCTGAGGCCCAGCCAATCTCGTCCCATATGGCCTCGGAGAGCGGCTCGGTGACCACCATGCTGCTGTTCATCGGCAGCCACACTCGCCGGTGCCCCTTGATACCGGCAGTGAATCCCTCTGTGGCGCGGATGACATAGTCCGCGTAAACACTCCCATGCTCGGTGACAGCCTGCTTGGGCCGGATCTCGGTGACCCGTGTCTGCTCGAAAATGTCGACTCCCAGCCCCTCGACAACCGCCGCGAGTCCGACGGCGAGCTTGGCCGGCTGGAGGCGTGCGCAGTGCGGGCTCCAGTGAGCGGCGACTGCACCCTGTATCCGGATGCGGTTCGACAGTTCGGAGCGATCGAGCTCGATTAGGTCCTCGGAACCCCATCCGGCGGCACGTAGCTGGGGAAGGTGGTCGCGCAGCCGGGCCTCCTGAGCGGGGTTGGTGGCGACGTGCAGCACACCCGCTTTGTGGATGTCGGCAGAGATCCCCTCGGTCGAGCAGACCTCAACGACCTCGTCGACGGCTTTGAACATCTGACGCTGGAGATCGGCTGCAGCCGGCCAGCCGCGCGCGGCGGCATACCTGCGGAGCTGGCCCGGGGGCTCGGCGCTGAGCCAGCCGCCGTTGCGGCCGGAAGCGCCAAATCCGGCGAAGTCGCCCTCCAGTACGGCGATCCGCAGGTCCGGCTGATCCCTCTTGAGGTAGTAGGCCGTCCACAACCCCGTATAGCCGGCGCCCACGATAGCGACGTCATACTGCCGGTCGCCTTGCAGTGCCGAACGAGGGGTCGGCATCCCGATCTGACGGTGCCAGAAGGAGACTTCGCCGTTGACGAAACCGCTGGTGGGGGGCGACTCCTCGCGGCGCGAGCCGATCCGAGACAAGAATGAGGACATCGTCAGTCCGCCAGTACCCAGAACTCCCGGAACCTGGTGTGGAAGGTCCAGGTGGACATGTGTCCGGCAGGCAGGAACGCGAAGTCACCTGCCTTGAGGTCCACGCGCGAGCCGTTTTCGATCTCGATGGTGGCCTCGCCCGCGAGCACATAGATGATCTCGTTGAACTCCAGTCGGTAGGTTGTCTTCGACGGCGCGCACTCGAAGATGCCCGTTCCGCGGGCTCCCTCAGCGAAGTCCTCGTGCAGTGTGAAGCCGCGGCCCGAGGGATCGCCTTCGAGTATGGTCACGCCCTCGGGTTGCCAGGTCTCGAGCGTCACTTCGGACGCCGTCGCGGACAGAATTTTTTCCACCATTGATCTGCTCCTTGGTACTGGGTTCGGTCAGGACGTGAGCTGGTCGGCCATCCAGTCGGCCATGCGCAATCGCGGGGCTGGCCCGAGGTTGTGGCAGCAGTGGTCGCCCTCAGGCTCTATGTCGAAAACGAGAGGTGCGTTGACGGCATACTGCTTGAGCTGGTCGATCTCGGACATCGGCAACTCATCCTTGGCGCCGTGCTGGAAGTAGGTCGGGCAGGTAAGTCCCGCGAGGACCGGACGAATGTCGATGGCGTCCCGGACGCGCACTTGCGCCTGCTCGAGAGTGTCGGAATTGGTGACGTACTTCCAGCTCTGCTTGGTCATCGGAGTCTCGAAATCCCAATCGTCCATCTGGACGAAACCGCCCCAGGACAAGCAGGCCCGGAACCGTGGATCGGTCGCTGCTGCCCGCAGCGCGTAGTGACCGCCGAGGCTGCGACCGAGCACGCCGATGCGCGCCGCGTCGATCGACGGCAGGGTCTTCAGGTGGTCCAACACCTTGCTGCTGTAGCGCTCGAAGTCGCCAGCCAATGCGACGTCGGTCAGCATCTCGCCCTGTCCCGGCCCATCGAATGTGATCGTCGCGAGCCCACGCTCCAGTAGCAGGTTCTCGAAGAGGTAGCTCTCTTCCTTGGTGCTTTCCAGGCCGCCTAGTAGTACGACGCATGGCACGGCGCGGCCGTTGGCGCTCTTGGGCAGGCGCAAGTAACTCACGATTGTGGTGTTGTCGATGGGCAGGTCGTATCGCTCGGCGGGCGGGTCAAGCAGCGGTGCGGCCCGGCGGTAGAGCTCTACTTTGCGGTCCTGCCCGATAGGACGGCGCTCGTCGAACCACAAGAACTGCGCGTACTGCGCAGCCATCGAACCCACCCAGAGCCAGTACCCCGCCGTCATCCGGTGACCGGTGGCGAGTGACTCGTCCGCCAGCTTCTCGTAGTGATCTGCGCGGGACATCCAGAAGTCGAACCAGTTCTCTTCCGGCCCGCGGTCCCGGGCTGCCAGCAGGTCGGCATACACGAGTCCGTCCATCAGGAGCCGTCCCCAGTTGAGCATCTCCTGTTCAGACGTGACCGTTTGCTGGCTGTCGGACATCGCTGTCTCCGTTTCGTCGATGGGTTCTCACAGGCATCCTTTCTGCTGAGTCCTTCGGCATCATCTACATGTTCCGCGAATAGTGGCTCAGTCCTTGGCAGAACCACAGCAACGCCTGGCCCGGTCGGCACTCAATACTGAGCGTCATGATTGACGAGAACGCGATGCCAGGCGCGGGTCTAAGCACACCCGGGGCATCCGGTGGCCTCGGGGCTTCAGCGAAGAGGTATGTCGGGCAACCCGTGAAACGCCGCGAGGACGCCAAGCTGCTGCGCGGAGAAGCTCGGTTCGTGGATGACATCGACCTGCACCAGCAGCTGCATCTGGTGGTGGTGCGCTCCAGCGAGGCACACGCGCGACTCGTGTCGGTGAACACCGAGGCAGCGCGCCGAACACCCGGGGTTCGCATGGTCATCACAGCGGCGGATCTGCCGGGCCGCATCCCCCTGGAACAGATCGGCTATCACGACGTCTATCCCTGGATCGAGGACCTCACACACCCGATCTTCGCCGCAGATCGCGTCCGGTACGTCGGCCAGCCAGTGGCGGCCATCGTGGCCGACTCGCCATACCTCGCCGAGGACGCGGCGGCCCGGATCGAGATCGCCTACGACTTGCTGTCGCCGGTTCTCGACCCGCAGGAAGCACTCGCGGACGACACGGTGCGGCTCTTCGACGACCACACCAACGAGGCCCTCAGGATCGAGAAGACGTACGGCGACACCCCCGGCGCGTTCGAAGGCGCCGCCCATGTGGTCACCGGCACCTACACCGTCGGACGGCACTCCGGGGTACCGATGGAAACTCGTGGCTGCGTGGCGCAACCGGAGCCCGGCTGCCGCGGCGTGAACATCTGGGGACCGGTCCACGCGCACGACTGCCAGCGAATCATCGCGAACGTTCTCCAGCTGTCGTTGGCCGACGTGCACATGCGGCATACGGCGATCGGCGGGAACTTCGGCGTCAAGGGCGGCGTGTTCCCCGAACACATCATGACCGCATGGGCAGCCCTGCAACTTGGCCGCCCCGTAAAGTGGACCGAGGATCGCCTTGAGCACATGGTTGCCACCTCACATGCTCGCGAGCAGGTTTACGAGATGTCAGCGGCGTTCGACGCCGACGGCCGATTGCTTGCCCTGACCGATGAGATCTGGGACAACCACGGGGCGTTCCTACGGCAGGCAGAACCGCTGGTAAGTGACATCACGGTCGGCATGGTGCCGGGCCCTTACCGCGTACCTGCCTATTCCGGTGTCCTGCACGTAGTGCTGTCCAACAAGACACCGTCGGCGGCTTACCGTGCGCCGGGGCGATACGAGGGAACGTTCGCCCGCGAACGGCTGCTGGATCAGGCCGCCCACCAAATTGGCCTGTCACCGGTGGAGATCCGCCGCCGCAATTTGCTGACCAGCGCGGACCTGCCGTACGAGCCCGGGATGGAGATCTGTTTCGAGCCGTACCATTTCGATTCCGGTGACGTCGTCGACCATCTAGACAAGGCGCTCGCCGCGGCGGATTTCGACCAGTGGGAGAAGGAAGCCGTCGAGCTGCGCGCCCAGGGCCGGCTCGTCGGAAATGGGGTCGGCATCCTGATGGACAAGGCTGGCCTAGGCCTATACGAGACCGGCGCGGTGGATGTCGACCCGTCCGGCCGCGTCCGCGTGCGCACCGGAGCCTCCTCAGTCGGCCAGGGCATCGAGACCGTGCTCGCCCAGATCGTCGCCGAAGAGTTCCAGGTCGATCCGGAACTCATCGACATCGTGCACGGCGACACCGACCTGATCCCCGACGGCGTCGGCTCCTGGTCCAGCCGGTCTACCGTCCTGGCGGGCGGAGCTGCCCGGCAAGCCGCGCTCGACACGATCGACAAAGCAAAGCGGCTCGCCGCCGACATGCTGGAGGCCAGCATCGACGATCTCGTGGTCAGCGACGGGTCGATCATGGTGGCTGGTAGCGCCGACTCGCGCCTATCGCTCGCCGAGATCGCCGGACGGTGGGACGGGTGGTCCGCCCGGCTCGCGGGTGACGAGCCAGGGCTCGGCGCGCAGGCCGTCTACGTCGACTCGCACATGAATTATCCCTACGGCGTCACCCTGGTACAGCTCGAGGTCGATCCGGCCACCGGCGGGCACACCATTCGCCGGTTTCTGACCACCACCGAAGCAGGCCGGGCGATCAACCCGATGACGACGCGAGGACAGGTGATTGGCGCAGCGATCCAGGGAATCGGCGGCGCCCTCTACGAGGAGTTCTTGTATGACGATTCCGGCCAGCCGATGTGCACGTCCTTCATGGACTACTTGCTGCCCGGCGCCCAGGAAATGCCGGACGTCGACTTCCTCATGACCGAGGACGCGCCGACACCGAACAACCCATTCGGCGCCAAGGGTCTGGGCGAGGTCGGCCTCATCGCCGTCGGTGCGTCGATCGCCAGCGCCGTCGATGACGCCTTCTCCGATGGACAAGTCGTGCGAAAGGTGCCGGTCGCACCGGAAACCCTGTGGCACCGGGCACTCGACCGGCGCCCGAACGTCGGCGTACCGCACCCTCGTGCGCTCGAAGTCGTGGCGGAAGGAAGTCACGGATGAGTCTCAGCCAATCCGACCCATTCCGGGATCCCGCATTGGTCAACCAGGACGACGCGATCGTGACCGTCTGGTCCGACATCGGGTGCCCGTGGGCAACCCTCGCACTGCAGACCTTGTCTGCACGCGCAGGCGAGCGCGGCGTCACCCTGCTGGTCGACCACCGGGCGTTTCCGCTGGAGTTGTTCAACGAACGGCCAACGCCGAAGGCAATCATCGACATGGAGGTGACCGCAATCGCCGGGCTGCGGCCCGAACTCGGCTGGCAGGACTGGTCCGGCCCAGAGTCGGAATATCCTGTGTCGACCACGCCGGCAATGGCCGCCGTGCAGGCGGCGAAGGACCCGTCGGTTGGTGGGCTTCCGGCGAGCGACCAGCTGGACGCGGCGCTGCGGCGCGCGTATTACGAACAGAGCCAATGCATCTCGGTGCACGCGCGAATCCTGCGGGTCGCCCAGACATGTCCATTGGTCGCGGTGTCTGCGTTGGACGCCGCTTTGCAGCGCGGCGCTGGACTCGCTGATGTCTTCAGCCAATGGGGTATGGCGCGTGACCTGCCTGTCCAGGGCAGCCCGCATTTCTTCGTCGGCGGCCGCTACGCCGAGCACAACCCGGGCGTCACCTATCACTGGACGGCGCCGCCGGGCACCGGCTTTCCCCGCCTTGACGAGTATGACCCGGCCTGGGCCGACGAGGTCCTTGACTTGATCGAGACTTCCCAGGTCCATGGAACAACTAAGTGAGCGGCTCCATACGAACTACATTGGCTATGTGGTGATCGAGCATGAGTTGGCGGCACTCGCGGCGGCTGTGCAGCAACGCATCCCCGACCTGGTGGCCCAGATCGAGCGGGAAGTGATCGAACAGGTCCCGGAGTTCCACAGCAGGGACGACCCGGTATTGCTGGAGTCGGAGCGACCCAGCATCGATGCCGCGCTGACCAGCATCGTGGACGGTCTGGCGAGCGGCCGACGGGTGCCTGAAGGCGCCTCGGATGCTGCGCTGCGCGAGGCGCGCGCGGTCGCACAGTCGGGCATCGAGCTGCAGGTCCTGCTGCGGACCTACCGACTGGGTCAGGCGATTACATGGAATGCCATCCTTGAGGAGGCGCTCGCTCTGGTCCCGGAGGAGCACCGGCTGACAGTGCTGCGGCAGGCGTCGGACTACCATTATGCGTGGAACGACGCAGTGATGGAGGGAGTCGTTGCGGCCTATCAGGCCGAGCACAAGGCCTACTTTTTTCGCAGTCAGGACCGCAAACGCCGCGCGATCGTGAACGATCTCTTGCGGGGGGTGCCGACTGAAACCGAAGAACTCGGGTACAACCTGCGGGTGGCACATCTGGGCTTGGTCGCGTGGGGCAGCTCGCCGGAGGCGAACATCCGCGCCATCGCTGCCACTCTGAAGTCGCGGGTCCTCACTGTCAGCGGTACCTCGGGCACCGTGCTCGGCTGGCTGGATGCCTCGGCCCTGCGCAACGCCCAGGAGGCTGAGCCGGAGGTCTTCACGACCCTGCCGAGCACACATGTGGCGGTCGGCGAGATTGCGTCCGGCATCGAAGGCTTTCGGCGCTCGCATCGTCAGGCATGGCAGGCCTACCGGGTCGGGCGTTTCCGACCGCGCGCCGTGGTGCGCTATCCCGATGTCGCGCTCGAGGCTCTGGTGCTGAAGGACCGGCAGATGATGCGTGACTTCGTGGCCCGTGAGCTGCGCGGGCTCGATGAGCCGGAAGCGCGGACCGAACTGCTCCGCGAAACGCTGAAGGCATACTTCGCGTCCGGCCAGAACGCCGCCTCGACTGCTGCGGCGATACACGTCCACGAACGCACCGTCGCCTACCGCCTTCGCTCGATCGAGCAACGCCTCGAGGTCTCGATCACTTCGCGGCGAGATGAGATCGCCGTCGCGCTTCGGTTGGCCGACCTGTTGGCGGCGATAGGGGCCAAGGAACGTGCCGAGAACCAGCCTCACGCACTGGATCTGAGCGACGACGCGTTGTAGTGAGTCCGCGGTCGGCCGCGTCACGTCGCGTCGGGAGTTCAGCCACCTTGCCCAACGCATCGTGGGCACAGGCTCCGAGGCTTTGCGATCAGGACACGTCTGCGTCGTCGGACGGACGATCGGGGCCTTCGCCCGACTCAGCCAGGTCAGCCGCTTCATCAAGCGCCATTTGCACGGACTCCACGATCTGCTGGTAACCGGTGCACCGGCACAGGTTGCCGGAGATGACCTCACGTATTTCTTCTGATTCCAGGCGTTTGCCCTCGTTGTAGACCGGAAGGAGCGTCATCAGGAAGCCAGGCGTACAGAAGCCACATTGCAGCCCGTGGCAGGCGGTGAAGGCGCGCTGCAGCCCGTGCATTTCGCCGTCGTTGCTCAGTCCTTCGACGGTGGTGATGCGGCGGCCGTCGGCCTGGACGGCCAACATGGTGCACGAGCGCACAGGTTCCCCGTCGAGAACGACGGTGCAGCTCCCGCAAACACCGTGCTCACAGCCGACGTTCGTCCCGGTGAGGCCGAGTTCGTGGCGGATGAAGTCCGACATCAGCATCCGTGGTTCCACGTCGCGCTCGTACATCTCACCGTTGACGACGACCCTGGTCTTCACGCTACTTCTCCTAGCTCGAACGCCGACGCTAGCGCGCGGCGCAACATCTCTCCGATGACGTCTTTGCGGTATCCCGCGCTGCCGTGCACGTTCTCGCCCGGTGCCAGCCGCGCAAGCGCTTCGTCGACAACGCCCGCAATCAGCTGACGGTCTACGACCCGCCCGGCAAAGGCATCAGCCAGACCCGGCGCCAGACACGGTGCCGGTCCGGCGGCAAGGAGGCCGGCGCGAACGCTGCGACACGAACCGTCAGCATCACGCTCGGCCTGCACCGCTGCGCCGCCGATTGCGTAATCCCCACGCCGACGCGCGAATTCGGCAAATCCCCATGTGCTACTCGAACGTGCGACAGGCAGCTCCACCGCTGCCAAGATCTCGCCAGGTTCGAGCGCGGTCGTGAAGTACGACAAGAAGAAGTCGGTTGCTGCGACCCGGCGCTCGCCAGCCCGCGATCGGGCGACCATCGTAGCGTCCAGTGCGAGCAATGCTGCTGGGAACTCGGCGGCTGAGTCGCCGTGCGCGACCGAACCGCCGAGGGTGCCTCGATTGCGGATCTGCGGGTGCGCCACCCAAGTGGCCGCTTCTGCCAGAAGTGGAGCAGCCGCACGGATCGCGGCGTTCCGCTCCACCTCACAATGGCGCGTAAGCGCGCCGATCCGCAGGACCGAGTCCGTCAGCTGGACACCCGTGAGTTCGCCGAGAGCGCCGAGATCGACGAGTAGCGACGGTGAGGCGAAGCGAAGACTGAGCAATGGGATCAAGCTCTGTCCACCGGCGATGACTTTCGCGTCCTCATCCGCGTCCAGGGCGTCCCAGACATCATCGAGGTTCGCTGCACGCACATAGTCGAATGGTGGTGGTTTCACGCTGCCCACTATCGTCGCCAACTGAGATGGCGTCCTTGACCTGAACCGTCATTTCGCCGTTCCGATCAACGCATCATGACAACAAACCTCGGCACCTAGCACGATGTGTCCGCCGAGCCCTTTGTGGGCTACCTCACAGTCCGCACCGCGACCTTGTCGACACGGTAGTAACGCTGCCGGCCGCGCCCCTTCTAGCGTCATGGCCGCGTCAACGCGACCCGCGATGACGAGCAGCCCACGACGCGGGCGCAAGCAAGAGAACGGAGTTGCCGTGACGACCACGAGCAATAGCGAAGAAGTTCAGTTGAAATCGGGTGCGCTCGGAGTACCAGGTTTGGTGGCCATCGCCGCAGGAGGTATCGCACCGGAGTATTCGATCCTGCTGACCGGGTCCGTGGTCGCCGGCATTGCCGGGGGGGCGACGCCGGCAGCGTTCGTGATTGCAGCGATCGGCATGTTCGCGTTCGGGATTGTGATGGCCGGACTGTCCCGTCACGTCTCCGCCGCCGGAGGATTGTACAGCTTCGTACGACGCGGGCTGGGCCGCGATGTCGGCTACCTGGTGGGCTGGTTCTACTTGGGCATCGGCGTCGTCGTGACACCGGCCACCTTCATCTCTTCGGCGTTCCTGCTGCAGAACTTCTTCGCCGCCGCCGCACCGGATGTGAACTGGCTTTCGTCGTCGTGGGTTCCGTGGGCGATCGTCCTAACACCTATCGTGCTCTTCGCGGCCTATCGCGGCGTAGAGATTTCGGCTCGACTGCTGCTGGTGCTGGCCGCGCTCGGCGTAAGTTCGGTCGTGTTGTTCGACCTGATCATCCTGATCAAAGGCGGAAAGGACGGCATCGCCTGGTCGTCGCTGTCACCGTTCTCGCTGCACGGAATATCCGTCGGCACGCTACTGCTCGCGGTCGGCCTCGCCATCACCTGCCTCGCGGGATCTGAGGGTGCGGTCTTCATGGCCGAGGAAGCGCATGACCCACGACGCACGGTTCCCCGAGCCATCATGGGCACGATGACACTGGTTGTCGTCTTCTACGTACTAACGTCATTGGCCGTGACCACTGGGCTGGGCACCACGAAGACGTCCGGCTGGGGCCTGCTCGGAGCGGACGTGGTCTCCGGACTTTCCAAGACCTACCTGGTGTCCTGGTACGGCACATACCTCCTCGCGATCGTCGCAATTGCCGGCATCACCGGAGCACTGGCTTTCACTAACTACCTCGCCCGATTGATCTTCGAGTGGGGCCGCGACGGCCATCTGCCTCGGATGCTCGGCCGCACCCATCGGGTCCACCAGACTCCTCACGCTGCGCTCGGTGCGATCGCGGTGATGTCGATAATCGGATACGCGTGCAGCTTCGTGCTCACCGGCGGGACCGCCGCAGACGGACTCGTCGCATTCAGCTGGATGTACACGGTCGACGCGGTCCTGATCGCTCTGGTCTATCCGACCGTCGCGATCGCAGGCGCCGTGGTCGGCCTGCGCGCCAAGGCCGGACTACTCACCAGCATCATTGCCCCTGTCGTCACCGTGGCGCTCATCGGGCTGTCGATCAAGTCACAGTTCTTTCCATTGCCCCCGAGCCCCTACCGCGGTGCCGTCCTTTTCGGACTCGGCTGGATAGTGGCCGGCGTGCTCGTGCGGCTCGCGACACGACGTAACGACACGGGAGATGACCCGACGGGCGAGGAACTTGCTCTCGAGCCCGACGATGGCATCGAACGGCTGCCTGCTTGAGTTCTGAGCAAGCTCAGCACCACCAGCTTCGGAATGCCCGGTCTTTCATATGCGAAGACCGGGCATCCGACGCTCAACGGCGCAGCGGTCACCCTTGCGGCTGGGCCATCTTGAGACACTGGGACGCCTCACAGGACGACAAATCTTCGGCCGTAGGCAAATCAGTGCGTGCCTCGAGGAACTTCGAAACCTCAGTGCTATTCGGCGCCGCGGCCGAGGACTTGCCCTCCAGCGAATCTGCAGCGTCCGAACGCGATGTGCAGGTTACACACCCTGACGAACCACCCACCGCTCTCGCGGGCGACGACTATCCGTAGTTGTCCCCCTGATTACAGGACCGTCAGGGACGACGACCCGGTGCGAATGAGTGATCATCCTTCCTGAATGGGCGTGAGAGAGCGACAGGTTCGAGCCTTCAGCGCGAAGGCCTCTACCCGGAAAGATCGGCCGAGTTCGCAGCCATGCTTGGTGACGGCGGTCAGGTCGAGGTGTGGATTCGATCGACTTGGCCAGTGTCGAGTGAGGTCCGGCGCGCAGTCGAGATGCTCGACGAATATGACGCGCAGTTGCTGCGACTCCCCGAGCAGATCGACGCGTCGTCCGTATGCCGCAGGGCACTCGTGATGCGCCCGAAGGATCCCCCGGTCGCATCCGGTCGTCGACAGTTCGGCGGCGTTCAACCCGGCTTCCGCCTTGAGCGTGGCGTTCCTAACGTCCCGGGTTGCCGTTCACGGACCAGGTCCTCACCACACCAGCCGATCGATGAAATTCATAACGGATGCCCCGGCCTTCGCGTGCGAAAGTCGGGGCATTCAGATCTGGATATCGCTCACACCTCTGGCGCGAGACCCGGCTGGGGTGCGGACATCGTGTAGTCATCGGCACCCGGCACGGCCGGTGCGTCCTCGCGCAAGTTGAGCGGCTGCCGGTCCTGCAACTTCTTGCGGATGACGAATGTGATCGGCCCAAAGGAGAGCAGCACCAGCGCGATGACGATGGAATCCGCATTGCCGTAACCGGTGATCTTCGGATTGAGGAAGCCGACGATGGTCACGACCGCGTCGATGACGACGATCCCGCAGGCGATGCCGACCCAGAAGGTGCGCAACTTCAGCGGCCGGGGCCAATCGGGCCGGTCTTTGCGCAGCAGCACGAAGCCGGCAACTGCGAATGTCGTGCACAACAGGTAGCCGAAGTTGCTGGCGAACAGCACCGCAATGGTGGAGCCCAAGAAGAACACCATCAGCAGGTTGATGACCAGATCGATCGTCATCTGCCGGACCGGCATCCCGTTGCGCTTGCTGACATGATCGAGCTGCTTGAGGGTCATACCTTCGCGCGCCAGGCCGTACAGCGCTCGACCAGCGTCACCGGTGGAAGCGGCCATGGACGCAAACATGGAGGCACAGATAATGACGGTGACCAATCCCGATGCTGGACCGACTATCTTTTCAAAGGCATCGATCGCGTAGCTGACCGGGTTCTTGCTCACATCTGCTTGCCCGACGGTTCCAGCAGCTCCGATCGGCGCCAGTGTGAACGCAACCAGAAGCATGATTCCACTGGAAATTGCTGCCTTCGGTACGTCCCGTCTGGTGTCCTCGAACTCGGGCGAGAAGGTCGCGATTATTTCCGTGGAGTAAACATTCCAGCCGGCGACATAAAGGAGCCCGATCGCCAGCTTCACACCACCCCAGTCGCCGCCGAACTGCATGGTGAAACTTGACGTGCTCCACTGGCCGGCCACGATAGGCGCGAAGATAAAAATGAGAAGCGTGACGACCGCGCCACTATTCAGGACCCACATCAGCCGGACGGTGAGTTTGATACCGAGCACATTCACCAACCACACGAGGATGATGCAGCCCGCGGCGACGAAATGCGGCACCCCCACGTGGACGCTGCCGAGCGTGAAAAACGTACCGGAATCGGGGAACCACTGCGCGGCGACAAGTTCGCCCAGGGTGAGGCCGACCGCGGATAGCGCAAGAGACCACGCCATCCAGTAGCCATAAACACAAAGAGGGCCGATCGGCGCAAAATACTTCCGCCATGCCTCGTGGGCGTACATACCGATGCCACCAGTCTTGTCCGGGAACATCAACGCCATCTCGGAGTACAACACCACTTGCAAAAGGCCGATCAATGCCGCGCCCGCCCAGATGAGCAACATTCCCCACAGCCCTACGGCGCCGATTGTGTAGCCGATGGACGTGAAGATGCCGGTGGTGATGATGCCGAGAGTCATCGCCATACCATCCGTCCACCGCAGCTTCTTCCGGATAAGGTCACTGTCGTCAGCAGAGTCGCTCATTTCCCCTTCTTCCTCTTTTCACGCTGGCCGGATGCACATTGGTCAAGCCACACCGACAACGGGTCGGCTATGAGCCAGGTCACACCGTAGGTTCGCGACTGTTTCCTGCCCACCCGGAACCAGATAAGTTTCCGAAGCAATACTGAAGGTTCCAACAGTTCGGCGGGCGGGCAAGGAAGAACTCAGAAGCTCCGACACCCACAAACAGGCAATACCGGAGCCCGTAGGCGAAATGTGTGATCCGGACAGGTCAGCGGTAGGCAGCCTCTCCTGTCAGTGCCTGCCCGATCATCAAGGTGTGCATCTCTACGGTGCCTTCGTACGTCAGCACCGACTCCAAGTTACTGGCGTGGCGCATGACCGGGAACTCCAGCGAGATGCCGTTGGCGCCGAGCACCGTCCGCGCGGTGCGACAAATTTCGATCGCCTTGCTCACATTGTTGTACTTGCCCAGGCTCACCTGCTCCGGCCGCAGCCCGCCGCGGTCTTTCAGCCGGCCCAGGTGTAGCGCGAGCAGCGTGCCGTTGATCAGCTCGCTGTTCATCGCCACCAGCTTGGCCTGCGTCAGCTGGTATGCCGCAATCGGCTTGCCGAACTGCACACGTTGTGTGCCGTACGTCAGTGCGGACTCGAAGGCCGATCGTGCCGAACCCATTGCTCCCCAAAGGATTCCGTACCGTGCCTCGTTCAGGCACGACAACGGGCCTTTCAGTCCGCGAACCTCCGGTAGCACCGCCGACTCCGGCAGCCGTACGTTGTCCAGCACCAGCTCGCTGGTGACCGAGGCACGCAGCGACAACTTGTGATGGATCTCCGGTGCGGAGAAGCCGGGGGTGTTCGTCGGCACCACGAATCCGCGGACGCCACCATGATCCTCCCCCGCCTGCGCCCAGACGATAGCGACATCGGCGATGGACCCGTTGGTGATCCACATCTTGGTGCCGTTCAGCACCCAGTCCCCGCGGTCCCGGCGGGCCGTGGTTCGCATGCTGCCCGGGTCGGACCCGTGATCCGGCTCGGTCAGCCCGAAGCAGCCGATCGCTTCGCCTGCTGCCAGCTGCGGCAGCCATTCCTGCTTTTGTTCCTCACTGCCCCAGCGCCAGATCGCGAACATTGCCAGCGATCCCTGCACCGACACCATCGATCGGATGCCGGAGTCCGACGCCTCCAGCTCCAGGCACGCCAGTCCGTAGTCGACCGCGCTCATCCCGGCGCAGCCGTAGCCCTCCAAGTGCATACCGAGCAGGCCGACTTCGCCGAGTTCCTTGGCGAGTTCCCGCGCGGCCGGCAACTCACCCTTCTCGAACCAGTCGGCGACGTAGGGGTCGATGCTGTGCTCGCACAGCTGCCGAACGGTGGCGCGGACGGCCAACTCGTCATCAGTCAGCATCGCGTCGATGTCGGCGAGATCGAGCGGGCGGGCAGTGCTGGTCTTCATTCGGTCACCTCGGTCGTGGGGGCGGTCTGTGCAGCGAGCCATGCATGCACCTGCGTGGCGTGGGCATCGTTGCTGGGTGGGGGTGTTGGACTGGTTGTGCGGTAGGCGGTCCACCTGATCGGATGCCGGATCTCACGGGTCCAGCCGTCCCCGACTTCGACCGTGGGATCGAGCCCGAGACTTTCGGCGAACTCGATCGCCTGTGGGATGGTGTTGACCTTGCCGGCCGGCACCCGCGCGGTCCGCAGCAGGTCGACCCAGTGCTCGACGTCGCGCGTCCTCAGCAGGTCCTCGAGCTGGGTCGCCAGCTGCTCACGATGCGCGACCCGGTCGGAGTTGGTGGCGTATTCGGCCCGTGCGGCGAGCCGGGCGTCACCGAGGGCGTCGGTCAGCCGACCGAACTGGGTGTCGTTGCCGCACGCGAGCGCGATTAGCCCGTCGCGACAGTGCAGCGTCTGGTAGGGAGCGATGCTCGGGTGTGCGTTGCCCATCGGATGACCCGGTGCGCCGGTCTCCAGACTGGCCTGACCCTGGTTGGCCAGCGAGCCGAGCAGGCTGGTCAGCAAGGTGACCTCCAAGTGATCGCCGCGGCCCGTGCGCTGCCGGGCGATCACTGCGGCCAATACGCCTATCACGGCATCCTTGCCGGTAAGCACGTCGACCAGGGCGACCCCGGCCTTGGTTGGTTCGCTGTCTGCGTCCCCGGTGATGCTCATGAGTCCGCCGACGGCTTGTACGATGAAGTCATAGCCGAGCAGATCCTTGCCGTCGTTGCCGCCGAAACCGTTAATGGTGCAGAAGATCGACCCTGGATTGACGGTGCTGATCGCGTCATACCCAAGGCCGAGCCGGTCCATCGTGCCGACGGCGAAATTCTCGATCACGATGTCGGCGTGGGTAGCGATGTCGAAAGCGGTGGCCCGGTCAGCCGGATCGGTCAGGTCCAGGGCGATCGACTGTTTGCTCCGGTTGACACTCTCGAAGTAGGTCGCGCCGTGTGCGGAGTATGGCGGACCCCACGCCCGCGTGTCATCGCCGGCCCCACGGCGCTCGATCTTGATCACCCGGGCACCGAGATCGGCCAGAGTCATCGTGGCGAGCGGGCCGGCGAGTACCCGGCTGAAATCCGCTACGACCAGTCCCTCCAATGGTGCCCCCAATTCACCAGTCACCACGACACCTCCCGCTCTGGCAGGAACCAGGGGTTCGCATCCTGCAGCGCCGGGGGCAGCGCTTCCTCGGGTATGTTCTGGAAGCACACCGGCCGGGTGAACCGCTCCAGGGCGGCTGCCCCGACGCTACTGGCGGTCGGGATGCTGGTCGCCGGCCATGGCCCACCGTGCTGTATGACGCTGTTGCACGCCACACCCGTCGGCCACTCGTCGACTGTCACGCGCCCGACCTGTGCCGCGAGCGTTTGCACCAGCCGGAGAACATCCGGATCGTCCGGTCCCCCGCTGAACACCGATCCAGCGAGCGAGGGTTGCAATACCTCCAGCAGCGACACTGCGTCGTCGACGTCCTGGTACGTCACCACGAGGGCCGCCGGGCCGAAACATTCCTCCCGCAGCCGCGAGTCGTTGTCGCGCAACGCCTCGGCCGGCACGGATAGCACGGCAGGCTGCGCGGCGTACCCCGCCGTCGGAAGCCAACCCTGGGCGAGCACCTCGGCTCCGGCCGCCCGCAGCTGCGCCAGCCCGACACGGTAACGGCTCGCGATGTCCTCAGTGAGCATCCACCCCCCGTCCCGCACCCGCACCAGCTCGGCCACCGCGTGCGGGATGGTGCTGCCCGCGGGCACCAGCAGCAGCCCGGGTTTCGTGCAGAACTGCCCGACACCGAGGGTGAACGAGTCGACGAACCCGGCGGCGACGAGCTCAGCTGCGGCCTCCGCTGCTGGTGTGACGACCGCTGGGTTGACAGTGCCCATTTCGGCATAGACCGGGATCGGCACAGGTCGCCGGCGAGCCGCTTCGACCAGCGCCATACCACCGGTCTGCGAGCCGGTGAAGGCGACCGCTGCGATCTGCGGCGAGCGAACCAGCACTGGCCCCGCATCGAAGCCGACCACGTTGCCGAAGATGCCCTTCGGTGCCCCGGCCTCATCCAGTGCCCGCATCACCAGGTTGGCGACCGTCGCGGCGAGCCGTGGGTGAGCGGGGTGCGCCTTGACAACCACGGGGCATCCGGCGGCGAGTGCTGAGCACGTGTCGTGACCGATCGTGCCGAACTGGAAGGGGAAGTTGCTGGCGCCGAAGACCGCCACCGGACCGATCGGCAGCTGGGCGCGGCGCAGTTCAGGTCCGTTCGGGAGGCGTTCGATGCGCGCTCGCAGCCACTCGCCGCGCTGACCAGCGCGTCCATAGAAGCGGGCGTTCTCGGCGGCCTTTGCCAGTTCGCCGGTCAGCCGGGGTACACCGAGCGCAGTCTCCTCGTCCGCAATGCCGACGAGGCGATCTGTCTCTTTCTCAAGGGCGTTCGCGACGGCATCGAGCCATTGTCTACGCTCCTCTGGCGTGGCATCGGCTGTGCGCCGGGCCGCGGCCGCGGCGCTATCCAGGATGGCCGCCAGCTGCGCGTCGGTCGAGTGCTCCGGCCCCGGTGCGGCCCTGCCGGTGCGCGGTGCGTACGTAGTGTCCATGTCGCGCTGCATCGTGCTCACGTTTCGTCCCAGATGGCGTCGGCCAGGACCTGCAGACCGTCGTCCAGCAGCGCCCCGTCGATGACGAGCGGCGGCAGCAGCCGGATTACGTTGCCGAAGGTGCCGCATACGAGAAGGAGCACTCCACGTTTGTGGCACGCCCGCGCGATCCGCACTGCGGCCTCCGGGTCCGGCTCCAACGTGCCCGGCCGGACCAACTCGATGGCCATCATCGCGCCATGTCCACGCAGCTCCGCGACCACACCGCTCGCTTCGATGACGGGCTGGAGGGCGGCGATCACGTGCTGCTCGATCGCCGCGGCACGCTCGACGAGCCCGTCGCGCTCGATGATTTCGAAGACGCCCAGTGCAGCGGCACAGGCGACGGGGTTCCCGGCATACGTTCCGCCAAGTCCGCCGACGCGTGCCGCGGCCATGATGTCGGCGCGACCGGTGACCGCCGCGAGCGGCAGGCCGCCGCCGAGCGCCTT
The DNA here is from genome assembly GCF_058148645.1 of Flexivirga sp. YIM B11880. Lineage (NCBI taxonomy): Bacteria > Bacillati > Actinomycetota > Actinomycetes > Micrococcales > Dermacoccaceae > Flexivirga > Flexivirga sp. YIM B11880. The sequence goes on from NZ_JBMAMH010000003.1 coordinate 75,048, forward strand.
GGCGGTCACCACCAGGTCGGGTTCCAGTCCGTCGTGCTCGCTGGCGAAAAGCCTTCCGGTACGGGCGATTCCGGCCTGTACCTCATCCGCCACGAGCACGATGCCGTGCTGCCGGGCGATGCTCTGGACACCACGCAGGAAACCTGGCGCAGGGACGATGAAGCCACCCTCACCCTGGACAGGCTCGATCACAATCGCAGCAACCGTCTCCGGGCCAACCCGGTTCAGCAGCGACTGCAGTTCGGCCAGTGCGTCCGGCGTCGCCTGTGCGGGGTCACCGGGCCAACGCAGCTGCTGGGCGTAGGGAGCGCGGTGGACGTGCGCGTCGAACGGTCCGAAACCGTCCTTGTAGGGCCTGTCCTTCGCGGTCATCGCCAGGGTGAAGAGGCTCCGACCGTGGTAGGCGTTGTCGAAGACGATCACTGCGGGGCGGCTGGTCGCCGCGCGGGCGATCTTCACGGCGTTCTCGACCGCCTCGGCACCGGTGCTGAACAATGCGGTGGTGGCTTCTCCGGGGACTGGCGCGTGCTCGTTGAGCCAGGTGGCGACGTCGACATACCCCTGGTATTCGGTGACCAGGAAGCACGTGTGCGTGAACTTCGCGACCTGTTCCTGGACCCGGGTCACCACCTCCGGCGCGCTCGCGCCGACACTGGTCACCGCGATACCTGAGGCGAGATCGACCAAGTGGTTGCCATCAACATCCACGATGATCCCGCCACCAGCACGCTCGACGAAGACCGGGACTACGTTGCTGAGCCCCGGTGGCAGCGCTGCGGCACGCTGCTCATGCAACACCCGGGAGCGGGGGCCGGGGATCGGGGTCACCAGCTTCCGCTGCTGATCGGGCAAGCCGGATGTGACCGGCGTGGCGGGCGGAAGTGCAGTCGTCTTCATCTCAGTCCCTTTGTCGTGCGTGCCAAGTCGCTCCAGGCTAGGTGTGAACATCGGATGCCGCATTAGATGTTCTGCTGCATCACTGGCTCTATACTGGATATAATGACCATATGATCAACCTGACCGACCTCACGTCGTCCCTAGGTGACGATCTGCGGCCGGAGGTGCCGCTGCCGGTCACCGCGGTGCAGATCACCGGGGTCCATGTCAGCGAACTCACCGACCCGACGCCTTACCTGGCCGGCGGCGAGTTGCTATTGAGCACCGGTATGAGTCTCACGGGGCACTTCGCTCAGGCACGCGCGTATGCCGCCCGCCTGGTCCGGGCCGAGGTGGCGGCGTTCGGTCTCGGCCTGGGGCCGATCCACGCGCAGGTGCCGGCCTCGCTGCGTCGGGCCTGCGAGATCGTGGGCCTGCCACTGCTGTCGGTGCCTGCGCCGACGCCCTTCCTCACCGTCAGCCGCGCGTTCTGGAATCAGTTGGCGAGCGGCGAGCACGAGCAGCTGAGCAGTTCACTGGGCGCCTACCACGATCTGGTGCGCTCGGCCATGCGCCGTGATCCGATGAGTCAGGTCGTGCGCACCCTCGGAGCCGCGGTGCATGGGTGGGCAGCACGACTGGACGCCACCGGCCGGGTGGTCGAGGTGTGGCCGCGGAACCGCCGCGATGCCGCCCGGGAGACCGCCCGCGAGCTGCGGCGAGTGCACGCCAGCGGCCCGCACTCGTCGGCGACCTTTCCGGTCGGAGACGAAGACGTGGTGGTACAGCCGCTCGCCCGTGGTGAGCGACTGGTCGGCCATATCGCGATGGGCTGTCCCAGGCCCGCGGCGGCGCTGGACCGCCAGCTGCAGCTGGCAGCGTGCTCGCTCCTCGCGCTGCAACTGCATCGGGACCACGAGGTGGTGGTGCAGGCCCGCACTCAACGTTCCTGCATCGCGCAGCTGCTGGTGGATGGCGCCGTCGACGCAGCACGTGCGCTCGGCGACTCGCTACATCAAAGCCGAATCCCGCTGCATGCCAGCTTGATTCGTATCAGGTGCACGGACATCTTCGGAGCTGTCGAGCTGCTGGACCGATGGGAGCAAGGTCGCCTTGACGATTCCCAACTCTGGCTGGCCGACGACAGGGATGAGGTCTGGGTGGTGGCCGACGCGGCGATCGCCGAAGGACTGCTGGACGACGTGCGCACCCTGCGACTGGCCGCCGTCGCTTCGCCTGTGATGCCGGTCGCAGCGATCTCCCGGTACGCCGGGTGGCTGCTTGGCGAGGTGCGACGGGCGCCCGACGGCCAGGTCGTGCAAGATCCGGGAGTTTCGCTCGGGCCTGCCGAAGCACAGCTGGAGCGCTTGCTCGCCGGCCATGACGACACACTCGTCAAGACAGTGGTGTCCTACCTGCAGCACCGCGGACGCTGGGAGGACACCGCACGGGCGCTGCAGGTGCACCGCAATACGGTGCGGCACCGCATCAACACGGTTGCACGGGTCGCCGACGTCGACCTCGATGACCCGGACGACGCGAGTCGCCTCTGGGTCGTGCTGCGGGCTCGCGGCCTGGCCTGACTGCGGATCCCGGTCCGCGGCGAGAAGCCCTTTCCACCTATCCGGCGTTCGTTTCAGGTGTGAAGGACGGTCCGCCTCCGATGCGGATCCGGCGGTCGGCCAGCACCGGGAAGCCGTGCCGGGTCTGCGCGACAAGGTCGAGGTCCAGATCCACCGTCAGGCTCCCTTCGTCGACACCGAGCTCAGCTACCACCTCGCCAGTAGGATCGATCACCTGGCTGTGCCCGCCCATGGTGGTCCCGCTGTGGGTGCCGGCGGTGTTGCACTGCAGCACCCATGCCTGGTTCTCGACGGCGCGCGCGCGGCCCAACAACCGCCAATGCTCGACCCGCGGAAGCGGCCAAGCTGCCGGCACGAGAAGCACCTCGGCGGATGCCTCGGTCAGCTGCCGGAAGAGCTCCGGGAAGCGCAGGTCGTAGCAGGTTGCCAGTCCCAGCCGCGTGTGCCTCGACCTCAGAACGGCATCGGTGGCGGCGATCTCTTGTCCCGCTTCGAGCAGTCGCGGCTCTCCCTCACCGAAGCCGAACCGGTGAATCTTGCGATACGTCAACTGCACGGCCCCAGCAGGATCCAGCAGCACCGAGGTGTTCCAGAGTCCCCGCCCGTCCGGGCCCTGATCTTCGTCGGCCGCAGCCCGCTCGATGATGGACCCGCCGTGCAGCCAAATCCCCTTCTGCGAGGCAACCCGCGACAGGCGCTGAATCGTTGTGCCATCTATGGACTCGGCTTGTGCGGCCCAGGTGCCAGACGCGAATCCGCCGTGTGCCCACAATTCGGGAAGTATCACGAGATCGGTGTCCGGCAGCGATCCGATCCACGCGCAAACCCGGTCGACGCGATCGGCAAGCGACTCGTCATCGCCATACCCCACTTGTAGCAGGGTTGCCCGGAAGAGCGACGTCATGAAGCTTCTCCTGCAGAAGATCCGTTCATCGCGCTGAAGACCTTCTCAGGGGTGAGCGGAAGCTCACGCAGCACGGCCCCGAAGGGGGTGAGCGCATCGTTGACGGCGTTGAGGACAGCGGCGGGCGCCGCGATCAGCCCAGATTCTCCCATGCCTTTCACCCCGGAGGCCGTGTGCGCGGACGGTGTCTCCAGATGACGGATCTCGAATGGCGGCGCCACGTCCATGGTCGGGAGCCCGTAGTCCAGGAACGTCGTGGACAGCAACTGCCCCGACGCGTCGTAGGACAGTTCTTCGAAGACCGCCGCTCCGATGCCCTGCACGACCCCGCCACGAATCTGGCCCTCGACGACGTTGGGGTTGATGACCGTTCCGCAGTCCTCCACCGAGAAGACCTTCTCGAACCGCACGAATCCGGTGTCCGGGTCCAGCTCGACGATCATCGCGTGCCCGCCGTTGCTGAACATTGGGCGTGCCGTGTCGTAGGCCAGCGTCGCCTCGAGGGTCGGATCGAAGCCCTCCGGCCATGCGGTCATGTCGAAGTAGATCGCGGCTGCTACGTCGGCGATCGCGACCTTCGCGTCCGGGGCCCCGGCGACCGAGGCGGTCCCGTCCGCCAGCTCGATATCGTTCTCCGACGCCTCCAGCATGTGCGCGGCCACCGCTCGCACCTTCTCCCGGATGATGCCGCCTGCCCGGGCCACCGCGCCGCTCGCGATCACTGCCCCGCGACTACCGACAGTGCCCGATCCGTAGGCCTGGCTGGTCGAGGTCGCCATGCGGACGGTGATGTCCTCAACGCGGATGCCCAGGGTGTCGGCGGCCATCTGGCCCATTGTGGTGGCCAGACCCTGGCCCTGCGCGGTCAGCCCGACCGTGACGGTCGCTGTGCCGTTCGGGTCCATGCGGACCGTGGCTGTGTCGTGGTAGACATCACCCAGGCCGTGCTCCTTACTGGTTGCGGTGGATTCGCCGCTGCTCTCGACGAAGCAGCTGAGCCCGAGCCCGAGGTACCGTCCCTGAAGCCGTAGCTCAGCCTGCCGCTGCAGGAAGGCCGTGTAGTCGACCATCTCCTCCAGCGCGTCGATCGTTTCCAGCCAGCTGCCCTCGTCGTACACGATGTTCTGTGGGTTGGTCCACGGGAATTCGCGCACAACATTGGACCGGCGAAAGTCGAACGGGGACATGCCGAGCGCCCGAGCCGCGTCGTCGGCCAGGCATTCTCGGGCCAGTGTGCCGGCCATATAGCCGACGCCTCGGTAGGCACCGATCGGCGTCTTGTTGGTCGCGACCGCGGTGTAGGAGTATTCGGCTGCCGGAACGTCGTAGATCCCGGTCGGCGTCATCACCACCGCACACCACGGCTCGACCGCCATCGACCACGGCGGAGCGTGGTAGGCGCCGCCGTCGCCGAGCGCGTCAGTCCGCACCGCGGTGATGCGTCCGGTGTCGTCCAGCGCGTACGCGATGTCGACATACTGCTCGTGAGCGTGAGTGCCGGCCATGAGGTTCTCCCGGCGGTCTTCGACCCATTTGACCGGACGATCCAGCTCCCGCGAAAGCAGCGGAAGAAGCATCTCCTCCACGTAAACATGTGCTTTTTGACCAAACCCACCACCAGTGTCGGGTGCGATGACCTCGACACACTGCTCCGGGAAGCCGAGGTACGCCGTGAGGCAATACCGCACGAAGTGCGGCATCTGCGAGCCGGACCACACCCGCAGCTGACCGGAAGCCCATTCGTAGCTTGCGATGACACCACGAGTCTCCATCGGTGCGGCGGAGACGCGACCGGTGTAGTAGCGCCCGCTCACAACCTGGTCGGCCTGCTCGAAGGCCAGCTCGACGTCGCCGTATGTCGCTCCCCCGGTGATGCCGATGTTGTCGGGCAGTTGACTGTTTGCGACGTCGCCACCTGCGAGGGCGGCATCCGCCGACACGACGACCGGCAATTCCTCGAAGTCCCATTCGATGAGTTCGGCCGCGTCCTCGGCCGCGTAACGGGATTCCGCGACGACAACAGCGACGGGCTCACCGACATACACCACCTCCCCCGTTGCCAACAGCGGCATGGTGGTGGCGTTGCATCCTGGGACGGCGAACTCGCCGACCAGACCCTCGCAATGCGGTAGCACGTCCGTGCCGGTCCACGCGAGAAAGACGCCCGGCAGAGCGAGTGCCGCCGACACGTCAATGCGGGTGATGCGTGCGTGCGCCACTGGGCTGCGGACGAAGGCCGCATGGAGTTCGCCCGGCAGGACCGTGTCGGCGAGAAATACGCCGCGGCCACTCAGGAGCCGGGGATCCTCCGAGCGGAGCACTCGGGTGCCGATGGCGCGCGCCGCGACGACCGGTGTCTTGATGTGTTGCAGCGTTTCGTCCATCAGGAGCGCTCCTCCGCCGGTGCCGCGGCCTCTTCGACTGCGGCGACGATGGTTTCGTAACCGGTGCACCGGCAGAGCGAGCCGGAGACCGTCTCGACGATCTCCGCACGCGTCGGAGTCGGATTCTGCTCCAGCAGCGCGGTCGCGGACATCAGAATTCCCGCCGTGCAGAACCCGCACTGGAGGGAGTGGTTGCGTTGGAACGCTTGCTGCAGGGAATTCAGTTCGGTGCCGTCGGCGAGGTTCTCGACGGTACGGACGTGGCGTCCGTCGGCCTGCACTGCCAGCATCAAGCACGAGCGCATCGGGGCGTCGTCCACCAGCACCGTGCACGCACCACAGACACCGTGCTCACAGCCGAGTTTGGTGCCGGTCAGCACGGCGTCCTCTCGGATGAAGTCCGCGAGCGTTTTTCGTGCGTCTACCTGCGCGCGGTACGTACGGCCGTTCACCGAGACGCTGACGTGCAGCGATTCCTGTGGAGTCGTGGTCATGTCATTGTCCGTTCGTGAGATCTGTGACGGCGCGGCGGACCAAGTTGCCGAGCAGCCGACGGCGATATTCACTGCTGCCGTGTATGTCGGAGATCGGTTGCACGCTGTCCCGGGCGACCGCCTCGGCACGTGCCGCGAGCGTCTCGCCGGGGACTGCTCCATCAATGGCGTCTTCGACGTCTCGCAATCGGGTCGTTGTGCCGACGCAGGCACCGACAGCGACCCGACAACCATGCAGTCGGCCGTCGGCATCGACGCCGGCGGTGACTGCAACGATCGCTAGGCCGTAGTCACCAGCCTTTCGTGCGGCTTCTTGGAATGCCCAGCGTCGGTCGGCGCGTGGGACACGCACTGCCACGAGGACCTCATCGAAGGCCATCGAGGATGTGAACGGTCCGGTGAAGAAGTCGTCCACCGCGATCGACCGGCCGCCCCTCGGGCCTACCACGTCAATCGTCGCGTCCATGGCCAAGAGGACCGTCGGCCACTCCGCCGAAGGATCGGAGTGCGCCACGCTCCCGCCCAGCGTTCCGCGCGACCGGATCTGTGGGTGGGCGATGAATCGTGCCACAAACGGCAACAGTGGCAGCGCGCTTGCCAGTTCGGCGGAACTCTCGATGTCGTGATGGGTGACCCGCGCGCCAATGGTGATCTCGGTTTCGCCAATCCCGATCCGGGCAAGGCCGTTGACCGCCTTGAGATCGACGAGCATGCTGGGACCTGCGAGCCGCATCGCGAGCAGCGGCATGAGGCTCTGCCCCCCGGAGATGATCTTGGCGTCCGGGTCGCTGGCCAGCAGTCGCGTCACTTCCTCGACGCTGCCCGGCGCAACATACGAGAATGTCGGTGGTTTCATCCTGCAACTCCTCTCGGCAGCCGTGGGCTGTCTGGCTCTAGTGCCCGCCCGAGCGGGCTCGCGCGGCGGCATACCCTGCGGCGAACACGCTGATCAGCGCTGCGGCGACCGAGACGACCGTCCCACCGGCGGGCAGCAGCTTCGACCAAGAGGCGCCGCCTGCGAGTGCCAGCACATCCAGCACCTCGTCGTCGCCGCCGATGCGCGGTGCTGGCACGGGGGCGGGCGTGGTGATTGTGGGTCCCGCGACCGGTGCGTCCTGTGGTGCGGCCGGGGCGGTCTGGGGTGCGATCGCGGTGCCCGGACCGCTCTCGGCGGCGACCATCTCCTGCAGTCGCTGCGCGAACAGGCCCATCAGTGCCCCGCTGACATCGGCCAGGACTCCGCGCCCGAACTGCGCCACCTTGCCGGTCAGCGCCAGGTCGGTCTCCACCGTGACCCGAGTGCCGGTCCCTGAAGGGTTCAGGTGCGCGGTCACGGTTGCGGTGGCATCACCTTGACCGCGGGAGTCCTTGCCGCGAGCGAGTAAGACGGCCCGCCGGGCCGACTCGTCGAGTTCGGTGAATTGGGCGACACCTTTGTACTGCGCGGTGATCGGCCCCACCTTGATCTTCGCCTGACCGTGAAACTCGTCGCCGTCAACGGAGGTGATCGACGCGCCGGGTAGGCATGGTGCCACCTTCTCCACGTCGGTCAGCAGGGTCCACGCCTGCTCCGGGGGGAGTTCGACCTCGAACTCATTCACCAGTTGCATTATTCACTCCTTGATCACACTCGGTCGCCGGTCGGCGACCCAAGCCCACACTCACAGTCCGGCCCGCGACACGTCGGGCAGCCCGAATCGGAACCGGCTGGCGCCGGGCGGGAAGTCGCCGCCGTGTTGCAGCGCCTGCCCCATTGCCTGAACCTTCGCAAGGTAGGCCCGCCCGACAGCGAGCCGCTCCGGCTCCCAGGCTCTCAGTGCGGCCGCGACGTCGCCATCGGCTTCGGTCAGGTGATCGGCGAGACGCCAGGCATCATCGGCAGCCTTGGCTGCTCCTGCCGCCGCGTGCGGTCGCGGTGTGAAGGCCGCATCGCCGATGAGCGCAACGTTGCCCACCGCCATCGTGTCGACCTGCGCGTCGGTCACGCTGGTCAAGAACGGCTCAGGCACCCGCTCAATTAGTTCGCGGAAGGGGCCCGATAGCTGCGCCCGGGCACGACCGCGCAGCTCTTGGAGAGTCTCGGCGGCCAGGTCCGTGTAGCGCACCGACACCGGTCGGCGGTGCCCGGAGGAATCGGTCATCAATGTGTCCAATTCCGGCCCGGCGGGCACGTTCCAGTACCACTGGAAATTCAACCGCGGTCGGCCGGTGAGCCGCCCCTCGGCCGTGACCTGCGGGATCGGGTAGGCGATGAGGTGGCTGTCGGGCAGCAGCCCGTAGGTGAACGCGTCGCTGAAGAATTCCCACGTGGCCTCGGACACGTCATTGTGGTCGACCATGCCGCGCCAGGTCAGGTAGCCGGCATACTCCGTTTGGACACCGAGCAGCTGGCTGCGTGCGACCGAGCCGCCTCCGTCCGCGCACACGATGAGGTCCGCGGTGACGCTGCTGCCGTCGGCGAACTGGCACCGGGTTTTGCCGGACTCGTCGGTGAGTCGGGTCAGCGCGTGACCCAGGTGGTAACGCTCGGATCCGAAAGCGTCGAGCAGCTTCTGGTAGATCGCGTTGTATGCGGTGAAGCGCCACGACGCATCGACTTGCCCGCGCAAGTGCGCGGTCGTCGCGTCGTAGTAATGCATGGCCGAACTCGGCACGCTCACATCGTCCAGCGTCCCGTCAGTGCGCTCCAGTAGGTAGCGCACCAGTTCGGGCTGCACCACGATGCCGGTGCCGAAGCCGGACAACGGCTGCGGCGTGCGTTCGTAGACGTTGACGTTACACCCGATGTCGCGCAGGACGTTGGCGGCGGTGAGGCCAGCGATCGATCCACCGACAACCGCGACGGTCGGCATACTCATGACACCCTCCTTCCGGGAGAATTCTGTTTTCAGTTGGTCCGCAGGGGCATCGCGAGCGGCCGGATCGGCGCACCGGAAGCACCCCGCAACCGGATCGGCGCCGCGACGAGGCAGAACTCGGTGACGCCGTCGCGTGCCAGCTCCTCCAGGTTCGCCAGCTCCAGCATGGGCACACCCGCCTCTGCCAGGAAGTGGCAATGTCCCGGTAGCCAGTTGTCGTCGTGCTCTGACGGGCCGACCTCGATGCATTCCTGGTCGGAGGCGATGATCGCGATGCCCTGGTCGGTGATCCAGCGGGCCGTGTCGAGGCTCAGCCCGGGAGGGTTCCCGAGCACCTTGGCGCCATCCGGCCAGTAACGCATCCGGCCAGTGCGGACGAACGCGACGTCTCCGTCGCCGAGGGTCAGCCCCGCCGCATCCAGCGCCCGCTGGCAGTCTTCGACGGTGATGGCGTAGGAGTCTGGCAAGCAGTCCACGCCCTTCAGCCCGGCGATGTCGAGCAACACCCCGCGGGTGATGATCGGCGGGATGACTTCCACCCCAGCCTTGGTCCAGGCACGTGAACCGAGGTTCTCCTCGACGGTGAAGTTGTTGTAGATCTTCCCGTCTACGCCGAAATGGTTGAGCGCGTCAATGTGCGTGCCGGTGTGCGTGTACATGAAGATGACGTCGCCCGAATAACACACGTGCCGGTTAGTCTCGTCGGGTTGTCCGTTGAGGTTGTCGACCGCCGTGCCCTGCGGCGTGTGGCTCATGTAGATCTGGTAAGAGGGATCACCGGCGGCCTGGAAGCTCGGCATACCGACGAAGTAGTCGATGCTCAGGTCATAGACAGTGGAGGCGTCAGCGCGGGCCAGCAGCGCGGCGCCGCGCACCGGGTCGAGCTTGTTCAGCGCGCCCTTCTCGTCATCCGGGCCGTATGGGCTCGTCGCGACCTCGATGCCGGCTCGCCGCGCCACCTGGGTCATCACGCCTCCCGCACGAAGTCGACGACAGCGCGCTCGGACAGCAGCGGCAGCAGGTCCCCCAGCAGTTCGACGTGCGCGGGATGGTCGGAGTAGGTGTCCAGATCCGCCCAGTCGTCGAAGTCGGTGATCAGCGCGCCGTCCCACGGGTCGCCGTTGTCGCCGGGATCCCCGGTGTGTGCGCCGATCTCGAAAGAGCGCACCACGTCGACTTTGGTGGAGAAGTCTTTCAGCAGCTCGATCGCGCGAGCGTTGTCGGCTCCCTCCGCGACTTTCCAGGCGAACACGTGTCGGATCATGGGGCACTCCTTGCTCGAAGTTCAGGGGACCGCCGCAGCGGTGCTGCCAGTCTCCGGTTCCGGGCTCCGGCACGCCACTTCATGCTCCGACAAGATCCGGCTGGGCTTTGCCGGAATGCTGAGAGTCCCGATCTGCACCCCAGCCCTAGCGTGTGGTTATGAGCACTGACCCCCGCCATGCACCGCTGTTCGAGCCGATCACGGTTGGCCCGAAGACATTTCGGAACCGGTTCTACGTCGCACCGCATTGCTCCGGGCTCGGCGTCGAATACCCGGGCGCGCAGGCCTACCTACGCGGCATGCGCGCCGAAGGTGGCTGGGCAGCCGTCAACACCGAGTATTGCGCCGTCGACGCCGAGAGCGACGACGCACCCTGGGTGCAGGCCCGACTGATCGACCGGCGCGATGAAGCCAACCTGAGTCTGATGGTCGACCGGGTCCACGAATTCGGCGCGTTGGCCGGCGTGCAGTTGGTCTATATGGGCCCTGATCACACTGGGTTCGTCACACGGCTACCCGCGGGGGGCCCTTCGCAAATGACCAGCGCAATGTCCGGTCACTCCTGCTACGCGCTGGACAAGAACGACATCCGGCGGATCCAGCGATCCTACGTCGACGCCGCGATCCGGGCTCGAGACCTCGGCTTCGACCTGGTACAGGTGGCGGCTCGAGAAGGGTTCTCCCTGCCGCTGCAATTCCTGTGGCGTTACTGGAACCATCGCACAGACGAATACGGCGGGTCGATCGAAAACCGCACCCGCTTCTGGCGGGAGACCATCGAGCAGGTCCGGGAGGCGGTAGGTACCGATTGCGCGATCGTCGCCGGGCTCTGCCTTGACCAGTTCAGCGACGATTCCGAGCAGGCGTTCAAGGTTGCCGATGACGGGGTGGCCGTCGTCGAACTGCTCGACGGGCTGGTCGACCTGTGGGACATGCAAGTGGGTCATCTGGAGGACGACGTCAGCTCCTCGCGCTTCTTCGAGCCGTTCTGGCAGCGCAGCTACATAGAACAGGTCCGGCCTTACGCCACCAAACCAATCGCTGCCGTCGGCCGGTTCACCGACCCGGAACTCATGGCCCGGGCTGTCAAGGACGGCGTGATCGACATTATCGGCGCGGCGCGGCCAGCCATCGCGGACCCGTTCATCCCGACCAAGATCCGGGAGGGCCGCGCCGACGACATCCGAGAATGCATCGGCTGCAATATCTGTGTGTCCCGTTTCAACAACGGCGGCGGGCGAATCGTGTGCACCCAGAACGCCACGGTTGGCGAGGAATACCGCCGCGGTTGGCACCCCGAGCGGTTCAACCCGTCGGAGCGCGCTGAGGACGCCATACTCATCGTCGGTGCCGGCCCGGCCGGGATGGAGTGCGCCCGGGTGCTGGGCGAGCGCGGCTTCGCGAACGTCCACCTGGTCGAGCGCGAGACCGGGATAGGCGGCCACGTCAATTGGGTGTCGCAATTGCCCGGCCTTCGCACTTGGCGGCGGCTGGTCGAGTATCGGGAGGCGCAGCTCGCGAAGCTGAACAACGTCACGGTCCTCACCGGCACGTCGATGGGCGTCGATGACGTCTTGGAGTATGGCGCCCAGACCGTGGTCGTCGCCACCGGAGCCGACTGGGACGGCAGCGGGACCAGCCCGGAAACGCACGCCCCGCTTCGAGGCGCGGCCGAGCACCCAGAGTTGGTGTTCACGCCCGAGGACCTGATGGTGCGCGCGTGCGAGGTGCCCGGCGATTCGGTACTGGTGTACGACTGCGACGGCTACTTCATGGGCTCCAGCATCGCCGAGAAGCTCGCAATGGACGGCAAGCAGGTCACGCTCGTGTCTCCCGCCGACCAGATCGGGTCCTACCTGTTCTTCACCGACGAAGGCGGTCACGCAATGCACGCACTGCTCGAGCTCGGAGTAACACTGGTGCCCAGTCACGTCGTCACCTCCGTCCGGCCGGGCATGATCACGGGACACCACAGCTACCACCCGGGTCGCGAGATGAGCTGGTCCGCGGACAGCATCGTCCTGGTCACTCAACGTCGCTCACGCAACGATCTCTACGAACGACTCACAGCGGACCCCGAAGCGCTGCGAGCCCACGACGTCGAGCGTGTACTGCGAATCGGTGACTGCGTCGAGCCGCGGGTGATCGCCGAGTCGGTATTCGACGGTCACCGGCTGGCGCGGGAGATCGACTCACCGAACCCTGCCGAGCCGCTGCCGTTCATCCGCGAGCAGCGGATCCTCGGCTGGCACGAGGAGGACTACGACGGCGAACTGCGTGGCCTCATCCCACTGACCCCGGTGTCACGCCCACGGCCGGAGGTGGCTCCCCGATGACACGACCGACAACGGTCGGGTTCTCCCGGACGCAGGTGCGCCAGCTGACCGCGACCCCCGCTGCCTGTCGGTCCTACTGGCTGCAAGACGCGCTCCGCACCGAACCGCAGCTTCTGGCGCGGCCCACGCTTCGGGGAGACGTCCGCGCAGACGTGTGCATCGTGGGCGGCGGCTACACCGGGCTCTGGACCGCCCTGGAGCTGCTGCGCCGCGACCCGTCGATGAGCGTCGTCCTTCTCGAGGCCTCCGTGTGCGGTGCCGGCGCGAGCGGCACGAACGCCGGCTTCGCCATGAACCTGTGGCCGAAGCTGCCCGCACTGATCGCCCATGGCGGAACTGACGAAGGTCCCACGGTGGCGCGCGCCTCGAAGGAAGCCGTCGACTACCTCGTCAGCTTCTGCGCCGACCACGACATCGACGCGCAGTCGCGTCAGACCGGCTGGCTGTGGGCATCCACGAACTCCAGCCAGGATGCCTCCTGGGACGAATCCGTCGAAGCTGCAACCAAATTCGACGGCTCACCGTTCACGGTCGTCGGCGCGCAGGACGCAACCACAAAGGCTGGCTCCCCCCTGCGGGGCGGCGTGCTGGACGACACCTGTTATCAGGTGCATCCCGGCCGGCTGGTGCGCGGGCTCGCTCGCGTCGCCCAAGAGTTGGGTGTCGTCATACACGAGCAGTCACCGATGGTGGAACTCGAGCGCCGCCCTGGAGGCACCCGGGTGCGCACCGCCTCAGGATCGGTGGATGCCGAGACCGTGGTGCTTGCTGTCAATGCCTGGGCGGCGAGGATGCCGCAGTACCGACCGCACCTGTTGATGACCGCATCGGACAACGTTGTGGTGCGGCCCCGGGCTCCGTGGCCGACGACGACCATGGTTTCCGACTCCGGCCGGCTGCTGAACTACTGGCGCACGATGCACGACGGAAACGTGCTCTTCGGCAAGGGCGGCACTGGCTTGGGATATGGCGTGCGAAGCGCCAGCACACTCTTCGGCCCGGTGCCGCAGCTGAGCCGACTGCGCAGCCAACTGGCCGCAGCCGTGCCCGCGTTGGCCGACGCTGAGATTCTATCGAATTGGCGTGCTCCTGTTGAGTATTCGCTGTCCTCGTTGCCGTTCTTCACACAGGTGGACGACCACCCGGGAGTCTATTGCGGCACGGGCTATTCCGGCGACGGCGTTGGGCCCTCGGTCCTCGGCGGGCGCATCCTGGCCAGCCTTGCCACTGGCACTACCGACGAACTGTCGACGTCGTTCTTGACCCGCCCACCCGCAGGCCGAGGCCTGCCGCCTGAACCAGCCCGTTTTCTCGGTGGTCAACTCGTCAAGACCGCATACCTGCGTCGTGATCGTCTCGAGGCAGCTGACCGCGCCTGCGATCCGTTGACCGGCCTGCTCACGCGCGTGGATCCAACGTCTTTCGTCGGCTGACTGGTCTGCTCATGGACGTCCGCCACTTGCGATATTTCGTCGCCGTCGCCGAGGAACAACACTTCACGCGCGCCGCAAAACGACTGACGATCGCACAGGCCACGCTCTCGGCGGGGATTCAACGACTCGAGACTGAACTCAACGTGCAACTGCTGCAGCGCAGCACCAGGACCGTCACACTCACCCCGGCTGGTCGGTTCTATCTCGAACGGGCGCACCTCATCCTCCGCGACATCGACGATGCCTCTGACAACGCGCGTCGTGTTGCGGCTGGGTCGGTAGGGCGCCTCGTTGTTGGTTGCGTCGAGTCCGTCACGTATGCGCTGTTGCCAACGCTGTCGCGTGCCCTGGCAAGTCAACTGCCTGCAGTGGACTTTGCATACCGGGGTGAAATGCTGGCATCCGACCAGGCCGTAGCGCTGCGCGACGGAGCCATCGACATCGCCGTCCTGCGACCGCCAGTGGATGACTTTGGCCTGACGGTGATCCCCGTCCGACGAGACCGGCTGCTGGTCGCACTCCCCCGCGGGCACCACCTCGCTTCAGCCCCACGCGTGCGCTGGAAGCAGCTCGCCGGGAGTGACCTGATCGTGCACTCCGCCGACCGCCGATCAGTGATCTTCGACGTGGTAACCGGGCTGATGCACGATTCTGGGATCGAGCCGGACATTAGCCACGAAGTTGGCGAGATATCTACCCTCATAACGCTCGTCGCCGGAGGTCTCGGCATTGCTGTGGTGCCCGAGCCCGCCACCACGTTGAAGGTCGACGGCGTCGTCTATCGTCCACTCGTCGCCCCGGCGGCAACGGTTGACCTTGCTATCGCCCATCAGAATGACCGCCGTGAGGCGTACCTCACCCGTGCCGTTGAGACGATTCGCCGCATCGTTTGAACCCGAGTCCAGCCCACACGGTCGTAGGTGAAGACACTCGAGGCCCTTCCTGAGTTGGGGCGCACGACAGCCCGACCATGCGGAGCTCATAAAGCGTACGAACAGCCGGCCCGCGGCCTGCCTATCGACAAGAAGCCGGAGTACTTGTGCGCCCGATGCGGCGTCATCCGTGAAGTCGGTTACGACCAAACCACGACACGAGTTGGCAGACCAGTGCGTTAGGTCATACCCAGTCGACGGACAAGTACTTCGTCTCCAGGAACGCCTCGAGTCCAGCCCGGCCACCCTCTCGCCCAACTCCGCTCTGCTTCGTTCCACCGAACGGCGCAGCCGGGTCGGAGATCATGCCACGGTTGATCGCGACCATGCCGGCATGGATACGTTCGCCAAGTCGTACGGCCTGCCCCAGCTCGCCGAAAACGTATGCGGCCAAACCAAACTCGCTCCCGTTCACGAGACTGAGCACGGCGTCGATGTCACGCCACAGGACGATCGGGGCGACCGGCCCGAAGATCTCCTCCTGCACCAACGCCGCATCCGGCGAAACGCCGGTCACGACTGTCGGCGGGTAGAAGTAGCCACCGCTGCGCAACTCATCGCGGAGTGGTGCACGATGCGCCACACGCGCGCCGTGGCTCAGCGCATCGGCGACCAGGCCCTCGACTTTCTCCACCGCTTCACGTGACACCAACGGTCCGATCTCCGCGCCGTCTGCTGCCGAACCGACGACCAATGCCTCTACCGCCGCACCAAGGCGAGCCGTGAATTCCTCTGCCACTGACTCATGCACAAAGAAGCCGTTGGCAGCGGTGCATGCCTGCCCTCCGTTGCGGAACTTGGCAATCATCGCTCCCTCAACGGCCGCGTCAAGGTTCGCGGACTCGGTGATGACGAACGGTGCGTTGCCGCCGAGCTCCATGGACGTATTCACAACCCTGTCGGCCGCCCGGCGAAGCAACTCGCGTCCCACACGGGTCGAACCCGTGAAGGAGATCTTGCGCACGCGGGGGTCACTCAGCCAGGTCTCGACAACGCCTGCCGCATCCGTACTTGGCACCAGATTCACGACGCCCGCGGGCACGCCAGCCTCAGCGATGAGCCGCGTCACCGCGATCGCAGTCAGCGGCGTCTCGGCGGCGGGCTTCAACACCACCGTGCAGCCAGCCGCAAGAGCCGGTGCAATCTTCCGAGTCGCCATCGCCGCCGGAAAGTTCCACGGCGTCACCAATGCAGCGACCCCGACAGGCTCGTGCGTGACGATCGTCCGTGACCCGCCGGCTGGTGCTGCGCCGAAGCCACCGCCGGGACGAACAGCCTCCTCGGCGTACCAGCGGAAGAACTCCGCTGCATAGCCGACCTCAGCACGAGCGTCCGCACGAGACTTACCATTCTCCAAGCTGATCAGTTCCGCGAGCTGGTCGCTATCGCGCAGCATCAGGTCGCGGACCTTGCTCAGCATCGCGCTGCGCACCCGTGGCGGGGTCGAAGCCCACGATATGAACGATGCTGCGGCGGAATCGACAGCAGCAGTGGCGTCACTCGAGCTACCGTCGGCGACCTGGGCGATCACCTCCGAAGTCGCGGGGTCATCGACCGCGAACGTCCCCGATGCACCAGCAACCCACTCGCCATTGACGAATACTCCCTTCTTCGCGTGTAGTTCTTCTACGACAGGGGACGCGTAACCAGGCGCTGGTTTGCTCACGGGACTCACTCTCAGGCAAGACGGCAGATGGCCTACCGGGTCTTAGGTAGCTCGGACCCTACGACGTCAACTATGTGAAAAGTGATCGATGCTGTCCAACGCCTATATGGCACTATTCTCATGCCCCATGGACATGAAAGAACACGGACAGTCCCGTGACACCTGAGCTGCGCCGCCTTCGTTACTTCGTCGCAACCGTGGATGCCGGCTCGGCCACCCAGGCTGCGCGACTCCTGCACGTCACCCAGCCCGTACTATCCCGGCAGCTCCAACTGCTACAGAAGGAAATCGGGCTACGCCTATTCACTCGAGACGGCCGCAGGTTCCGACTGACGCATGCCGGCGAGACCTACCTGTTCGGCGTTCGCCAGTTGCTTCAGCAGGCAGACCGGCTCGATAGCAGCGCCGCATCACTGGCTTCTGGAAGGCTCCAAGACCTTCATCTCGCCGTTCCGGCGACCACGCTCACGGACGTCATCGCGCCGTTTATCGCAACACTCGACTCCACAGATCCTGTTCCGATGCTGCGCTCCCTCGACCCCCGAGGCGCAACAGCCGCGATCGCTGATGGCGCAGACCTCGCCATCGTGCACAGGCCACCACCACGCAGTCTCGCCTCGCGGCAAATCGCGGCACTACCGATATGGGCACAAGTGCCGTCCCAGGATCCACTCGCAACGCACGAGTCTGTGGATCTTAAGACACTCGCAGAGCGCACGCTTGTGCTCCTGACCGAGGACTTTCGACCGCGCACACTCCTGAACCAAGCCATGGAGTCGGTCGAGATCGCATACTCGGACTTCATCGAATGCACGAATGCCCAAGTTGCACAGGCCCTTTCGGCGGCCGGCCGTGGGGTTGCCGTGGTCTCCGACGATACACGCTTCGAGTTGGTCGCCCGGCCGATCGCAGGCCTACACGGTCCGGTCACCCTCCGGCTCTACGCAGCGTGGGATCGCCGCCACCACGCAGCCGAAACGATCGCTGCGCTGGTGGACCGGATCGCCGAGTTCTGCATCGAACGTTACGACCCGACCACCGGGCCCGCTTGACCATCATTGAGCGTCGGATGGAATGAGGCTTCCACGGTCGGCGGGCTGCCGGTATGTCCTCCTGGTGCGGTGACAGGATCGCATCGATAACGCCGCCCGCGAATTCCCCACTGTCGTGGATCCTGCGGAACGCCAATAGGACTTCGACGCCATCGAGATCGACGACTCGGCCGCTGTAGAGCCCGGGTCCGATTGGGTTGACCGCTACATTGATGCGGATGTCCCGATCTGCCGGGGCGATCCAGGTGCCGGACTTCCCTCCGCCGCCCTGCGTCCGACATGCTGTGAGTGTCGCGACATGGGCCGAGAACATGACGAATTCCTGCCTGTCCAGGACGATGCGCTGGAGCACCTCCAGTTTCCGAACCGCGCACCGGGTGATGTCAGCGGCGGCCGAACCGACCAGTGGAGGTCGCACGGCCAACGACTCCTCGATCGAAGAGTTCACCGGTCTTGGCGCGCGGTGATGAAAATGTGTCAGATGTCGCCGTCGTGGTAGACCCAGGGGTCACACCGGACTTCCACCGGCCAGTCGGAGTCACCGAGCTTCTCGTGCCAGCGGGCGTCGGCACGGATCTCGATCGACGGCTCTTTCCGCCAGGTGAACAAGTCGTCCGTCACCTGCGCCGTGATCACTTCGACATTGGCGACTTCGCCCTCTGCGAGAACCCTGGTGCGGCGTAGAACACTACGATCCGCCCTCTCCCGCTGACAACGGACCCGGTCCACGTCGCCGTCGCGTCAAGAGCGCAATGACCACCGGGCGCCAGCACCGTGCCGTGTTCGGTCCAGTCGCGCAGGTCGCTCGAAGTAGCTGGGCGATGGTCGCAGCCGGTGGCGAAGCTCGGGGTCCCCGAGCGACTTCGGCGTCTGCAGGTAGAAGAGGCTGATGTAGGTCGCTGGCGCGCACGTGCCAGACCCAGCGGCCGGTGGGGTCGCGCATGCTGGTGGCCAGTTGCACGGCCTCGTGCTTCCACTCAACGCCGAGCTGCGCTGGACCGGCCGAGGCGATCATGGCAGCGTCCACGGACCAGCGGTCCGTTGTCCGCATCCAGCACCGAATGACCCATGAAGGGAAAGATGCGCGATGGTCGGGGTAACGGAAGATATCGCCCACATCCGTGGTGCCAGTCCCGGGTCGGCCCCCTAGGAACCGGACATGACCAACCACCAACGGCGCGCCTTCGGCAACCTGATCCTGCTGTGGTAGCGCCCACCACGAGACAGTCGACGGACGCCACGCGCAGAATTTCCTGCGGAGACCCTTCATCCAGTGGAAGAAAACGAACGAACCTTCTGACGGCATCGAGGCGCCAGTTCTAGGCCGGCCCGCGGTGAGGAGCGTCCTCACTCGGTCCGAAGCGATCTCGCACTGCGCGCAGAACTTCTCGAACGCGTAAGCGTCGCCACGATGGTGTCGCCTGACGCTGTCATGAGCACGAGAGGCACAACTCGACCTTCAGATGCTTGGAAGGGGAAACCACCATGTCAACGCATCCCACTGCACGCCGCCAGTACGAGTCACTCGCCGAAGCTGCAGAGCGCACGGGCCTGAGCACTCGGACGCTCCGCCGACGAATCGCCGCGGGCCAACTCCCCGCGTACCACAGCGGCCCACGAGTTCTCCGCGTCGACCCAGCTGACGTCGACCGATTGATGCACCTCGTCCCAACAGTTCAGCAGGTGGCTTTGTAGGTGAGCCCCGAGAGCGTTTGCCGGTCAGTTCTGAGAGCAGTGCACCCCCGGGTCGGCGTGCAAATGTAGATAAGTTTCGGCAGCACCTGTGACCGAGCCACGAGATGGCGGCCAGTGTCCGCGCCACCGCAGCTGTCGGCAAGATTGATCCTGGGTCATCACCGTTTGACGATCCATCACCGGTGACGCCGCAGGTCACAGCTCCATCCAGATGCGAGCTGACGTTCGTCGTCCCGTGGGAGTTGTCCGGCTGCCGCAACCGGGACAGGGACGTCCTACGGCACGCGCGGTGCACATCTCGAAACAGTCCTCGCCGGTCACCTTGCTCTGAGCTTGCGGGGGGAACACCTGGTCAGCGGGAGCCGCCCACTGACATCCAATCGGCGACATACCCAGGTGCTGTCGAAACTCATCGGCAAACGCTCTCAGGTCTCACCTACAAAGCCAAGCAGGTCTAGACCAGATCTAGACCTGGCGCCGACCACGTCGCACATTGCCGGTACTCGCCGAGAACGTAACGCCCACTAGCTCGCATCCGCGAACAAACGACACGCGGTCGAATCGGTCGATCTCGGCGCAGAACCTGACGATGAGTCAGTACGAGGACACAAGCGTGGTCGCCAGCGAGGTCAAAGATATGCGCCGCAGCTACGTCACCCGCGCGACGCAGGATGTACATGTAGGCATCGGCTCCTGACCACGCTCTTAAGTGCGAAGCCGTCGGTAACCACCATGATCTGGTTTCCCGGAGTCAAGTTTCGACTCACACACACCGGCAGGGACGCTTGGTGCTGCATGGCCGCCGCAGGGCCGGCCACACGGGAGCGAAAGGTGACGTACCCAATATCGCCAGACCGGTATGCGATGGCGGGCAGGTTTGTGCCTGCCAGGCGCTCTCAGTTCGACGCCGTGACGTACTCGACGTCGACCCCGCGTTTTAAGCTAGACAAAGCGTGTGTGCGACCGCGAGAGACGTTCGGAGCCGCGTAACGTCCGCGCGTACGGCGGCGTTCTCCCGCCCGGAACTCGTGTCACCCCCGGGACTCGCAACCGAGCTGACGGTCAACTTGGGCGACCCCGTCCCGAAGTCTCCGCCGGCGCGAGTTCATACGAATCGCCGTAGTGTGCTGCCTCTCTCGTTGTCGTCATCAGCTCGCGGGCTGCGGGCCAACGCAGTGCGGCGTCTTCGTGGTGCTTCCTGCGCAAGCTACGGCGAAGGGCTGCCCTGTAATCGGCCGCGGGCCGCCACGTGACCTCACCGCCGCCAGTGACCCCGTGGGTGACCTCGACAGCTATACAAACAGCCCCTGACCTCGCGTTACCGCAGGTCAGAGGCTGTTTCGTGCTGGTGGACGATACTGGGATCGAACCAGTGACCTCTTCCGTGTCAGGGAAGCGCGCTACCGCTGCGCCAATCGTCCAGAGCGATATGACTAACCGCAGAGCGGACAACCGGGCTCGAACCGGCGACCTCAACCTTGGCAAGGTTGCGCTCTACCAACTGAGCTATGTCCGCCTGTAAACCCTGACCTCGTCAGCCGGGGCAACGGATCAAAACTCTATCCGACACCCTCCCCAACAACCAAAACGGCCCTCTCGGAACGCTTCGGCAGCCATGGTTTTGCGAGGTGGAGACGGGATTTGAACCCGTGTAGACGGCTTTGCAGGCCGTTGCCTCGCCTCTCGGCCACTCCACCGCGTGATCGGGATCGGCGGAGCCTCGAATGAGGCCCCGGATCCATCGACCAGAGCGGACAACCGGGCTCGAACCGGCGACCTCAACCTTGGCAAGGTTGCGCTCTACCAACTGAGCTATGTCCGCCTGCTGACGACGTGGAAACCACATCGGCACGCGCCGAAACATTAGCCGATCGCGCGCCGGGAATCCAAACGGGCTTCGTCCGGCGTCGTCTTCCCCGCGCCCGCACCCGGTATGACGCGGACTCGTCGCTTCGGCGCCCGGTCCGGACGTGTCGCCGCAGCCCTCGGCCGGGCGATCTCTCCGGGAGCGGCCACCCGGAGCTTGGTGACGCCGTCACCGATCCACTCGATAGCGCGCTCGCGCACCGGCATACGCTCCGGAGCACGCCACAGCCGCACCGATGCGGCGTTCATCGCCGCTCCGATGAGCACGGCGATGCCGAGGAAGTACAGCCAGGTCATCACCACGATCGCGGCGGCGAGCGGGCCGTAGATGCTCGCGCTGTGGTCGCCGATCGACCGGCCGAGGAACCACCGCAACAGCATCGAGGCGACCACCCAGATGACCAGCGTGAGGACCGCGCCCGGCAGGTGTCGCAGCCAGGGCAGCCGCCCCGGCGTCGCGATGTGGAAGAACGTCGCCAGGGTCAAGATCGTCAGACCACCCACGAGCGGCCAGTAGAGCACCATCACGAAACGCAGCCCGGTCGGCAGCCAGCTGCCCAGAACGTCGGGGCCGATGACGATGAGCGGCACCACCGCGGCGCCGAAGATCAGCCCGCCGAAGTAGAGCGACAGGCTCAGCAGCCGCGCCTTCACGACGCCCCGGTGTCCACCGTGCCCGTAGATGATCGACGCGGTGTCCAGCATCACGTTGAGGGCGCGCGAACCGGACCACAGGGACAGCAGGAAGCCGACGGAGATCACGTCCGGCCGGCCCGCGCTGAGGGCCGACTTGATCGTCGGCATGATGACGTCGCGCAGGCTCTGCTCGGTGAGAAAGCCGGACGCGTAGTGCTCGATATTGGCCGTCACCTGCCGGACGATGTGCGGCCCGAGCCAGTGGCCGAGGTAGCCGACCGCGCCCAGCAGACCGAAGATCAGCGGCGGCAGTGACAGCAGCGCGAAGAAGCCGGCCTCCGCTGCGAGACCGGTGACGCGATATTTCATGCAGACGCGGAACGTGCCGACGACCAATCGAGCCACTGCCAACAGACCTGGCACCCGGGACAATTCGCGCCGTAGCGTGTTTTTCACGCCCATCGGCATCCCTGGGGCGACACGGTCTTTCGGAGCACTTGACCAAGGTAGCTGGGTTGCGCGGAAAAGCCGTGCACCACAATGCCGTGTATGGAAATTTGGCCGGGCAAGCCCTACCCCCTCGGTTCGACGTATGACGGCTCCGGGGTCAACTTCGCACTGTTCTCCGAAATCGCTGACGGCGTCGAGCTGTGCCTGGTCAGCGAAACGCTGGAGGAGACACGCGTTCCGCTGACGGAGGTCGACGGTCACGTCTGGCACGGCTATGTGCCCGGCATACAACCCGGACAGCGGTACGGCTACCGCGTGCACGGGCCCTACAACCCCGCCGAGGGCGACCGGTGCAACCCGGCGAAGCTGCTGCTCGACCCCTACGCCAAGGCGTTCGACGGGCAGGTCGACGGCGACGAGTCGCTCTTCAGCTACCGGTTCGACGACCCGGACGCGTTCAACGAGGAGGACTCCCTCGGCCACACCATGTTGTCCGTGGTCGTCAACCCGTTCTTCGACTGGGGGCACGACCGGCCGCCGCAGCACGAATACCACGAGAGCGTCATCTACGAGACCCACGTCAAGGGGCTCTCCATGACGCACCCGGACGTGCCGGAGGAGATTCGCGGCACGTATGCCGCCCTGGCGCACCCGGCGATCATCGACCACCTGGTGCAGCTCGGTGTGACCGCGGTCGAGCTGCTGCCTGTGCACCAGTTCGTCCAGGACAGCAGCCTCGCCGACAAGGGACTGCGCAACTACTGGGGCTACAACACGATCGGCTTCCTCGCACCGCACAACGAATATGCCGCGGCCGGCACCGACGGCCAGCAGGTCGGCGAGTTCAAGGCGATGGTCAAGGCGCTGCACGAAGCGAACATCGAGGTCATCCTCGACGTCGTCTACAACCACACCGCCGAGGGCAGCGACCTCGGGCCGACGCTCGCCTTCCGCGGCATCGACAACGCGGCCTACTACCGGCTGGTCGACGACGACAAGTCCCATTACTACGACACGACCGGCACCGGCAACAGCCTCTTGATGCGCCATCCGCATGTGCTGCAACTGATCATGGACTCGCTGCGCTACTGGGTGCAGGAGATGCACGTCGACGGATTCCGCTTCGACCTGGCCGCGACCCTCGCCCGGCAGTTCCACGAGGTCGACAAGCTGTCCGCGTTCTTCGACATCATCCAGCAGGACCCGGTGATCTCCCAGGTGAAGCTGATCGCCGAGCCCTGGGACCTCGGCGACGGCGGCTACCAGGTGGGCAACTTCCCGCCGTTGTGGACCGAGTGGAACGGCAAATACCGCGACACCGTGCGCGACTTCTGGCGCGGCGAGCCGTCCACTCTCGGTGAATTTGCCTCTCGCATCACGGGGTCGAGCGATCTCTATGCGCACTCAGGCCGCCGCCCGATCGCGTCGATCAACTTCGTCACCGCCCACGACGGCTTCACACTGTGTGACCTGGTCTCCTACAACGAGAAGCACAACGAGGCCAACGGCGAGGGCAACCAGGACGGCGAGAGCCACAACCGCTCCTGGAACTGCGGGGTCGAGGGCCCGACCGACGACGCCGACGTCAACGCCCTTCGCGCCCGCCAGGAGCGCAACTTCATCGCCACCCTGCTGCTCAGCCAGGGCGTGCCGATGCTCTCGCACGGCGACGAGTTGTGCCGCACCCAGCAGGGCAACAACAACGCCTACTGTCAGGACAACGAGATCTCCTGGATCGACTGGCAATTGGACGAATCCCAACTGTCGCTGCTGGATTTCACCCGCAAGGTGATCGCGCTGCGCGCCGACC
Organism: Flexivirga sp. YIM B11880; assembly: GCF_058148645.1. Taxonomy (NCBI): domain Bacteria; kingdom Bacillati; phylum Actinomycetota; class Actinomycetes; order Micrococcales; family Dermacoccaceae; genus Flexivirga; species Flexivirga sp. YIM B11880. Next base: position 99,287 of record NZ_JBMAMH010000003.1, read on the forward strand.
ACCCGAACTTCCGGCGGCGACGCTTCTTCGAGGGCGACGCACACCACGGCGGCGCGAGCGAGCAGGGCGACATCGGCTGGTACTCCCCCGCCGGCACCGCGATGAACGAGCTGGACTGGCGCAACGGCTACGCGCGGACGCTCATGGTCTTCCTCAACGGGCGAGCGATCAGCGCACCGGACGCGCGGGGCCAGGAGGTCATCGACGACCACTTCCTGCTGCTCTTCAACGGTCACCACGAGCCGGTCGAGTTCACCGTCCCGGCCGAGCTGTATGACGGGAAATGGCAGATCGCCCTTTCGACGGCCGACGACGAGCCGGACGAGGAGGCGTCATACGACTCGGGCGCGACCATCGACGTCCCGAGCCGGGCGATGATCGTGTTGCAGGCGAAGCTGACCGACTGACCTGGAGGCGGCGCTCGGCCGGCGCTCAGGTCGTGGCGAGCCGGCGCTGTTGCTCGGCGACGTCGAAGTCGGCCGGCGGCCACGAGAGGTCCAACTGGCGCAGCGTGTCCAGCAACAGCTGGTGCACGGCCAGTCTGGCATACCACTTGTGGTCGGCCGGCACGACATACCAGGGGTGCTCGGACGTCGACGTCTTGTCGAGCACTGCCTGGTAAGCCGCTTGGTAGTCGTCCCAGAGCCGGCGTTCGTCGATGTCCCCCGGGTTGAACTTCCAGTACTTGTCCGGCCGGTCCAGACGTTCGGCGAGCCGCTGCTTCTGCTCCGCGCCGGAGATGTGCAGCATCACCTTGATCAGCTGAATTCCCTTGTCATGGCACGACTTCTCGAAGTCGTTGAGTTGGGAGTAGCGGCGGCGCCATACCTTCGACGGGACGAGGTCATGGACTCGCACGACGAGCACGTCCTCGTAGTGGGACCGGTCGAAGACCCCGATGTAACCGGGCCTCGGCAGCTGGTTGCGGATGCGCCACAGGAAGGGGTGTTCACGCTCCTCCTTGGTCGGCGCCTTGAACGAGTGGATCGAAACGCCTTGTGGATCAACGCTGCCCACCACGTGCCGCAGAATGCCGCCCTTGCCGGAGGTGTCCATGCCCTGCAGCACGAGCAGCACCGCCGGCCCGTCGCCGTCGCGGCCGTTCGCGAACAACCGCTCCTGCAGGTCGTCGATCTCGTCGCGGGTCGCCTGCATGAGGCGCTTCGCGTCCTTCTTCGAGCCGGAGTATGCCGGGGTCGATCCCGGATCAACCTCTGTGAGAAGGAAGTCCGGTCCCACGCGGAGCGCTTCGCCGATCCCTTCAGCGGACAATTCGGCGTGCTTGCCCTTCGTCTTCTGCTTCGCGCCGTGCTTCTTCGACATCCTGCATGATGGCACGACAGAGCCGCGTTGTCTCGACCTCAGCGAGCGCAGAAATCCCTGACGACGCGCTCCCAGCGAGCCGAGTCGACGTTCCATTCGCGGCAGTGGCGCGCAACGTCCCAGGTCTCCAGCTGCACCAGATCGGGCCGTGCGGCGGCAAGGGCGGCGGACGGCGCGTAGGGCACGAATTCGTCGACAGCGGAATGGATCAGCAACATCGGGCGGGTCAACTCATCTGCCCGGCGCAGCCAGTCGGTGGCCCGGATGTCGACCGGCTCCCCGAGTCCGGCGAGCGCGCGCCGCAATGGGCTCCGGAGCAGCCGGCCCCCGAGCTGGGAGATCAGCCGCGGCAGCCGGTGCTCGCCAGCATGGAAGTCGAGGACGGGCGCCCAGTCGACCACCGGGGAGTCGAGCACCACCCTGCTCACCAGATCGGCGGTACACGAGCGGTCCAGCAGTTGCAGCACGGTCGCGCCGCCCATCGACCAGCCGAAGAGCAGGACCTCACGTGCGCCATGCGCGGCGGCATACACCACCGCGCCCTCGACGTCCTCCCACTCGGTCAGGCCGAGGTGGTAGCGGTGATCGGCGGACCGCGGCGCGCCGATGTCGTTGCGGTAGCTCGGTATGACGCTGTTGATGCCGAGCTCGTGCAGGACCGGCACGGCACGCAGCGCTTCCCCGCGCTGTGCACCGCGGCCGTGGACCAGCACCGCCCAGCGGTCGCCGCCGGGCGCGGCATCGAGCCATGCCGGCGCCGGCCCGAGCGGCGTGTCGAGGGTCATCTCCTCGAGCGGGACGGGCAGCGAGGTGGCCGGCGGCCCGCAGAAGTAGTAGCCGCTCAGCCGTGCCGCACCGCTCTCGAGTGACCCGAAGTCGATGCCCTCCAGGCGTCGCGTCACCCGATCACCGTCGATGTCGAGGACCTCGCCGAGCCGGGCGTGCGTCTGGAAACCGTTCTGCCAGAGGCTGTATCGGCCGGGCGCGATCGACTCGGCATTGCTGTCGAGCACCAGGTGGTCGGTGCCGACCTCGTGCAGCGGGAGGTCGTCGACCGGCGTTTCCGGCGTCACGACCTGCCGGACGAAATAACCGGACACCCCGACCGTGCCGCCGCCCACCGCGGCCGTCAGGCCCGCCGTGACGCCAGTGGTCGGCACGATCGCGCGACGGACGACACGGCTGTTCATGGCTCCATCGTCGCAGGTGGCGGGCACAATGGCGGGATGGACCTGCCGCTGGAGTTGCCCATCACCCCGATGCTCGCAAAGGCGACGCCCGCCGTGCCGCCCGCGGACAGCGTGTCCGGCGGCCTGCTCTACGAGCCGAAGTGGGACGGCTTCCGGTGCATCGTGCTCAAGGACGGTGACGGCATCGAGCTGGCGTCCCGCGGCTCGAAGCCGCTGACCCGCTACTTCCCGGAGCTCGTCGAGGCAGCGCGAGAACAGTTGCCGGACAAGTGCGCGCTCGACGGCGAGGTCGTGGTCCGCGCCGGCGAAAAGGGGGCTGCCAGACTGGACTTCGAGGCTCTGGGCCAGCGCATCCACCCCGCCGAGTCGCGGATCCGCAAGCTGTCGGTGGAGACGCCGGCCGAGGTGATCTTCTTCGACGCGCTGGTGGTCGACGGCGAGTCACTGCTGCAGCGACCCTTCGAGGAGCGACGCCGCGCGCTCGAAGAGGCGATGCGGTCGGTCGGCGCACCGTTCCACTTGACGCGGGTGACCGACGACCCCTCGGTCGCCCAGGACTGGTTCAACCGGTTCGAGGGCGCCGGGCTGGACGGTGTGGTCGCCAAGGCGAAGCGGTCGCCATACGATCCCGGCAAGCGGACCATGCTCAAGATCAAGCACACGCGGACCGCCGACGCAGTGTTGATCGGTTACCGAATCCACAAGAGCGGCAACGGAGTCGGCTCCCTACTGCTCGGCATGTATGACGACAACGGCAACCTGCACAACGTCGGCGGCATCGTCGCGTTCACCGCGAAGCGACGGCTCGAGCTCCTCGACGAGCTCGCGCCGCTCGTCGAACGTGACGACGAGGGCGACGCGGTCCACGGTGAGACCGATCGCTCCCGCTTCAGCAGCAACAAGGACGTGTCGTTCGTGCGGTTGCGACCGGAGCGTGTGGTCGAGGTGAAGTTCGACCAGCTGGAAGGACACCGCTTCCGGCACGGCGTGACGTTTGTGCGCTGGCGTCCCGACCGCGATCCCGAGTCGTGCCTGTTGTCGCAGGTGGACCGGGCCGCGGCATACGACCTCGACGACGTGCTGACGACGATCGACTGACGGTTCGACGCGTGGTCGAGTCCACCGGCTGGCAGGAGCAAGCTCACGCAGTGGCTGGACTGTGCCGACGCTTCCTACCTGACCTCGTCGGTGTCTATGTGCACGGCTCGGCCGCGTTGGGCGGAATGAATCCAGCTTCCGATCTCGACGTTCTTGTCATCGCCGAGTCTGCAGCGGGCGCGGACTCCTTGGCGCCACAGCTGCTGTCCGGCGCCGGTGAGCCACGCGCTCTCGAGTTGTCCGTCGTCACCGGGGCCGCCGCGAGGAAGCCGTAATCTCCCTGGCCTTTCGTGCTGCACGTCAACAGTGGCCAGAACCGCATGCAGTTGGAGACTCGCGGTGGAGATCCGGACCTCCTCGCGCATTACGCCGTCACTCGAGAAGCGGGCATCGCTTTGATCGGTCCAGAGGCGAAACAGGTTATCGGCGTGACCGATTCGGGCTGGCTGCTCCGTTATCTGTGTTCCGAGCTTCAGTGGGGCGTGGATCACGCCGATCAGCGGTATGCCGTGTTGAACGCATGCCGCGCCTGCGCCTATGCGAGCACCGGACGGCTCATGTCAAAGATCGACGGCGCGATCTGGTGGACCCGAATGCGCGGCCCGAGCGAGGTCGTGACGCAGGCACGTGACGCGCAAGCGATGGGACTCGACCTTGGTTTCTCGACACCTGATGCGAGGCACTTCGTGATGGATCGCATCGCCGAGCTGCACTCGGCTCTATAGGACTCGTCAAGCGTTCCGGCGGGCGATGCTGCGTACCACCTTGGCGCGACGTGCTCCGTCGACGAGCAGCTTGGTGGTGGCGCTGATCTGCTCGATGCTGCCGATCCCGTACGGCAGAGCGCGGACCTCGGCATCGGTGATCTCGTCGTGCAGGGCCTGCGGGATGCTTGCCAGACCACGAAAGGGCCGGTCGAAGAATGGGAGCGTGACCGGATCCGCGGAAGGCAGCCCGATTTACGCCTGAAGCCGCCCCAGCACATCCAGGGCGTCGGCCAGTCCGGCTTCCCGCTCCTGCCATGTCTCAGCGGCCAGCGCCGCCCTCAGGCCGTGCGTCGCTGCGGATGCGTGCGGGAGTTGCGCGAAGGCGGTGCCGAACCACTTGCTGTATGGCGGCCAACGACGCTCGAGCAGGAATCCGAGGTGCATCGCAACATGGACCAATCGAGCTGCAGTCACTCGGGATCCGACATCATCACCCCGTGCGCCGGATCGTCCTACAAACGGCAACTCCTCGCCCAATTGCGTCCAGTCGCAGGCGAGGAGATGCAGCCAGAGGTCCCGCGGGTACCAGTCGAGCCGCCGTCGTACGTCGGTCAACAAACCTGCCGTGTCCGCGAAAACGGGGCCCGCAACGACCTCCAGCACGGACTGCCCGGTCAGCGACAACCAATCGGTGATCGAGAGGTCGGTCGTGGCGTCAACCCCCAACCGGGAGCAGGTGAACTCACGGACCGTGCTGACCTCGATGTGTGGCGTCGGTTCGGGTGCCCAGGTCGTGGCAAACCGGGTAGGCCAGCCACGGTATGCGGTCGGTAGCTCGGCATCCAGGAACGTCGTGACTGCGTCGACGTGGTCGGTGTGCACGAGCAGCGTGAGTCGAAGGCCGAAGTCGTGGTCCTGGCTCGTGTCATCGTCCAAGCCCAGAACATCGGACCCGCTGCCGAGTCGCGCAGCCGCGTAGTCAAGCCCCGGGAATCGGCGTGCGAGCAGTGGCTCGACAACATCCTGGAAATACGCACGCGACAACGCCTGCCCGTTCATCTCGTCACGCTAGCAATCCCGCTATCGGGCTGGAGGCGGGCGAGTGGGCATCGACAGAGCGACGGGGCATACCGGCGCCGGTCACGCGGCGTTGATGGTGTGTCCGGGCATGCGGCCGGGGATCAGGTGCCAGGTGACGCCGGTGCTGGAAACCGTTGCCAGGTAACCGCGCCGGTGCACGGTGTGGTGGTGGCGGGTGCACAACAACGCCGAATTGAGCAACGAGGTGTCGCCGCCGGCCCACCACGGAGTGACGTGATGCACTTCGCAAAACCCCGGCGGCCGATCGCAACCGGGGAAGGTGCATCCGCCATCGCGAAGCAGCACCGCGGCCCGCAGCCCACCGGTGACCAAGCGCACCTCCCGTCCGACGTCCAACGGCTCACTCGGTCCGCCTAGGACGACCGGGATCAGGGTGGCGTTGCACGCCAACCGGCGCGCCGCGCCCGCATCCAGCACGTCCCCGGTCGGGCTGGTGGCGCCGCCGACACCGGCGGTCAAGGCGTCCAACCCCATCGTCACCAGCACGGTCGCCGCCCCGGACGGGCAGCCTTTCCCGGTGAGCGCTTTCGCGCCCGCATTGATCAGGTCCAGCAACGCGTCCGCTCGGCGTTTGCCGGGGGTGCGCTGATCACGGGTGCAATCCGGCTCCTCGTCGGCGTCGCGGCTGTGGCGATCGTGGTCGGCGCACCCACCCGTCGACGGCTTCGGCGCCGACCCCGCGCTGATCGCCGCCGTGACGATCGCGGCGTTGGCCGGGGACAGTTCGGCCACCAGCCGCAGCATACCCGCCGGGGTGCGTGACCAGGTCAGCGACTCCACCTCCTCCAACTCCGCGTCCTCATCAGATAACTTCTCCGGGCCGTAGGTGGCCAGGATCTTCCGGGTCAACGCATCCACCCCGGCCGTCCCCAGGGCCGGGTCCAATTGCAGATACCAGCCCAGGATCTCGCCACGGTCCGCGTCCGGCAGCACCGGCGCCACCTTCCTTGCCGCGTTCAGTGCCGTCTTGGCCACCGCCAACGTGTACCCACCATCAGCGACCGCGGCGGCAAGAACCTCGTTACGCCGCTCGCGGCACGCTTCGGCCACCACCGCGATCGTGTGCGCCTCCCGCGGCTCCAACACACACCCCGCCGCGGCCGCCGCACCCAACACCCACTGCTGCGTGCTGGCCGCATCAGACTCAGCCACCGTGCCCCGCTGGACCGCATCACACGTCACCAACGCCGCGACCTGCGCCGACCGCGCATGCACCCGCAGCAAGACCTGCGCCAACTCGGTCAACTCGGACCCGCCGAGCTGATGCACCGTGCCCGGCACCTCCTCCAACAACCCCACCATGGCGCGCAACTGCGCCAGCACCTCCGGCCCCCGACCGGGCACCGGACGCGCGGAATCGTCTACGTCTTCGACCGACACGTTCTGTCTTGGTTGCTCCGGCAACACCATCTTCGAATCGACCGACATAACGCCTCACCTCCTCTCATTACCACTGTTTCGGCTGCCCTCAGCCTAACCGCGACCACCGACAACCGGCCGAGAACGGATTCGGAAGTGTGTATGTATGACAACGCGCCGACGTTCGCCGGCTTGCGCCGCTACGCCGCAGTCTTCGATGAAAAGCGCGTAGCGCTACTTCTCGATCCGGTTGCCGTCGGCGTCCCAGTGCTCGGCCACCTTCTTCGACGGCTGCACGCGCGGCGGCTCGCCCGGCATCTTCGGGTAGTCCGGCGGGAAGTTGAGCTCGCCACCGGGCAGCGTCTCCCACAGCTGCAGCAGCGGCTCGAGCGAGTATGCCGTGTCGTCCATCTCCGCCCACGGATCGCCGTCGCCGAGCAGGTCCGGGACGGTCACCAGGTTGAAGTCGCGCGGGTCGGACACCTCGGCCAGCTGCGACCAGGTCATCGGCGTGCTCACCGGTGCCCCAGGCCGGGCGCGCAACGACCACGCCGACGCGATCGTGCGGTCCCGGTTGTTCTGGTTGAAGTCCACGAAGATCCGCTCGCCGCGCTCCTCCTTCCACCAACTGGTGGTCACTCCCCCATCGCGCCGCTCCAGCTCGCGGCCGAAACCGATTGCGGCGTGGCGCAGTTCCTCGAACGACCAGCGCGGCTGGATGCGCACGTAGATGTGAACGCCGCGGTTGCCGCTCGTCTTCGGGAACCCGCGGATACCCAGCTCCTCGAGCAATTCGCGCGCCACATCGGCGACCCGCTGCGCGTCCGTGAAGCCGGTGCCCGGCTGCGGGTCCAGGTCGATCCGAAGCTCATCCGGCCGGTCGACGTCGGGCCGGCGCACCGGCCACGGATGGAAGGTCAGCGTTCCCATCTGCGCCGCCCAGACGAAGGACGCCGGCTCGGTCGGGCACAACTCCGCCGCGGTCCGCCCACTCGGGAACGTCACGGACACGGTCTCGATGAAACCCGGTGCCCCGCGGGGCAATCGCTTCTGATAGAAACCGTCGCCGTCATCGCCATACCCGGTGGACAGGCGCATGCCCTCGCGGTATCCGTCGGGCCAGCGCTCCATCGCCGTCGGTCGCTCACCCGCCGCGCGCATCAGCGCGTCGCCGACCGTCGCGAAGTATTCGCACACCTGCTGCTTGGTGATCTCCGGTGTGCGGTCGGTCGCCTCGTAGATCAGCCGGTCCGGACTGGAGACGCGCACCTCTCGGTCTCCGGCGGTGACGAAGGCGGCGGGAGTCTTGGCCATGATCCTCAACCTAGGGCTTGGCGACGAATTCAACAGTTCGCCACTCGATTTCCGCACAACAGCCCGGCCGATTCCCTACAGTCCGAAGACCCGTGCATCGCGACGCCGATGCGTGGCACCGTCACCGTTACATCCCCGGAAGGTCCCCATGCCACAACGCCACACCCGCGTGCGTCTGGTCACGCTCCTCGCCACCTCGGCTCTCGCGGCCGGAGGTTCCGTCAGCCTCGCCGCCGCACCCGCCCACGCCGCGTCCAGCTCCGTGCTGATCTCCGCCGTCTACGGCGGAGGCGGCAACAGCGGCGCGCCGTACCAGAACGACTACATCGAGCTCTACAACAGCAGTTCCAGCGCCGTCGACCTCAGCGGCTGGACGCTCACCTACTACTCGTCGACCGGCAACAGCGGAGGTCAGACGACCCTGTCCGGGTCGGTCTCCGCCGGCGGCCACTTCCTGGTTCAGGAGGCGGCGGGCGGCGGCTCCGGCGCACCGCTGCCCACGCCGGACGCGACCGGCGCACTCAACATGTCGGCCACCAAGGGCAGCGTCGTGCTGCGTCAGGGTGACGCCACCGTCGACACCATCGGGTATGGCGCCGTCGACTCCTCGTATGTCGAGGGCTCCGCCGCTCCGGCACCGTCCAACACGATGGCCGACAGCCGCACCACGGGCTGCACCGACACCGACGACAACGCCACGGATTTCGTTGCTGTCGCTCCCAATCCGCTGAACTACACCGCACCGGCCGGCGTGTGCGGGACGAACGGAGGCACCACCCCGCCGCCCACCGGCACACCCGCGACCATCGAGCAGGTCCAGGGCACCAGCTTCGAGTCACCCCTCGCCGGCCAACAGGTCAAGGACGTGCAGGGCATCGTGACGGTGCTCGACGGCACTGCCGGTTTCTGGATCCAGTCCGCTGCCCCCGACGACGACCCACGCACCAGCGAGGGCCTCTACGTCTTCGGCGGAGCAAGCCCCGTCCACGTCGGCGACGCCGTCACGGTCGCCGGCAAGGTGAGCGAATACCGCCCGGGCGGTGTCGACAACGGCAACCTGACCACCACCGAACTCGGCAGCCCCACCATCCAGGTCACGAGCAGCGGCAACCCGCTCCCGGACGCGGTCGTCATCGGCTCCGCCGGACACGTCCCACCGGCGCAGACCGTGGAGACCGGAGACCCGGGCAACGTCGAGACCGCCGGCCTCACCCTCGACCCCAGCACGAACGGTCTGGACTTCTGGGAATCACTGGAAGGCATGCGCGTCCAGGAGAACGACGCCAAGGCGGTCGGCCCCACCGCCACGAAGTATGGCGAGACGCCGATCGTGCCCGGCAATACCACCGATGTCACGTGGACTCCGAACGGCGGTGTGCTCTACCGCAGTTACGACACCCCGAACGCGATGCGGCTGATCCTCTCGGACGCCCTGCTGCCCAAGAACACCGTTGCACCCGCGAACACCGGCGACACCTACCTCGGGGCGACCGTCGGTGTCCTGGACTACAACTTCGGCAACTTCTACCTGATGGCCACCCAGGCCGGTGAGTTGCAGCGGGGTGGCACCGTCCGGGACGTCGCGGCGCCGGCCGGCGAGAAGCAGGCGGCCGTCGCCACCTTCAACGTCGAGAACCTGTCACCCAACGACCCGCAGACGAAGTTCGACCGGCTCGCCGGTCAGATCGTCACCAACCTCGCGGCACCGGATGTCGTGGCGCTGGAGGAGATCCAGGACAACGACGGAGCCACCGACGACGGTGTCGTCGACTCCACCCAGACGACGAACAAGCTGATCGCTGCGATCCAGGCCGCGGGCGGCCCGGCATACCAGGCGGCGTGGATCAACCCGGTCAACGACCAGGACGGCGGGCAGCCGGGCGGCAACATCCGCTCGGTCTTCCTCTACCGGACGGACCGGGGAATGTCGTTCGTCAGCAAGCCGGGCGGCACCTCGACCAACTCGGTCGCGGTGACCGGCACGGGACCGTGGGCGTCGATCAACTACTCCCCCGGACGGATCGACCCGACCAACGCCGCATGGGACGACTCCCGCAAGCCGCTGGTCGGCGAATTCCTCTGGCAGGGAAAGCCGTTGTTCGTCATCGCCAACCACTTCAACTCCAAGGGCGGCGACGACCCGCTGATGGGCCGCTACCAGCAGCCGGAGCGTTCCTCGGAGGTGCAGCGGCACGCGCAGGCCACCGCCGTCCGCAGCTTCGTCGACGACCTGCTCACGGCGAACAAGCACGCCAACATCGTGGTGCTGGGTGACCTGAACGACTTCAACTTCAGCCAGACCGCGAACATCCTCAAGGCATCGGGCAAGACCGCGCTCACCGACCTCATCGACACCCTGCCGGTGAACGAGCGCTACACCTACGACTACGAGGGCAACAGCCAGGTGCTCGACCAGATCCTGGTGAGCGACGCGCTCGCCAAGAACTACGACTACCAGGTCGTGCACACCAACTCGCAGTTCTACGACCAGGACTCCGACCACGACCCGCAGCTGGTCAAGCTCGCCGTCCACTGACGCACGACCACAGCGGCTCCGCGGGAACGTCCCGCGGGGCCGCTGTGTTGTGCTGTATGACGAAAGACCGACTTCGACGGAAGGACCCGCGACGTGAGCGACCAGTCGACCTACAAGGTGACCAAGAGCGACGAGGAGTGGCGGTCGGAGCTGTCCCCGGCGGAGTATGCCGTGCTGCGCGAGGCAGCCACCGAGCGTCCCTTCACCGGCGAATACACCGACACCGAGACCGAGGGTGTCTACTCGTGCCGCGCGTGCGGCGCGGAGCTTTTCCGCAGCGCCACGAAGTTCCACAGCCACTGCGGCTGGCCGTCGTTCTACGCACCGTCCGCCGACGACAACGTCGAGCTGATCCACGACAACTCGATGGGCATGGTGCGCACCGAAGTACGTTGCGCCAGTTGCGGATCCCACCTCGGGCACGTCTTCGAGGGAGAGGGTTATCCGACCCCCACCGACCAGCGCTACTGCATCAACTCGGTGTCGCTGAAGCTCGCTCCGAAGGACGCGTCGGGCTGACCGTTCGTCGTCGCGCCTCCTCGACAGCGACCGGATCCAGTGCCACGCTGGCCCGGTTCGTCACAGGAGGAGGATTGCGATGGCGGTTGAAAGTGGGGTCGGCAAGCCACCCCAGACCACCGGGATCTTTCGGCGGAAGCCGATCGAGGCGGCCGAAGACAGTGGCCTCGAGCGCAGCATCGGTCTCTGGCAGCTGACGGCCATCGGCCTCGGTGCGATCATCGGCGCCGGCATCTTCGCGCTCGCCGGCCCGGTGGCCAAGACCGACGCCGGTCCCGCGGTGTCGATCTCGTTCATCATCGCCGGCATCGCCAGCGCCTGTGCCGCCCTGTCGTATGCCGAGTTCGGTGGCCTGATCCCGCGAGCCGGCTCGGCATACACCTACGGCTATGCCGTCCTCGGCGAGGCTGTCGGCTGGTTCATCGGCTGGGACCTGTTGCTCGAATACACCGCGATCGTGGCGGTCGTCGCGATCGGTGTCTCCCAGTACTTCACCTTCCTGCTCAGCGCCGTCGGCATCCATCTGCCGGCCTGGATGCTCGGCGCTCCGGGCACCGGAAGCGGACACCACATCGACCTGTTCGCGGTGCTGCTGTGCCTGTTCGTCGCCTGGCTGCTCAACCGGGGTATCCACACGAGCGCGAAGGTCGAGACCTGGCTGGTGTTCGTGAAGATCGCCATCGTGCTCGCCGTCATCGTGGTCGGCGCCTTTTACATCAAGTCGGACAACCTCACGCCCTACTTCCCCTACGGCATGTCCGGTGCCGCGACCGGAGCGGCGACCGTGTTCTTCGCGGTCTTCGGGTATGACGCGATGAGCACCGCCGCCGAGGAATCGAAGGACGCCGAGCGCAACCTGCCCAAGGCGATCATCCTGTCGCTGGCGATCGCCATGGTGCTCTACCTGCTCGCCGCGACCGTGCTGACCGGCATGGTCGACTACAAGCACCTCTCCGACACGGCCGCCTTCGCCGAGGCATTCAACGGCGCCGGGCTGACGGTCTTCGCCAAGATCGTCTCGATCGGCGCGATCGTCGGCATCATCACCGTGCTGTTCTCCTTCACCCTGGGTGCGTCGCGCGTCTGGTTCGCGATCAGCCGCGACGGCCTGCTGCCCGGCTGGTTCGCCAAGACCAACAAGCACCAGTCGCCGTCCCGGCCGACCTGGATCGTCGGCATCGTGGCGGCGGGGATCGCCGGGTTCGTCAAGATCGGCGACGCCGCGGAGCTGACCAACATCGGCATCCTGCTGGCTTTTGTCGTCGTCTCCGCCGCGGTCATCGTGCTGCGCTACCGGTCACCGGAGCTGCCGCGCACCTTCCGCACACCCTTCATGCCGGTGACGCCACTGCTCGGCATCGCGTTCTCGATCTGGCTGGTCACCAAACTGCAGGAAGCAACCTGGATCCGGTTCGTGGTGTGGTTCCTCATCGGTGCCGTCGTCTACGCGACCTACGGCTACCGGCACGCCAAGCTCGGCCACGGCGAGGTCGTGCAGACCAAGGACGGGTAGACCTAGCGCAGGCGGCGGGCGAGGTCCCCGATCGGCGTGAGCGGCCCGGTGAAGAACGGGATCTCGACGCGCGTGTGCAGCCGTGCCTCGGCGGCGCGCAGGTCGCGCATCAGGTCGACGATGCGGTGCAGTTCGTTCGCCTCGAACGCGAGGATCCACTCGTAGTCGCCGAGCGCGAACGCGGGCACCGTGTTGGCCCGCACGTCCGGGTAGCCGCGGGCCAGCAGGCCGTGGTCCTTGAGCATGGTCCGCCGCTCGGCGTCCGGCAGGAGATACCACTCGTAGGACCGCACGAACGGGTAGACGCAGACGTACTTCTTCGGCTCCGGGTCGACCAGGAAGTCCGGCACGTGCGACTTGTTGAACTCGGCCGGACGGTGCACCGCGACGCTGGACCAGACCGGGTCGAAACTGCGTCCCAGCTCGGTCAGCTGGAATCGGTGGTAGGCGTCCTGCAGCGGCTCGATGTCCGCGCTGTGCCACCAGATCAGCAGGTCGGCGTCCGCCCGGAGCCCGCCTACGTCATACGTGCCCCGCACCACGACGTCCTGCGACTCGAGCTCCTTGAGGAAGCGCTCCGCCTCGGCGACCGCCTCCTCGCGATCCTTCGGCAGCGGGCGGGTCGCCTTGAACGCGGAGTACATCGTGTAGCGGATGGTGTCGTTGATCTCGTTGATCGTCTTGGCACCGGGTCGCAGTCTGGCGTCGCTCATGCCCTCATTGTCGCGCGCACTGTTCAGTGCTCCGCGAGGAGGGTGAGCGCCCGCGCGGCGGCAGCGCGCCCGGTGCCGATGCAGGCCGGTATGCCGACTCCCTCGTATGCCGCTCCCGCGACCTCCAGCCCCGGCAGCTCGTCGACGGCGGCACGGATCTCAGCGATCCGGGCGACGTGACCCACGGCGTACTGCGGGAGGGCTCCACCCCAGCGCTGCACGTGCGCGGCGACCGGCCTGGGCACGGCGCCGTCCAGGGCGTCTCGCAGGTCGTGCATGCCGGCGGCGGCGAGCTCGGCGTCGCTGCGCTGGAGACTCGCCTCCTCGCCGTGCCGGCCGATCGACACCCGCGCGAAGACGAACTCCGGGGCTGCCTCCGCAAGCCACGGCCACTTGCTGGAGCTGAACGTCGACGCCTTGATGGCGTGCCCGTCGACGGGTGGGACGAGAAAGCCGGAACTGCCGGCGAAGGCACGAGACTCGGACCTCCTGAACGCGAAGGTGACGATGGCCATCGACGCATAGTCGATCTCACCGAGCGCCCGGGCGGCGGCCGCGGCGAAGGGCATGAGCAGCCGGGACGTGGCCCGGGCGGGAGCGGCGATCACCACCGCGTCGGCGTCGACGGACTCGGGCGACCGCGTCTCCCCCACGGTGACCTGCCAACCCGTCGGTATGCGGCGCAGCTCGCGCACCGTCGCCCCGGTACGCACGGTGACCCCACGGTCGAGCAGCAGCCGGACCAGGTGCTTGGGCAGTGCGCCGAGGCCGCCGCGCAGCCCGGCGAAGACCGGTGTGTCCGGCGTCGGTCTCGTCGCCGCGGCGCGGGCCGCCTCACTGAGCAGCCGTCCCTGGCGCGCGGCCGCCAGCAGTGCTGGCGCGGTCACGGCGGCGGAGAGCCGGCGCGCATGCCCGGCATACACACCACCGAGCAGCGGCTCGACCAAGCGGTCGACCACCGCGGAACCCATTGCGGTTTCGACCAGTTGGCCGATCGAGGTGTCCTCGGACACCGTCACGGGCTGCTCCGCACGGACCTTCCGCAGTTCGTCCTCGGTCAGCAGGGACGCGACCGACGACGGGTCACCCGGGACGCCGAGCAGGGTGCCGCGCGGCATCGGGGTCAGCCGGCCGCGCGTCCAGATGGCTGCGGGAACGGCCGCGGGATGGACCGGCGCGACGTCGAGATCGGCCAACAGGTCCAGGCCCTCCGGCCGCCGCGCGAGCATCGACTCCGCGCCCACGTCGACCTGTTGCCCGGCGATGGTGGCCAGCCGCAACTTGCCGCCCACCTGGGGCGAACCCTCCAGCACGACAACCTCGTGGCGTGAGGCGGACGCCTCCAGCGCCGCCGCCAGTCCGCTGATGCCGGCTCCCACGATGACGATCCGTGCCATGAACCCAGCTTCTCAGTCCAGGCAGAATTCGTTGCCCTCCGGGTCCGCCATCACGATGAAGCCCTGGGACATCGGCGGGTCAGGTTCGAAGCGGCGCAGGCGTCGTGCGCCGAGGGCGGTCAGCCGGTGCAACGTCACCTGGAATGCACGACTCATCGTTGCTGCACCTTCCGATCGGCCGACGTCGGGACGACGTCCGCCCAGCTGCGGGCGATGGCGTCGACTGCGCGCCGGAGGGTCACCTCGTCCAGAGCGTATGGCGTGCGGATCCACCGCTCCAGCCCGCGACCGTCGACCGCGAAGAGCGATCCCGGCGCGAGCAGCACGCCGTGGCGTTCGGCGGCGGCGACCAGCGCCGTGGAGCTCTCGCTCGGCAGATGCCACCACAGGCTGAGCCCGCCGGTCGGCACGTCCACCTGCCAGCCGGCGCACCGGTCGGCGAGTGAGAGCAGCGCCCGGCGCGAGGCCCGGATGCGCTCGCGTGACTCGTCGCTCAGCGCGACCTGGGTGCGCAACAGCCGGGCGACGACGAGTTGCTCCAGCACCGGAGCCCCGAGGTCCATCGACAGCCGGGCCCGCGCGATCGCCCCGGTGAGCGCGTGCGGTGCCCGGATCCACCCGATTCGCAGGCCACCCCAGAACGTCTTGGCCGCGCTGCCCACCGTCACGCACTCAGGTGCGTGTGCCGGCATCGGCCGCGCCTCGATCGGCCGGTCCAGCCAGGTGTCGGCCATCGTCTCGTCGACGACACCGACCACGCCGCTCGCCCGCCATTTGCGGGCGACGCGAGCCCGCTGCTCGTCGGACCAGACGCCACCGGTCGGGTTGTGGAAGTCGGGCATCGCCAACATGATTCGGGCATTCGAGCGCCGTATGACGCCGGCGGCCCCGTCCGGGTCGCCTGTGACCAACGGCGCCCCGACCACCCGTGCACCGGCGTGCTGCAGAGCACGCACCGAGTTGGGATAGCTCGGGCTCTCCACCACGGCCACGTCGCCGCGGTTGAGGCAGGCCCGGAACACCGCTGCCAGGCCGGCGAGCGCGCCGGTGGTGACGATGATCTGGTCGGGGTCGGTGGGAACGCCGCGCTCGGTATACCGTTCGGCGATCGCCACCCGCAGCTCCGGCACGCCGAGCGGAAAATAGCCGGCCGCCGCGATGAACGACGGCATTCGTTCGACCGCCCACTCGTAGGCACGGTTGAGTCCCGGCGTCGCGGCGGGCGCGGCGCAGGTCAGATCGACGACGTCGTCACCTGCCGGCTGCAGCGAGGACAACTCCAACGGCTCGCCGCCGCCGGCCACCGGGCCGCCGGGCACCTGCACCACGGTGCCCGAGCCCTGCACGGCCGATGCGTAGCCGCGGTCACGCAGCACGCCATACGCGCGGGTGACGGTGGTCCGGCTCACGCCGAGTTGCGCCACCAGCTCCCGCTCGCTCGGCAACCGGGTGCCGTGGAGCAGCCGGCCGTCGGCGACCAGCCGCCGGATGCCGTCCGCCAGCCACTGATAGGCCGGCACTCCCGGGGCGTGCGGCTCGAGCAGCACCGCCAACCGACGCCCGGACACCCGACTCTCCATCCGGTCATCCTCACGACAATGGCGTCGCCTGGCAAGGCCAGCTTGCCCACGGGTCCGCCAGAACACGCCACTTGCGCTGAAGTGGCTCTTTCTCAGAGCGCCACTCACCGGCATGCTGGACCTCGTGACGCCGACCCTCGCCTCCCTCACGCCTCGCCAACAGCTGCGCGCGGGGCAGCTGCCTGCCCGGCTCGCCCGGCTCTTCGTCGGCCTGAGCCTCTACGGACTCGCGATGGCGCTCTTCGTGCGCGCCGGCCTCGGCCTGGACCCGTGGGACGTCTTCCACTACGGCGTCGCGCAGCACCTCGGACTGGACCTCGGCACGACGGTGATTCTGGTCAGCATCCCGGTGCTGCTGCTGTGGGTCCCGCTGCGTCAGTGGCCGGGCTTCGGCACCGTCTGCAACGCGATCTGGATCGGCGTCGCGATCAACGTCGCGCTGGCGGTCATTCCGACCGCGCACGCCCTGCCGCTGCGGGTGGCCATGCTGGGAATCGCGTTGGTGGTCAACGCACTCGGTGGAGCGCTGTACATCGGCAGTCAGCTGGGGCCGGGACCGCGTGACGGCCTGATGACCGGGCTGCACCGGCGCACCGGATTGAGCCTGCGGCTGGTCCGCACGTCGCTCGAACTCACCGTGCTCGTCGTCGGCTGGCTGCTCGGCGGCGTCGTGGGCATCGGGACCGTGCTGTATGCCGTGTCGATCGGCCCGCTCGTGCAGTTCTTCCTGCGGTTCCTGATCGTGCCGTTGGATGCACCGGTCAGGACGACGCCGAGTGCACCAGGTCCACGACCCGCGTCAGCGCGTCCGGATCCGTGCTCGGCAACACCCCGTGCCCGAGGTTGAAGATGTGTCCGCGCGCAGCCTCTCCCTGGAGCAGGATCTCGCGGACCTTGGCCTCCAACGGCTCCCACGGCGCGAAGAGGAGCGCCGGGTCGAGGTTCCCCTGCAGGCTGTATGACGCCCCGACGCGCCGACTTGCCTCGTCGAGCGGCACGCGGTAGTCGACGCCCACCACATCGGCGCCGGCCTCCCCCATGGCCGCCAGCAGCTCGCCGGTCCCGACCCCGAAGTGGATCCGCGGCACGTCGAGGTCGGCCACCGCCGCGAGCGCGGCCGCCGAATGCTGTTGCACGAAACGCCGGTAATCCGCCAGCGGCAGCGCACCCACCCACGAGTCGAAGAGCTGTACGGCGCTCGCGCCCGCCTCGACCTGCACCCGCAGGAACGTGCCGGAGATCCGAGAGAGCTTTGCACACAACGCATTCCAGACATCGGGCGCGCCATACATGAGCGCCTTGGTGTGCTCGTGGTTCTTGGACGGACCACCTTCGATCAGGTAGCTGGCGAGGGTGAACGGTGCGCCGGCGAAGCCGATCAGCGGCGTCCCGCCGAGCTCGGCGGTGAGCAGGCGCACGGACTGGTCGATGTCCGCCAGTTGCGCCGCGTCCAGCTCGGGCAGGGCCTCGACGTCGGCAGCGGTGCGCACCGGGTGTGCCACGACCGGCCCGATCCCGGGCTTGATCTCCACGTCGATGCCCGCGGCCGCGAGCGGGACGACGATGTCGCTGAAGAAGATGGCTGCATCGACACCGTGCCGGCGGACCGGCTGCATGGTGATCTCGCAGACCAGCTCCGGGGTCCGGCAGGCCTGCAGCATCGGTATGTCGGCACGCGCCGCGCGGTATTCCGGGAGCGACCGCCCCGCCTGACGCATGAACCACACCGGTGTGTGAGTGACGGGCAGGCCGCGGGCGGCACGCACCAGGTTGCTGTCGCGGGGATCAGGGTGGTTCACGGGACAGATCCTCGCACGGAGCGCAGGTCAGGCGACCACGAGCACGACACCGAGCAAGGCGACGGCGACGCCCACGCCCTGCACCGGCCGCATCCGTTCGTGCAACACGAAGCGCGCGAGCAGCAAGGTGGCCACCGGATAGAGCGAGGCCAGCACACTGGCCAGACTCACCTCCGCGTGCTGGGAGGAGAGTGCGAAAAGGGCCGTGGCGCAGAGGTCGCCGCACCCCACGAGGAAGAGTGCCGGTAGGTCACGCCGGTGTGGAGAGGTGCCGGCGGCAAGGCGCGGCACCAGCCGGCAGAGCAGGCCGAGCTCGGCGACGCCGACCAGCCGCATCACCCACAGCGTCGTGACGACACCGCCGTCGGCTGCGCGATGGACGCAGTAGAGCGACGTCCCCAGACCGGCTGCGGCGCACACCGCGAGCAGCACCGGCAGTCTCGACACCACGCCGGAGAACTCCGGCCCGGCGGCGAGCACCGCGCCGCCGAGGGCGAGCAGGAGGCCGACGCCGACGACCACGGTCACCGAGTCACCCGTGAGCAACCCGATGGTCACCGGCAGCACGGCACCGAGGGACGCGATCGGCGACACGACGCCCATGGTGCCGACCGAAAGACCGGCATACAGGCACGTGAGCCCGAGGGCGTTGGCGACACCTGCGGCGACGCCCCAGAGCCACAGCGTGCCGGACGGGCCACCACCGACCACCAGGTGCGCGGCAAAGACGACCGACATGACGAGCAGTGCTCCGACTTGGGAGATGGCGACCACTCGAAGCGGTGCGAGGCGCTTGCTGAACAGCCCGCCGCCGAAGTCCGCGGACCCCCACACTGCGCTCGACGCGATCGCGAGCAGCGCGCCGGTCACCACCTCGCTCCGCCCGCCATCCCGGCATCGTCGCACGCTCGGTCCCCTCTGTCCGGGTCGGTATGGCGACCCGCCGCACGAAGATCCAGCAATCGAAGTCTTGTACGACCTAGGCTTGTCTGCCGTGGGCACACAAGACCTTGGCGGGGCAACCGCACCCGAGTTCCAGCAAGCGGTCCGCGCGTTGCAGAGCGTGCGGCTGCGGCCGGAGATCCGGCTGACCGAGGTGCCTGCACCCGGCCGGATCGCTCCCTATTCGCTGGCGATGACCGCCGACGTCTGCAGCACCATCGAGGCCGACGAGTCCGAGCTGGCCACCGGCCGCTTCGTGGTGCTGCACGACCCGGACTTTCCTGAGCCGTGGGAAGGTTCGTGGCGCGTGGTCACCTTCGCCCGCGCCGAACTCGAGGCGGAGACCGGCGCGGACCCGTTGCTGGGTCAGGTGGGCTGGAGCTGGTTGATGGACTCGCTGCGCGACGGCGGAGCCGAGTTCCGCGCCGAGGCCGGCACGGTGACCCGGGTCCTCTCGGAGGGCTTCGGCTCACTGACCGAGGACGGCGGCACCGTCGAGATCGAGATCCGGGCGTCCTGGACCCCGACCGGCCCCGACCTGGGCACGCATCTCGCGGCGTGGACCGACCTGTTGTCGACGGTCGCCGGCCTGCCGCCGCTGCCGGAGGGCGTGGTGGCCCTGCCGGGTCAGCGCCGATGACCGATATTCCGGAGGAATCGCCCGACTACCCGGTCCTGGCAGCACCGGCCGACGGCATACCCGAGGTCATTGCGGACGAGCGCGCCCTGCAGCGCGCCGCGGACGCCGTCGCCGCCGGCCACGGTCCGGTGGCGCTCGACGCGGAGCGCGCGGCCGGTTATCGGTATGGCGGCCGCGCCTACCTGGTGCAGCTGCGGCGCGCCGACGCGGGCACCTTTCTGATCGACCCCGTCGCGCTGCCCGACCTCACGCCGTTGCAGGACGCGATCGGCGACGCTGAGTGGGTCTTGCACGCCGCCACCCAGGACCTGCCGTGCCTGGCCGAGGTCGGCATGCGGCCGCGGGCGCTGTTCGACACCGAGCTCGGCTCCCGACTGGCCGGACTCCCCCGCGTCGGACTCGCCACGGTCGTCGAGCACTACCTGGGCATCACCCTGGCCAAGGAGCACTCCGCGGTCGACTGGTCGACCCGTCCGCTCCCGGAGCCGTGGCTCACCTATGCCGCCCTCGATGTCGAGGTCCTGGTCGAGGTCCGCGACCGGCTGCGCGCCGACCTCGAACAGCAGGGCAAGCTCGACTGGGCGTTGCAGGACTTCGCGGCCCTCACCGACTTCACCGGCCCGCCGCACCGCACCGATCCGTGGCGCCGCACCTCAGGCATGCACCGCATCAAGGACAAGCGCGCGATCGCGCGGGTCCGCGAGTTGTGGTCGACGCGTGACGCGATCGCGCAGGAGCAGGACATCGCACCGGGGCGGATCCTGCCCGATGCCACGATCGTCGAGCTCGCCAACACCGCTCCCCGCGACGCCGAGGCACTCCGGCGGGCGAGCTCCACGCTGCGCAGCACATCCCGCAGCCGCGCGCGCGTGGCCGAACGCGGCCTGACCCGCTACACCGATCGCTGGCTCGACGCCCTTGGCCGGGTGGCGCAACTGCGCGACACCGAGCTACCGCCGGCGACCGTCCGCAGCGATGCCCCGCCACCGCAGCGCACCTGGGCCGACCGCAACCCCCAGGCGGCCGCGCGGCTCACCTTCGTGCGTGCGGAGCTGACCCGGTTCTCCACCGAGCGGCAGGTGCCGCTCGAAAACCTGGTGACGCCCGACACGTTGCGCCGGGTGCTGTGGGACCCGCCGAAGCCCTTCGAGGAGAAGGGGATTCGTGATCGGCTCGCCGAGCTGGGCGCACGCGACTGGCAGATCGACATCGTCACTCCGCTGATTCTCGAAGCGCCGACCGAACTCCCGGCGGAGGCCGCCGTTACTGACGAGTAACAAACCGGTTAGAGTCGGCGGGTCAACTCGTCTCATCCTCGGGAGGCACCGTGCCCCGCACGCTCTCTGAGGTCGTCTTCGTCGACGGTGTCCGCACACCGTTCGGCAAGGCCGAGGAGAAGGGCATCTACGCCCAGACCCGCGCCGACGACCTGGTCATCAAATGCATTCGTGAACTTCTCCGCCGTCAGCCCGAGCTCGACCCGGCGAAGGTCGAGGAGGTGGCGATCGCGGCCACCACCCAGATCGGCGACCAGGGTCTGACCCTCGGCCGGGTGGCCGGGCTGCTCGCCGGACTGCCGAAGTCCACGCCTGGTTACTCGATCGACCGCATGTGCGCGGGCGCGATGACCGCGGTCACCAACACCGCGTCGAGCATCGCCTTCGGCGCCTACGACATCGCGATCGCCGGCGGCGTGGAGCACATGGGCCGGCACCCGATGGGCGAGGGCGTGGACCCGAACCCCCGGATCATCGCCGAGAAGCTCGTCGATCCGTCCGCGCTCGTCATGGGCGAGACGGCCGAGAACCTGCACGACCGCTTCCCGGAGATCACCAAGGAGCGCTGCGACGCGTTCGCGGTGGGCAGCCAGGAGAAGCTCGCCAAGGCGTATGCCGACGGCAAGATCCAGCCCGACCTGGTGCCCGTCGCGACCCGGCACGCCGAGAAGGGCTGGGGTCTGGCCACGACCGACGAGCCGCCGCGCCCCGGCACCACGGTCGAGGACCTGGCGCAGCTCAAGACGCCGTTCCGTCCGCACGGCAACGTCACCGCCGGCAACGCCGCAGGCCTCAACGACGGCGCGACCGCCTGCCTGCTCGCCTCCGAACGCGCTGCCACCGAGCTCGGGCTGCCGGTTGCCATGCGACTGGTCAACTACGCATTCGTCGGCGTCGAGCCGGAGGTCATGGGCATCGGCCCGGTCCCGGCCACCGAAAAGGCTCTGGACCATGCGGGCTTGGACATCAGCGACATCGGCCTCTTCGAGCTCAACGAGGCGTTCGCGGTCCAGGTGCTCGCCTTCCTGGACCACTTCGGCATCGCCGAAGACGACCCGCGGGTCAACCTGTACGGCGGCGCCATCGCCACTGGCCACCCGCTCGCCTCCTCGGGCGTCCGCCTGATGACGCAGCTGGCCCGGCAGTTCGCCGAGCACCCGGAGGTGCGTTACGGCCTGACTGCGATGTGCATCGGCATCGGCATGGGCGGCGCGGTCATCTGGGAGAACCCGCATCACCAGGACTACGTCAGCAGCGTCAGCGAAGGAGCCGCGTGATGACCGACACCGCAGCACTGCCCCAGGTGGACGAGGTGGTCACCCACGCCCACGTGCAGGACGTGCAACTGCCCGGCGGCGCAGCCACTTTCGCGCTCATCACGCTGGACAACGGGTTCGACCACACCAAGCCCAACTCGTTCGGGCCGGCCGGGTTGGCCGAGCTGAGTGCCGTGCTCGACACGCTGACATCACGTGCTGAGAAGGGCGAGATCGTCGGCGTCGGCATCACCGGCAAGCCGTTCATCTTCGCCGTCGGCGCCGACATCACCGGCATCCCCTCCATCACCAGTCGCGAGCAGGCGCTGCAGATCGCGCGTGCCGGTCACGACACGTTCAGCAAGATCAGCGCGCTTCCGGTGCCTACGTTCGCGTTCATCAACGGCGCGTCGATGGGAGGCGGCGTCGAGATCGCCTTGTATGCCGATTACCGCACCATCTCCTCGGATGTGCCGGCCTACGCGTTGCCGGAGTGCTTCCTCGGGCTGGTCCCGGGCTGGGGCGGCACCTACCTGGTGCCGCACCTGATCGGCACCGAGAAGGCCGCGCAACTGATCATCAAGAACCCGCTGTCGCAGAACCGGATGATCAAGGGCACCAACGCTTTCGAGTTCGGACTGGCCGACCGGCTGCTGCAGCCGGTGACCTTCCTGGAGGACTCGCTGGCCTTCGCCGCCCGCGTCATCACGGGCCAGGAGAAGGTCGAGCGGGCTGCCGTGGACACCTCCGAGGAGGGCTGGAACGGTCCGCTGGACAAGGCCCAGGCGGAAGCCGATGCGAAGACGGGCACGGCGGCGCCGGCGCCATACAAGGCAATCGAGCTGATGCGCGCCGCGCGCACTGCGACCCGCGAGGAAGCGTTCGAGGCCGAGAACCAGGCCCTGGCCGGCCTGATCATGAGTGACGAGCTGCGCGCGGGGCTCTACGCCTTCAACCTGGTGCAGAAGCGTGCCAAGCGGCCTGCCGGGGCACCTGACAAGTCGCTGGCCCGGAAGGTGGCCAAGGTCGGCATTGTCGGCGCGGGACTGATGGCCAGCCAGATGGCGTTGCTGTTCGCGCGCAAGCTGAAGGTGCCGGTGATCCTCACCGACATCGACCAGGAGCGCGTCGACAAGGGAGTCGCCTACACGCACGGCGAGATCGACAAGCTGCTGGGGAAGGGCCGCGTGTCCTCGGACGGCGCCAACAGGCTGAAGGCCCTGGTCACTGGATCCACCGGCAAGGACGGCTTCGCCGACGCCGACTTCGTCATCGAGGCGGTCTTCGAGGAGATGTCGGTCAAGAAGCAGGTCTTCGCCGAGGTGGAAGCCGTCGTCACCGATGAGTGCGTGCTGGCGACCAACACCTCGTCCCTGGACATCACCGAGATGGCGTCGGAGCTGAAGCACCCCGAGCGCGTCGTCGGCTTCCACTTCTTCAACCCGGTCGCGATCATGCCGCTGCTCGAGATCATCCGCGGTGACGAGACCGACGACGCCACTCTGGCAACGGCTTTCGCGACGTCACGGGGACTGGGCAAGACCAGCATCATGGTCAAGAACTCGCCCTCGTTCGTGGTCAACCGGCTGCTCGGCCGGTTCATGGGCGACGCCGGCAGGATGGTCGACGAGGGCACGCCGATCGAGGTGGTGGAGCGGGCGTTCGCCGGATTGACGCCCATGCCGCCGTTCATGCTGATCAGCCTCGTGGGCCCGGCGATCGCACTGCACAACAGCGAGACGCTGGCGGCCGCGTTCCCGGACCGGTTCTACGTCTCCCCCAACCTGGCGAAGATCGTCGACGCCAAGATCGGCAGCTTCTACGGCAGCGACGGTGCTCTGGACCCGAAGGTGCTGGAGCTCTTCGAGCCACCGGCGTCCCCGGTGACGCTCACCGCCGAGCAGGTGCGTGAGCGCGCACTGGAGTCCCTGGCCGACGAGGTGCGCCGGATGCTCGACGAGGGTGTCGTGCAGGCGGCCGAGGACATCGACCTGGCGATGATCAGCGGCGCCGGCTTCCCGTTCTGGAACGGCGGCGTCACCCCGCTGCTGGACCGGACCGGCATCAGCGAGAAAGTCACCGGCAAGCGGTTCCTCGAGCCGGGGGTTGCCTCGGTGCGGTCCACGGACTGAACCCGACATACCACGAGACGTCGTAGATCGACGGAAAACAGGGTTCTGTGACACGCATCGCGTGTCGCAGAACCCTGTTCCATCTCATATGTGAGCTACACTCGCCGCATGACCGATGACTACCTCTCCCGGGTCGGCACGCTGATCCGCGATGCCCGGCGGCACAAGAAGCTCACCCAGAGCGAGCTGGCCGAGGCGCTCCAGACGTCACAGAGCGCGGTCGCTCGCATCGAGCAGGGCAAGCAGAACCTCAGCCTGGAGACCCTGGCGCGCATCAGCGAGGCGCTGGACACCGAGGTCGTGGCGGTCGCGTCCTCCACCCCGCTCAACCTGCGCATCAAGGGCGGCCGCAAGCTGTCCGGCGAGATCGACGTGCGCACCTCCAAGAACGCCGCGGTCGCCTGCCTGTGCGCGGCACTGCTCAACAAGGGCCGGACCACACTCCGCAACCTGGCCCGCATCGAGGAGGTCAACCGCATCACCGAGGTGCTGACCTCGATCGGCGTCAAGACCCGCTGGCTGCCGGACAGCAGTGACCTGGAGATCGTCCCGCCGGCGCAGCTCGACCTCGCCGCGATGGATGAGACGGCGGCGCGGCGCACCCGCACCATCCTGATGTTCCTCGGTCCGCTGCTGCACCAGTTCGACGAGTTCCAGCTGCCCAACGCCGGTGGTTGCGATCTCGGCTCGCGCACGGTCGAGCCGCACCTCTTCGCTCTTCGCGCCTTCGGCCTCGACGTGGTCGCCTCGCACGGCTACTACCACGCCAAGGTCGACCCGTCGGTCCGGCCGCACAAGCCGATCATCCTCACCGAGCGCGGCGACACCGTCACCGAAAACGCTTTGTTCGCAGCGGCTTTGTATGACGGGGAGACCGTCATACACAACGCCAGCCCCAACTACATGGTGCAGGACCTGTGCTTCATGCTGGAGAAGTTCGGCGTGCGCATCGATGGCGTCGGCACCACCACGCTGCGGGTGCACGGCGTCCGCGAGATCAACCAGGACGTCGAATACCACCCGTCGGAGGACCCGATCGAGGCGATGACCCTGGTCGCGGCCGCGGTCGTCACCGAGTCGTCGATCACCATCCGCCGGGTGCCGATCGAGTTCATGGAGATCGAGCTGACCCTGCTCGAGGGCATGGGCATGAAATACGACATCGAGGGCGAGGAATACGTCTCGGCCAACGGCAAGACGCGGTTGGTCGACATCACCACCCGGCCGGGCCCGCTGCGGGCGCCGAAGGACAAGATCCACCCGATGCCGTTCCCGGGCCTCAACATCGACAACCTGCCGTTCTTCGCGGTGATCGCCGCTTACGCGCAGGGCACCACGACGTTGCACGACTGGGTCTACGAGAACCGCGCGATCTACCTCACCGAGCTCAACGCGCTCGGCGGCAAGGTGCACCTGATGGACCCGCACCGGGTCATGATCGAGGGCCCGACCAAGTGGCGTGCCGCCGAGGTCATCTCTCCCCCGGCGCTGCGACCGGCGGTCGTCGTGCTGCTGGCGATGCTCGCCGCGCCCGGCGTCTCGGTGCTGCGCAACATCTACGTCATCGACCGTGGCTACGAGGAGCTCGACACCCGGCTCAACAAGCTGGGTGCCGACATCCAGACTTTCCGCGACATCTGAGCCGATGGCCAGGACGGCCTTCTTCGATCATCCCGGCGTCATCGCGATGGCGCACCGCGGATTCTGCAGCGGTCTCGGGGCGCCCGAAAACTCGCTCGCGGCGTTCGGTGCTGCGGTCGCCCTGGGTTATCGGTATGTCGAGACCGACGTGCACGCGACCCGCGACGGCACGCTGATCGCCTTCCACGACGACCGGCTCGACCGCGTCACCGACCGGACGGGGGTGGTCGCCAAGCTGCCGTGGAGCGTGGTGCGTCAGGCCAGGATCGCTGGCAGTCAAGAGATCCCGACGCTCGACGCGGTGCTGGAATCGTGGCCGCAGCTGCGGCTCAACGTCGACTGCAAGTCGACGGCCGCTGCCGCACCGCTCGCCGAGGTGATCGAACGCCATGCCGCACACGACCGGGTGTGCATCGCCTCGTTCTCGGATGCCCGCCGGCGGGCAGTGCTGCGCCGCTTGACCCGGCCGGTGGCGACCTCCGGCGGCCAGTCGGTGATCGCACGGTTCGTGCTCGGCGGTCACCGCGCGCTTCGCGACGTCGACTGCCTTCAGGTGCCGATGTCCGCGGGCCGCGTGCGGGTGGTGACGGCCGGGTCGCTGGAGCGCGCACACCGGGCCGGCGTGCAGGTCCACGTCTGGACGATCGACGAGGCCGAGCAGATGCATGCATTGCTCGACCTCGGCGTCGACGGCATCATGACCGACCGCGCCGACACGTTGCGGGACGTGCTCGTCGAGCGCGGTCAGTGGATCGGCTGACGATCCTCAGCGACGACCGCTGCTGAACGACGCGGCGGAATGGCCCGCGCTGGCGGCGCGGCTTCCGTTGCGTCGGTTCTGGTTCCGATTGCGCCCGGGCCGGTTGCTGCTGCGAGACTTCCCGCCGGCCGGCTGCCCCGGCTTCGCGGCGGGCTTCGACGCCTTCGCGGCCTTCGCCGGCTGTGGCGCCGCCGGCGCGACGCCATACCCGCCGTCGACCAGCACACGCTCCCCCGGGGCCAGCTCTCGCAACACCGGATGGTCAGTGTCCGGCACCTTCGTGGTCGTGGGCGTGATGCCGGCGGCCTTGGTGAGACTGCGGACGTCGCCGCGCTGCTCGTCCGTCATCAGGGTCACCACGGTGCCTTCGGCACCCGCTCGAGCGGTTCGGCCGGAGCGGTGCAGGTAGGCCTTGTGTTCGGCCGGCGGGTCGGCGTGCACGACCAGTGCCACGTCGTCGACGTGGATGCCGCGAGCGGCGACGTCCGTGGCGACGAGCGTGCTCGCCGCACCGGAGTGGAACGCCGCGAGGTTGCGGGTGCGGGCGTTCTGCCCCAGGTTGCCGTGCAATTCGACCGCGGGCACCCCTCGCTTGTTGAGCTGGCGCGCGAGCGCCTTGGCGCCGTGCTTGGTGCGGGTGAACACCACCGTGCGACCTGGCGCCGCGGCCAGGTCGGCGACCACCGGGATCCGCAGCTCACGGGTCAGATGCAGGACGTGGTGGCTCATCTTCGCCACCGGCGCCTGGACCGAATCGGCTTCATGCGTCACCGGATTGCGCAGGAACTCACGCACGAGGACATCGATGGCCTTGTCGAGCGTGGCGGAGAAGAGCAACCGCTGGCCGCCCTTCGGCGTCTGCTTGAGGAGTCGGCGCACGCCGGGGAGGAAGCCCATGTCGGCCATGTGATCGGCTTCGTCGAGCACAGTGACCTCGACTCCCGCCAGCGAGCAGTGGCCCTGACCGATCAGGTCCTCCAACCGGCCCGGGCAGGCGATGAGAATGTCGACGCCGGCACGTAATCCGCGCACCTGCGGGTTCTGGCCCACGCCACCGATGACGCGCAGCGTGCGCAGGCCGGCGGACTCGGCCAGCGGCTGCAACGCTTCGTCTATCTGCGCGACGAGCTCGCGGGTCGGGGCGAGGATCAACGCACGCGGCCGGTTCGCCGCCCGCTTGCTCGCGCTCTGCTGCAGACGCGCAACAAGAGGCAACGCGAAGGCATAGGTCTTGCCGCTGCCGGTGCGGCCGCGGCCGAGCACGTCCCGACCGGTGAGCGAGTCGGGCAGCGTCGCGGCCTGGATGGGGGTGGGCGTCGAAATGCCTTTGGCCGCAAGGATGTCGACGAGGCGTGCAGGCACGCCGAGATCAGAGAATGAACTGGTCACGGAACTTCGTTCTGTCGGTTGCCCCACCTCATCAGCCGTTCATCCTGGGTTCAGGGGCTGCGCACGGAGCAAACTCGACATGCGGATCAACTCGTGGCGAGGACTGTGACGAGCCGATGGCACCAGGCTATCGGTCCGCGTGCCGATGTGACGAATCGGCGGCGGTGAGTCCCGTCACCTGTCGGTGGTTGCCTCTAGCGTCGCGAGGGTGACGAAAACCATTGACCGCCATCCTGACGACTTGGCTGAAGTTCGCGCCTCGTACGACCGCGTTGCCGACAACTACGCGCGGATGGTCGTCGACGACGGTCTCGGGAACATTCGGCAACAGCCGTGGCTGCGTGCGGCGGTCGACGTGTTCGCCGATGCTGTCGGCGACATCGGTCCAGTGCTCGATGTGGGCTGCGGACCGGGCACGGTCACGGCATACCTCCAGGAGCGTGGTCTCGACGTTGCCGGCGTCGACCTCTCGCCACGAATGATCGCCAACGCGCGCCGGCTGCACCCGGAGTGCAGTTTCGCCGTCGGGTCGTGGACCGAACTGGACCTTTCGCCTGCGTCGCTCGGCGGCATCCTCGGCTGGTGGTCGCTGTTCAACCTGCCACGCGACCTCATACCCTCCGTCTTTCGCACGTGTGCCGCCGCGCTCCGGCGCGGCGGTCAGCTGATCATCGCGACGCATGCCGGTGATGAGGACGTCTCACGCACCGAGGCCTATGGCGGGGTGCCGGTTCAGTGGACGACGCATCGCTGGCGCGCTCCGCAGCTGACGTCCCTCCTGCGTGCCGCCGGACTGCGGGTCACCGCCGAGCTGCGGTTCGCTCCTGATCAAGTGCCCGGCGAGGCGATTGTTGTCGTCGCGCAACGCGACGACTGAATACGTATGGCGGCGGCGATCGCCGTCTCGCGCTGCTGGCCGGCCGTCGCAACGGTCACCGACGCGCTCTGATTCACGACGCCGCCCCGTTGATCTGTCGCCCGCGCCATCTGTTCGGGTGATGCATCGAATCGTCCCCATTACGAACAATTAAGAATGGTGATGGGACTCATCAGGGCCGTGAGTCGCAGCCGACGCGCCGTGATGGATCTCTCTGCGCCACGCGTAGAGCATGCGGAACAGAAGGTTGAGAAATGATCAGTAGATCGTTGAACACCTGGATAGAAGGCGGTATAATCGAACACATGAGCGAGATCTCGGATGCGTCGGCAGCTGGCGGCACAGCTGTCATCGATGTGTCCGTGGTGCGTGCCTTCCAGGACCGCTTGGATGCACCGGTCATCAGCACGGGGGACGACCTGGCCGGCGAGCTCCGCGCCCTCGAGGAGTTGAAGAACGCGATCACCGCCCGGCAAGCCCACGTGGCAGTGGCGATGCACGAGCACCAAACCCGCCTCGATCAGCCGCGAGGCATCAAACGCGCAGTGACCGCTCGGAAGGTCGGCTCCGATGTCGCACTCGCGCGCCGCTGCGCCCAGCACCTGGGGTCTCGACTCCTCGGCTTTGCTCACGCCGTGGTCGAGGAGATGCCGCACACGCACCATGCTCTGGCGGCCGGCGTGATCGGCGAGCTCGAGGCCATGCTGCTGGTGCGCGAGACCGCCTGCCTGTCGCGTGAGGACCGTGGTGTGGTCGACGCCGCTGTCGCCGACCAGCTCGGCACGGTGTCGCGCCGGCAGCTCGAGGCGGCCGCCCAAGCTGCCGCCTACGAAACAGATCCGGCTGCGATTGTGGTCCGCCGAGCCCGGGCCGAAGCCGAGCGACGCGTCAGCCTCCGCCCGGCACCGGACTGCATGACGTGGCTGAGTGCGCTCCTACCGGTGAAGGACGGAGTCGCGTGCTACGCCGCCTTGTCGGCGGTCGCGAACGCCACCGCGACGCCCGACCATCCACGTGGCCAGGTCATGGCCGACACCCTCGTCGAGCGCATCACCGGCCGCGCGCCTGCCGACGGCCCGGATGTCCAGGTCAACCTGATCATGCCGCTGGACACCCTGATCGGCGACAGCCCTGCGCACGTGCCCGACTACGGACCCGTGCCCGCGGACCTGGCGCGCGAGTGGGTCCAACGGGCAGACACCCAAGAAGGCCGCGGCCGAGTGCGCGTGCGGCGACTCTTCAGCTATCCGGGCACCGGGGACCTGATCGGCATGGAGTCCCGTGCTCGCGCCTATCGGGGACTACTCGCCCAGCTGATCGCATTCCGCGACCAGGTGTGCCGCACTCCGTTCTGCGGTGCCCCGATTCGGCATACCGATCACATTCAGTCGCATGCCGAGGGTGGCCAGACCAGCGAACGCAACGCGGAAGGCCTGTGCGAACGCTGCAATTACACGAAAGAACACCCGGATCGCGAGGTCACCGGTGACGCGACGGCCGTCATCACGTGCACGGCCGGCCTGACCGCAGTCAGTCACCCGCCACGACCACCGGGACAACCGCCACCCACCAAGTCCAGCCATGAACGCCGATTCATCGACCTGATCTGGCTCCTCGAGCGGCCGTCGGGCGCCAGCCAGGGCAATTAGGCTGGATCAGTGACGGAGCCGACCTCGTGGACAGTGACTACACATGACTGGTCGCAAGCAGTGGATGCTGTCCATCTGCACAACATTCGTCGACACTCGCACAGCTATGGCGCAGGTGGAATCCGGCATCTAATCCTCGAAGTGCTTGCCTACGCAAATGACGAGGCCGAGGCGCTGGGTCGTGTCGGAAGGGCGTGGGTGCACGTTACCCCGAACGGATGGATCTCCGTCCGTGACGATGGCCGGGGGACCGACACCCGCCTCGATGCCGCGGGGCGTCCGGTTCGTAAGCCTGTCATGGCGACGCGGGACCTGCGATTCTTCGACTCCACCAGTCCCCCACGACTCCCCGATGGTCTTCCTCGCCGAGGGATATCAGTTGTTGCGGCGCTGAGTCGCGTTCTCATCCATGAGAACTGGCGTTCAGGCGCCGCTTGGTCTCAGACCTATCGGCACGGCATACCGGAAGATGAGTTGCGGCGTCCGCACGCGTCGCCGGACGCACACCGTACGGGAACCATCGTGAAGTTCCTCCCCGACGCATCGGTCGCGACGGAGGACAGGCTGACGCCAGAAGACCTGTCAGCATTCGCCTGGCTCGAATTCTCGTCACACCTCGCGCCATGACTGACGGCCGAACCAGCGGCTGACCCCGCAGCTGCGCCGTCAATCAGCGTGCGACCGCCAATCGCGGTGTGCAGCGTCACACAGGGTTTGGACCGTCACTCGGCCGCGCGACCCCGGTCGCTTCAAGCACCTGCCGGACCGTCGGATCGATCACCCGCGGCGACCACTCGGCGCGCTCAGCATGGGTGGCGTGCTCGAGTGCTCGCTCCATGGCGAAGATCCGGGCGAGGGAGGCAATGACCTTCGCATCGGGGAGCAGCGGCAGCAGCCGGCTGCTCGGCGCCACGTCCGACCACACCGACGCATAGGCTCGCACCAGCCGGGCGTCGCGGTCGGGATCGACCGGCAGGCCGAAGTGGAAGGTCGGTCCGGCCAAGGCGATCATCAAGCAACACAAGGGGTTTCCGACATACGCGTCGCCCCAGTCGAAGAACCGGGCGTCGTGCACCGCGCTCGCCGACCCGTCGGCGCAGAAGACGTTGCCGGCGTGCAGGTCGTTGTGCTCGATCGTGCTCGGCAGCCCGGATGCGTCCAGCCGATCAGCTGCCGCTCGCAGCGGACCTTCGGTGCCGGGCCACTGCCGGCCCCGGTCCGCCAGCCACTGCGTGACCAATGTGTGCGGCTCCCACCGCGGGACGCCGGCCGCGACCAGCTCCTCGGCGACCTCGGCCGACGCACGCTGCAGCCGTGCATAGCGGCGCAGCACACCGGACCACAGGCCGACGATGGAGCCGGCGTCGGCCACCTCTCGCAGCTCCGGCCCCTGGTCGGGCATCAGCAGCCAACCGCGTTCCTCGTCCGAGGCCCACACCGGCGGCAGCCGATCCGGCGCGATCCGGGTCAGCAGCCGGTAGATCGCGGGCTCCGGCGAGGTGCTCGGTGAGCACGCCTTGAACCACGCCCGTCCGGCGGAGGTGTCCACCACGAGTTGGGTCGACCACGCACGCACCCGTGGCTGGCGCGGGGTCACCGGCACACGGGACAGGCCCCGCCGTTCGAGCGACTCGTCGATCCACCGCGTCGCGTCCTGGCGCCACGCATCGCTCTGCCAGAGCTGCGAGGTTGAGGAAGAGGTCACGGGTGCGACGACAGCCGCGCGATCAGTTGCGTGCCGATGACGTCCGGCGTCAACCCGATCGCCTCGAGCACCTGCCCGCGCGACGCGTGCTCCAGATATTCCTTCGGTATGCCGAAGGTGTGCACCCGGGCGGACACCTCGGCGGCGGACAGCGCGTGGGCGACCGCCACCCCGATGCCCGAGGTGACCAGGTTGTCCTCGATGACCACCACGTGTCGGACCGAGCGGGCAAGCCGCACGACGTCGTCCGACACGGGCAGGACCCATCGCGGGTCGACGACAAGCGCCGAATGACCTTGAGCTTCCAGCTTTTCGGCGACCTGCAGCGCGGTCGGGCACATGGCTCCGACGCCGACGATCAGCACCTCCGGATCGGAAGCGTCGTGCAGCACGTCGATCGAACCGTCGACCCGCACGGCGGCCAGCGGCTCGGCCACATCGCCCTTCGGGAAGCGGATCACGGTCGGCGCATCGTCGACCCAAACCGCCTCGCGCAGCTGCGTCTTCACCTGCTCACCGTCACGCGGCGCGGCGAGCCGCAGACCCGGCACGATCGAGCAGATGGACATGTCCCACATGCCGTTGTGCGACGGGCCGTCCGAACCCGTGACACCGGCCCGGTCGAGCACGAAAGTCACTCCGGCGTGGTGCAGTCCGGCGTCCATCAGCATCTGGTCGAACGCCCGGTTGAGGAACGTCGCATAGACCGCCACCACCGGGTGCATCCCGCCGTACGCCAGCCCTGACGCCATGGTGACCGCGTGCTGCTCGGCGATGCCCACGTCGATCACCCGCTCGGGGTAGGCCTCGGCGAACTTGTCGAGACCGACCGGGATCATCATCGCCGCGGTGATCGCGACCAGGTCCGGCCGTTCGGCCCCCAACCGGACCATCTCGTCGCTGAACTCGTCGGTCCAGATGCGCCCGGCCACCTCGAAAGGAAGCCCGGTCTCGGGGTTGATCTTGCCGATGCCGTGCATCCGGTCGGCCTCGTCGTCCAGAGCCGGTTGGTAACCGCGGCCCTTCTCGGTGATCACGTGCACGATGCAGGGGCCGCCGAAGGCGCGCGCCCGCCGGAGCGCCTGCTCGACCGCGGGCTCGTCGTGGCCGTCGACCGGCCCGACATACTTGATCCCGAGATCCTCGAACATGCCCTGCTGCGGATAGACGATGTCCTTGATGCCCCGCTTCACGCCGTGCAGCGTCTCGTAGACGATGTCGCCGACGACCGGCGTGCCCTTGATCGTCGTCTTGCCCCAGTCGAGCATCCGCTCGTAGTGGCGGGTGGTGCGCAACGCGGCCAAGTGGTCGGCAAGTCCGCCGATCGTCGGGGCGTAACTGCGCTCGTTGTCGTTGACCACGATCACCAGCGGCAGGTCGCGCTCGACCGCGATGTTGTTGATCGCCTCCCACGACATACCGCCGGTGAGCGCGCCGTCCCCGATGACCGCGACGGTATGACGATGAGGCTCCCCCGACAGCACCCGTGCCTTGGCGATGCCCTCCGCCCAGGACAGCGACGACGACGCATGCGAACTCTCCACGATGTCGTGCTCGGACTCCGCGCGGGACGGGTAACCCGACAGCCCGCCCTGCTTCTTCAACTTGGAGAAGTCGTGCCGTCCGGTCACCAGCTTGTGCACGTAGGACTGGTGGCCGGTGTCGAAAACGATTGCGTCCTTGGGCGACTCGAAGACCCGGTGCAGCGCGATGGTGAGCTCCACGACCCCCAGGTTGGGACCGAGATGTCCGCCGGTGCGGGACACCGAATCCACGAGGAACTCCCGGATCTCCACCGCCAGCTCGTCGAGGCGATCGGCGGGCAGCCGCCGCAGGTCCTCGGGTGACGAGATGGTCTCGAGCAATCCCACGTCGTTGGCGCCTTTCGTCGGGTACGCGTCGATCGAGTCTACGCGTCGGTAGATGGAACCTCTGGCAGGACGCACGCGGCTGCCGGTCGGTTGCCTCGAAAAGGACTGCTACCGTGGAAGGACAACATCACCGACAGGGGAGCGCTTCGGCGCTGAGAGTGCGGCCCCCCGCCGCAGACCCTTGAACCTGCTCCGGTTAGCACCGGCGAAGGGAGTCATCATGGCTACTGTCAGCGCGCCCGGCGAACGGGCGCCCATCGCTTCTTTGCTCCGCTACCGCACCATCGACCTGGTGACGGTGGCAACGCTGGGCGTTGCGTCCGGCGTCATCTTCTGGGCCTGGGACCAGGCGTGGAACGGCATCAGCACACTCGCCCTCTTCACCGCCCCGCCGTTGCTCGGGCTGCTTTCCGGCCCGTGGCTGATCGGGGGCGTGCTCGGCGGACTGATCGTGCGCAAGCCCGGCGCCGCGCTGGCCGCCGAGTTCATCGGCTCGGTCGTCGAGATGCTGATCGGCAACCAGTGGGGATCCAGCACGATGATCTCCGGCCTGCTGCAGGGCCTCGGCGTCGAGGTCGTCCTGGCGCTGGTCCTCTACAAGCGTTTCGGCGTCGTCGTGGCGGCGCTCGGCGGAGCACTCGCCGCGGCCTTCGAGATCTTCTACGAGTGGCACGCCTACTACGCCGCCTGGACCTGGAACTACAAGCTGGCCTACCTCGGCTGCACGATGCTCTCCGGCGCCGTGCTGGCCGGCGTGCTCGGCTGGCTGCTGGTGCGGGCCCTCGCCGGCACCGGTGTGCTGGACGCTTTCGGCGCGGGTCGTGAGCACCACGCCCGCCACGCGGTGTGAGCGCACTCCGCGGCTTCGGCTGGCGCCCGCTGGGGCGGCGCGAGGAGGTCATCAGTGACCTCGACCTGAGCTTCGCCCCCGGCGAGATCACCCTGCTCGCCGGCGGGAGCGGGGCGGGCAAATCGACCGTGTTGCGCGCGCTCGCCGGGCTGCTCGGGGAGGCCGTGCCCGGGGAGCAGCGCGGCTCGGTCGAGGTCGACGGCGCGTGTGGATTGCTGCTGCAGAACCCAGCCGATGCGGTAGTGGCCACGACGATCGGGCGCGAGGTCGCGTTCGGCCCGGAGAATCTGGCGGTCCCCCGCGACGAGATCTGGCGACGCGTGCGCGACGGCCTCGCCCAGGTCGGATTGTCGTATGACGTCAGTCGGCCCATCTCCGCGCTCTCCGGCGGCGAGTTGCAGCGTGTCGCGCTGGCCGGTGTGCTCGCGATCCGGCCCGGCCTGCTGCTGCTCGACGAACCGACCTCGATGCTGGACGACGAGACGGCCGACCAGGTGCGACGCTGCGTGCTCGACGCCGCGCGCACGACCGGCGCAACGACGGTCATCGTGGAGCACCGGATCGGCCCGTGGCTCCCGGACTGTGACCGGGTGGTCGTGCTGGAGCGCGGGCAGATCATCGCCGACACCACCCCCGCAGCATTCGTCACCGAGCACCACGAACGAATGCTCCGCGCCGGCGTCTGGATGCCGGAAGCGCCCGACCCGCAACCGATCTCGCTCGATCCGTCCTGGGTGACACCGGTCTGCCCGGCTCCGACCTTGAAGGCCGATGCGCTGAGCGTCGAGCTGACCCTGCGGACTTTGCAGGGCACGAGGCGTCATACCGCTCTCACCGAGGTGAACGCCCGCCTCGGGGACGGCGAACTCACCGCGCTGGTCGGCCCCTCCGGCGCCGGGAAGTCGACCCTCCTGGCCGCCTTCGCCGGCGTCCTGCAGCCCAGTGCCGGCGTCATCCAGGGCGCGACACCACCGCTGCACCGCCGTCGGTCCAGAGATCTGGCCGCTGTCGCCGGGTTCGTACCGCAGAACCCGGAGCATGGCTTCCTGCGCAGCACGGTGCGTGACGAAGTGGCCTGCACCGCAACCCGACTCGGTCGTACCGTGGCGGTCGACGACCTCC
The DNA here is from genome assembly GCF_058148645.1 of Flexivirga sp. YIM B11880. NCBI lineage: Bacteria > Bacillati > Actinomycetota > Actinomycetes > Micrococcales > Dermacoccaceae > Flexivirga > Flexivirga sp. YIM B11880. The sequence goes on from NZ_JBMAMH010000003.1 coordinate 135,547, forward strand.
TCGAACTCATGCGGCTGGATCAGCTGTCTGCCGCCAACCCACACCATCTTTCCGGCGGTGAACAGCGGCGGCTCGCGGTCCTGGCAGCGCTGGCGCACCGACCCGGCGTGGTGCTGCTCGACGAGCCGACGGTGGGCCAGGACCGTCATACCTGGGCAGCCGTCGCCGGCTGGGCCACCGCCGCGCGCGACGCCGGCGCCACCGTCGGCGTCGCCACCCATGACGACTCGCTGACCGCGCACTCCTCGTCGATCGTTCGTCTCGAGAACGGACGAGTGGCATGAAAAGCGTCATGTTCCAGGCGAATCCGCTCGCGCTGCTGTGCTTCGGTCTCACCGCTGTCCTCGGTTCGTTCTTCGTGCGTGCCGCATCGACCGCGGTCGTGGTCGTGGCGGCCTACGTCATGCTGGCCGTGTTGTTCGTGCCCAGCTGGCGACGGCTGCTGTGGCGTCTCGTGGCGGTGGGATTCGCGGCCGTCTCGCTCTGGTGGTCCAGCTGGCTGCTCGGCGGGCACGACACCGGCGCCGCGACGATCGCCGGCGGCAAGATCCTCGTGCTCGCCATACCGGGCGTGATCGTGGCAGCGTTCATCGACCCCGCACGATTCGGTGACGCGCTCGCCCAGAACCTCCGATTGCCAGCGCGATTCGTCGGTGCGTTCACCGCATCGCTGACCCGTTTCGACCAGCTCGGCGACACCTGGGGTCAACTGCAGCGCACCCGCCGGATCCGCGGCTTCGGCCCGTCCCGCGACCCGCTCGCCCGCGCGGCGTCGGTGGCGCCTCTCACCTTCGGGCTGCTCGTCACCGCCATGCGCGGTGCCACCCAGCTGTCGCTCGCAATGGACTCACGGGGCTTCGCCACCGCACGGCACCGCACCTGGGCGATGCCGTCGACCTGGCGGCGCAGCGACACGGCGATCGTGGTCGTGGCGCTGCTGGTGACGATCGTGCTTCCGCTGGCGCTGCAGTCGGCCTGAGGGGCTTACCAGTTGGCCTCGCGCGGGGGCCGTGGCAGCCGGACGGACGCCGGGTGGTTGACGTAGACCGTCCCACCGCTGTGCGGTACCCAGACGTTCTCGAACTGCTCGCGCTGGTAGGTGACGCGTACCTGCTTGTCGTCCGGGATCAGGTGCGACGCGGGGTCGTTCATCACCGGGTCGCCGTCGGCGGTGAAGCCGACCAGCACCATGAGGTGGCCGTTGGTGGAGTAGCCGGCGCCGTCCAGCTCGGAACTCTTGAACGAGACGGACGTGATCACCGGCATCCCTGCGGCGATGAACGGCTCCGCCTCGGCGAGGTTGCGCAGCCGGGTGACGAAGCCTCCCAGCCCGAACCGCGAGGTGTATGCCGTGTTGAACGGCCAGTTGCCGCACCCCTCGTAGACGTAGTCGTAGGTGTTGCGCGCCGCGTAGTCCACCTGCGGGTCGCTGTATGACGGATCGACCCAGGACAGGTCGGCCGCGCTCGGCCCCCGCTTCCACCAGGCCAGCACCATCGCCGAGGACGTCGGCGAGCACCACGCCTCTCCCCCGTTGTCCCACTGCGGGTACTGCCCGACATGGGTCTCCTGGGAGAAGGTCGGCACGTCCAGGATCACTTCCCGACCGAGGGTGAAGGCGCTCACCGGCACCTTCGGGTCGTCCGGGAGCGCCGACGAAACCGCGCCGAGGAACCGCACGGTCGGGGTCGACGAGGTGCCGTGCAACCGCAGCAGCTGCACCCGCAACTGGAAGTCGGTGAAGGTGTGGTCGCCGTACAGGTGCAGCGTGTCGGTCCACACGGTCGCGTAGTCCGTGCCCTGCCCGTCCAGGGACTGCCGCTGGATGGCGCCACCCTGCGCGACGTCGTTGCTGCACCACCGGCCGAGCACGAACCAGTCGGTGAGCGTGCCGTCCTCGGCGTGGCCGCGGACGTTGACCTCGATCCAGGTGCCGTTCGGCGTGTCGGCGTTCCAGGACGAGATGAGCTCGGTCAGCCCGAAGCCGTTGGTCCGCCAGGGAGCGGTCCACGTGCTGACGTCATACAGCTTGGTCGGGGCGTTTTCGATGGTGGGATCTGCGAATGCGCGGGTGCCGGCCGGTCGTAAGATCCGCAGCCCGTGCTCATCGAAGTGGATGCCCTCGCCGTGACCGTGCGCCCACGCCCGCGCGCCGGAGAAGCGGTGGTAGCGGATGTGCCGGTCGGCCGCGTCCGCGGCTCCGGCGGTGGCCGCGGACGCAACCGGTGCCCCGAAGAGCAGCGTGCCGCTCACCGCCGCACTACCCAGCAGCACCTGGCGACGGTTCGGCGTTGGCAGATGTTCGGTGCTGATCAACCCGGAACGGTCGGACATGGGACGGACTCCTTCGAGCCGCGGGTGGACGGATGGGTCCTTACCAGTGTGGCGTAAACGAAGTGCGTAGTTGGCGAATCCGCGCGAATTGTTTTCATCGGCGGTGGCAACGGAAGAGCCCCACGCACCGGAAGTGCGTGGGGCTCTTCGTCAGAGGCGAACCGTCAGTCCACCAGGGACCGCAGGACGTACTGCAGGATGCCGCCGTTGCGGTAGTAGTCGGCCTCACCGGGTGTGTCGATGCGGACCACCGCGTCGAACTCCGCCTTCGTGCCGTCCTCCTTGGTGGCGGTGACGTGAATCGTCGACGGGATGCCCTCGTTGAGGGCCGTGACGCCGTCGAAGTCGAACGTCTCGGTGCCGTCCAGCCCGAGCGACTCGACGCTCTCCCCCTCGGGGAACTGCAGCGGGAGCACGCCCATGCCGATCAGGTTGGAGCGGTGGATCCGCTCGAACGACTCGGCGATCACCGCACGCACGCCGAGCAGCACGGTGCCCTTGGCGGCCCAGTCACGCGAGCTGCCGGTGCCGTATTCCTTGCCGGCGAGCACGACCAGCGGGATGCCGGCCTTCTCGTAGTTCTGCGCGGCATCGAAGATCGTCGTCTGCTCGCCACCGCGCGTGAAGTCGCGGGTGAAGCCGCCCTCGACGTCGTCCAGCAGCTGGTTGCGCAGCCTGATGTTGGCGAAGGTGCCGCGCACCATCACCTCGTGGTTGCCACGGCGCGACCCGTAGGAGTTGAAGTCCTTGCGCTCGATGCCGTGCTCGCCGAGGTACTTGCCTGCCGGGCTGTCCGCCTTGATCGACCCCGCGGGGCTGATGTGGTCGGTCGTGACCGAGTCGCCGAGCTTGGCGAGCACGCGGGCACCGTGGATGTCCTCGACCGGCTCGGGAGTCTTGCCCATGCCCTCGAAGTACGGAGGCTTGCGGACGTATGTCGACTCGGCGTCCCACTCGAAGATGTCTCCCTCGGGTGTCGGCAGTGACTGCCACCGCTCGTCACCGGCGAAGACGTCCGCGTAGTCCTTGATGAACATGTCGCGATCCATCGAGGTGGCGATCGTCGCCTCGACGTCCGCCGCGTTGGGCCAGATGTCCCGGAGGAAGACGTCGTTGCCCTCCTGATCCTGACCGAGCGGGTCGCTCTCGAAGTCGAAGTCCATCGTGCCCGCGAGCGCGTAGGCGATGACGAGCGGCGGCGACGCGAGGTAGTTCATCTTCACGTCGGGGCTGATCCGGCCCTCGAAGTTGCGGTTGCCCGACAACACCGCGGTGACCGCCAGATCGTTGTCCTGCACGGCCTGCGAGATCTCCTCGTCCAGCGGGCCGGAGTTGCCGATGCAGGTGGTGCAGCCGTAACCGACCAGGTAGAAGCCGAGCTTCTCCAGGTAGGGCCACACCCCGGCCTTGTCGAAGTAGCCGGTCACGACCTGCGAACCGGGCGCCACCGAGGTCTTGACCCACGGCGGCACCGTCAGGCCCTTCTCGACGGCGTTCTTGGCCAGCAGGCCCGCGGCCATCATCACCGAAGGGTTCGAGGTGTTGGTGCAGCTGGTGATGGAGGCGATCGCCACGATGCCGTGGTCGATCTCGAAAGTGCGCCCGTCGGCCAGGGTGACCGGCACCTTCCGGCTCGGGCGGTCGATACCCGTGCCCTCGTCCGCCGGCCGGCTGCCACCGTTCTGCCCCTCGCGGGTGCCCTCGGGGGTCGGGTCGCTGGCCGGGAAGCTGGAGGCGGTGCCGGCGTCGCCCTCGTGATGAGACACGTAAGTGGGCAGCACCTTGCGGAACGAGTCCTTGGACGCCGACAACGCGATGCGGTCCTGCGGCCGCTTCGGCCCGGCTATCGACGGCACGACGGTGGAGAGGTCCAGCTCGAGCTTCTCGGAGAAGCGCGGCTCGACGCTCGGGTCGTGCCAGAGGCCCTGCTCCTTGGCGTAGGCCTCGACGAGCGCGACTTGATCGTCCGGGCGACCGGTGAGGCGCAGGTAGTCGAGCGTCACGTCGTCGACCGGGAAGATCGCGCAGGTGGAGCCGAACTCCGGGCTCATGTTGCCGATGGTCGCGCGGTTCGCGAGCGGCACGGATGCGACGCCGTCGCCGTAGAACTCCACGAACTTGCCGACCACACCGTGCTCACGCAGCATCTCGGTGATGGTCAGCACGACGTCGGTTGCCGTCGCGCCCGAGGGGATTTCGCCGGTCAGCTTGAAGCCGACGACGCGTGGGATGAGCATCGAGACCGGCTGACCGAGCATCGCGGCCTCGGCCTCGATGCCGCCCACGCCCCAGCCGAGCACGCCCAGGCCGTTGACCATGGTGGTGTGGCTGTCGGTGCCGACACAGCTGTCCGGGTAGGCCTGCACGACGCCGTCCGCCGTCTCGCGCGTCATCACGCCGCGCGCCAGGTGCTCGATGTTGACCTGGTGCACGATGCCGGTGCCCGGCGGCACGACCTTGAAGTCGTCGAACGCCGTCTGGCCCCAGCGCAGGAACTGGTAGCGCTCGCGGTTGCGGCCGTATTCGATCTCGACGTTCTTCTGGAACGCGTCCGGACGGCCGAACACGTCGATGATGACCGAGTGGTCGATGACCAGCTCGGCGGGTGCCAGCGGGTTGATCTTGCTGGCGTCGCCGCCCAGGTCTCGCACGGCTTCGCGCATGGTCGCCAGGTCGACGACGCACGGCACACCGGTGAAGTCCTGCATGATCACGCGCGCGGGGGTGAACTGGATCTCGGTGCTCGGCGTCGCGGTCTCGTCCCACTGGCCGAGTGCGTTGATGTGGTCCTGGGTGATGTTGGCGCCGTCCTCGGTGCGCAGGAGGCACTCGAGCAGCACCTTCAGGCTGAACGGCAGGTTCTGACTGCCCTCGACCGTGTCCAGACGGTAGATCTCGTAGGACTTCTCGCCCACGGCGAGCGTGTCCTTCGCTCCGAAACTATTGCTGCTGCCCACGCCGACTCCTTCGTCTCTGTTCACTCACGGACGGCTTTATCTTGACGTCAAGATAAGCTAACCACAGCCGTCGCCGCCGTGACAGCGAAGGTGCGCCTAACCCGGTCCGCTCGCAGGTTCCAGTATCGCCACGCACTCCACGTGGTGGGTCATCGGGAAAGCGTCGAACGCGCGGATCGACGCCGGACGGTACCCCGCCTTGGCCGCGTAGGAGAGGTCACGCGCCAGCGCCGCCGGGTCACACGCGATGTATGCCGCCTGCCGCGGCTGCCGGGCCAGCACCTGGCCGATCACCGCACGCCCGGCTCCGGACCGTGGCGGGTCGAGCACGACGAGATCGACGCGATCCAGCTGCTCGTCCACCACGGCGGTCCAATCGCCGCGCCCGATGGCGGAGCGTACGAGCGACGCCGGCGGGAGGTCGGCGAGATTGGCCTGGCCGTCGGCGACGGCACGGGCGTCACCCTCCAGCCCGAGAACCCGCCCGGTCGGACCGACCGCATCGGCGAGGAAGGCGGTGAAGACGCCGACCCCGGCATACAGATCCAGCACCTGCTCCCCGGGCCGCGGCTGCAGACCGTCCAGCGCCGCGCCCACGAATGTCGCCGCGGCGCCCGGGTGCACCTGCCAGAAACCGCGTGCCGACACCTCGAAATCGCGCGCGCCGTACGCCGCAACCGCCACCCGTTCCACGACATTCGGCACCTCGGGACCGGCGGGGAGGTCCACCGCGAGCACCTCCGCGTCGCTCCCGACCGCGACGTCCACGCCTCTGACGCCGGCATCGACCCGCTCGGTCAGCAGACCGGTCGCAGCCACCTCGGGCACGGCGATCAGGCAGTCGTCGATCGGGACGACGTCGTGCGAGCGGTGCTTGCGCAACCCGAGCCGTCCGTCGGGCGTGACGGAGAACTCCACTCGGGTGCGCCACCGGAGCCCCTCCTCGTCGCCCGGCACCGGCTCGACCACGCCGGACCAATCGAGCCCGGCGAGCCGACGCAGCTGCTCGCGCACCACGCGGCCCTTCAGCTCCCGGCCGAACGCTGCCGACGTGTGCTGCCAGTCGCACCCACCGCACGCACCGGGACCGGCGAATCGGCACGGCGCAGAATGGCGTTCGGGGGAAGGCTGCAGGACCTTGATCGCGTCCGCGCGCAGGAAGCGCGAGTCGGTGCCGCCGTCGGTCACTCGGACCACGACCCGCTCCCCCGGCAGCGCATGCCGGACGAACACGACCCGGCCCTCGTGCCGGGCCACGCAGTGCCCGCCGTGCGCGACGTCGCCGACGGTGACCTCGAACTCGTCGCCGACCAGCGAGTCGCCGCGCTGCTTGCGGTCGGCGCTCATTGACCCCGCCGCACAGAGCCGGGCGCCGGCCCTTCGTACCGCAGCTCGTGACCCTCACTGGACCGCAGTTGCCACGGGACGCTGGCGACCATGACGCCGGGCGTGAACAGCAGACGCGACTTCAGCCGGAGCGCCGACTGGTTGTGCAGCAGCTGCTCGTACCACTTGCCGACGACGTATTCGGGGATGTAGACCATCACCACGTCGCGCGGGCTGTCCCGCCGGATCGTCTTGACGTACTTGATGATCGGCCGGGTGATCTCCCGGTAGGGCGAGGCGATGATCTTCAGCGTCACCGGGATCTCGCGTCGGTCCCACTCCGCCTGGAGGGCCTTCGTCTCCTCCGGGTCGACCTCGACCGTGACGGCCTCGAGCACCGACGGCCGGGTGGCACGCGCGTAGGCGAGCGCCCGCATCGCCGGTTTGTGCAGCTTGGACACCAGCACGATCGCATGAACCCGCGACGGCAGCAGCTGGTCGTCGTCCGTCTCCGCGATCCGCAGCTCCTCGCTGACCCGGCTGTAGTGCCGCCGGATCTGCACCATCAGCGCGAAGAGCACCACCATGGCGGCGACGGCATACCCGGCGCCGTGGAGGAACTTGGTCAGCAGCACCACCACGAGCACCGTGCCGGACATCGCCGCGCCGATCGCGTTGATGACACGAGCGCGCTTCATCCGGGCCGGCGTGGTGGACGGGTCGTCCGACTTCAGGTTGCGGTTCCAGTGCCGGATCATGCCGATCTGACTGGTGGTGAAGGACACGAAGACGCCGACGATGTAGAGCTGGATCAGCCGGGTCGGCTCCGCCTTGTACACGACGACCAGCAGGACGGCGACCCCGGCGAGAATGATGATGCCGTTGGAGTAGGCCAGCCGGTCACCACGGGTGTGCAGCTGACGGGGCAGCCAGCCGTCGCGCGCGAGGATCGACGCGAGCACGGGGAAACCGTTGAACGCGGTGTTGGCCGCCAGCACCAGGATGATGCCGGTGACGATCGAGACGAAGACGATGCCGGGCAGGAAGCCGTGGAAGACGGCGTGCGCGAGTTGCCCGAGCACGGTGTCCTCGTTGTAGCCGGTCACCGGTCTGCCGTGCAGCAACAGGTTGCCCGGATGGTCGGGGTCCTGGATGTGTATGCCGGTCCAGTTGGCCAGCGTCACGATCGACACGAGCATGACCACCGAGATCGAGCCCATCAGCAGCAGCGTCGTCGCGGCGTTCTTGCTCTTCGGCTTCTTGAAGGCCGGCACGCCGTTGGAGATCGCCTCCACACCGGTGAGGGCCGCACAGCCGCTGGAGAACGCGCGCAGCAACAGGAAGATGAGCGCGATCTGGGACAGCGTGTCCATGTGCGGCTGCGGCGCGAGCGTGAATTTCGCGCTCTCCGACATCGGCAGGTCACCGGCGAGCTTGCGGGCCACGCCGACGATGGCGAGCCCGATGACGCCGAGCATGAAGAGATAGACGGGTATGGCGAAGAACGTGCCCGACTCCCGCACGCCGCGCAGGTTCATGGCGGTGAGGGCAACGATCAGCGCCACGGCCACGATCACCTCGTGGCCGTGCAGGAACGGGATGGCGGAGGCGGCGTTCTGCACACCGGACGAGATCGACACCGCCACGGTCAGCGTGTAGTCGACGAGCAATGCGGACGCCACCGTGAGTCCGGCCTTGGGGCCGAGGTTGGTGGTGGCGACCTCGTAGTCGCCGCCGCCGGACGGGTAGGCGTGCACGTTCTGCCGGTATGACGCGACGACCACCGCCATCACACAAACGACGGCGAGGGTGATCTGCCAGGAATGGGTGAAGGCGAAGGAGCCGCCCGCCGTGCCGAGCGTCAGCAGGATCTCGTCGGGCGCGTAGGCGACGGACGACAGCGCGTCGCTGGCAAAGATCGGGAGCGCCAGCTTCTTGGGCAACAACGTCTCGCCCAGTTTGTCGCTGCGCATGGCGCGACCCACGACGAGGCGCTTGACTGCGCGACCGGTCCCAGACACAACGCGCAAGTGTAGGGGCGCGTAGCACGGTCCCGAACCTCCGGTAGCGTTTCGCCTTGTGTACTTCGTGATCATGGGTTGTGGTCGAGTCGGCGCCATGCTCGCGCTGAGCCTGGAGAAGCACGGCCAGGAGGTCGCGGTCATCGACCAGGACGAGGCCGCCTTCCGGCGGCTCGGGCCGACCTTCGAGGGGCGCCGGGTCTCGGGCATCGGTTTCGACCGCGAAACCCTGATCCGCGCCGGCATCAAGGGCGCGGATGCGTTCGCCGCCGTGAGCAGCGGTGACAACTCCAACATCCTGGCCGCTCGGGTCGCGCGGGAGACGTTCGACATACAGAACGTCGTGGCGCGCATCTACGACCCGGGCCGCGCGGAGGTCTACGAGCGGCTCGGCATACCGACCGTGGCCACGGTGCGCTGGACCAGCGACCAGATCCTGCGCAAGATCCTGCCGATGGGCGCGCTCCCGGTGCACACGGACAGCAGCGGCAAGGTGGTCATCGCCGAGATCCCGCCGCACCCGACGTGGATCGGCACGCCGTTGCGCCGGATCGAGGAGGAGACCGGTGCCCGCGTCGCCTACCTCACGCGGCTCGGTGACGGCATGATGCCGGAGACCGACTCGGTCTATCAGGAGGGCGATCTGCTGCACCTCACCATGCCGAGTGAGCGAGTGCAGCGGATCGAGGCACTCCTCAAATCCGCCAAGCCGGCCGACTGACCTTCGAAACAACTGCAGCCACAAGGAGATTCGTCAGATGCGAGTTGTTGTCGTCGGTGCGGGAAGTGTCGGCCGCTCGATCGCGCGGGAGCTGATCCTGCGCGATCATCAGGTGCTGATCATCGACAAGTATGCCGAGGAGTCCCGCTCCAGCTCGGTCCCGGAGGCGTCCTGGCTGCTGGCCGACGCGTGCGAGATGGCGACCCTGCGCGAGGCCGACCTGCAGTCCTGCGAGGTGGTCGTGTGCGCGACCGGCGACGACAAGGTGAACCTGGTCGTGTCGCTGCTCGCCAAGACCGAGTTCGGCATCAACCGCACCGTCGCCCGGGTCAACAACCCCAAGAACGAGTGGATGTTCGACGAGGCGTGGGGCGTCGACGTCGCGGTGTCGACGCCTCGGCTGATGACGGCACTGGTCGAGGAGGCGGTGAGCGTCGGCGACCTGGTGCGTCTCTTCCAGTTCCAGCAGGGCAAGGCGACGATGGTCGAGATCACGGTGCCGGTCGACAGCCCCAACGTCGGCGTCGCGGTCAGCCAGCTCCAGCTGCCCGCTGAGTGTGTCCTGGTCGGCATCATCCGCGACAATGTCCCGATCCCTCCCACGCCGTACGACGCGATCGAGGCGCTCGACGAGCTGCTGCTGCTCGCGACCCCGGAGGCCGAGCAGCAGCTCGGCGCCGTGCTGACCGGGCGCCCGGCGGAGGAGATCCGCACGCACTCCCCCGCCGGAGAATGAGGTAGCTCTCCTCGGACGGGACCGCCTCTTCGTCATTGCCACCCTCCCGCCCGGATCCGGGGACGCTGCTGAGCTGAGTTTGTCCTCCGACCGAACTGGCTATAACAACTCCCGTCGGGGGACGTGCTTACATTCCACGAGTTGCCGGAGGCGGCCATGTCCCTGACGGACTTAGACGACGTGGTCGTCACGATCGTCGTCTTCCTTGTGGTGATCGGAGGCCTGCCGTTTCTGATGGCATGGCTCGAGAGCACTTTGGACACGCCCCGCGACACCCCTCAGTGGCGAAAGCGGAGGCACCACCGCGCCAAGCCACCGTCCGGTGACCACCTCGTCAAGCGAGGGTGAGGAAGAGCTTCTCCATGGTCGCCTGGTCATCGGCACTGATGCCACCGGGCGATGCGAGGCACTCGCGCATACCGGAAGAGACGATGGCGAAACCCGCCCGGTCCAGTGCGCGGTTGACGGCAGCGAGCTGCGTGACGACGTCCTTACAGTCGCGTCCTTCCTCGATGAGACGGATGACTCCGCCGAGTTGACCTTGGGCGCGCCGCAGCCGGTTGAGTACCGGGGCCATGTCGGCGTCGTTGAGGTTGACCATGCGTGGTCCTTCGTGGTCAGGCGGGTCGGCGACCCGGGCGGGATGAGGATCCTTGCCTGAGGTGACAGGAATACCCATCAGGGTATATATGTTGAAGCGGTTACGATACCCCCCTGGGTATCCGTCCCGAAGTTGAGACACCGGCTTCCGGCCCCTATCGAGGAAATGATCGCGATGACTGACACCCCGAACCCTGCCACGGTGCTGACCCTGGACACACCGACGCTTGGCAACCGGTCTTACCTGGCTCACGACGGGCAGGTCGCGCTGGTCATCGACCCGCAACGCGACATCGATCGGGTGCTCGACCTCGCCCGCGAGGCCGGCGTTTGGATCACGCACGTGTTCGAGACGCACCTGCACAACGACTACCTGACCGGCGGTCTGGCGCTGGCCGAGGCGACCGGCGCGGCATACCCACGTCAACGCGGCGGACCAGGTGAGCTACGACCGCGTTCCGGTGCGCGACGGCGACCTCATCGAGGTGTCGCCGGTGATGCGCCTGCGGGTCATCGCCACCCCTGGGCCACACGTTCACCCACCTGTCCTACGCCCTGGAGACGGGCAGTGCCGATGCCGCCGAGGTCGTCGGGGTCTTCACCGGCGGATCACTGCTGTATGGCGCAACGGGCCGGCCGGACCTACTCGGCGCCGAGCACACCCACGAGCTGCTGCACCACCAGTTCGATTCCGTGCACCGGCTGGCAGCTGAACTGCCCGACGACACTGCGGTGTTGCCCACGCACGGTTTCGGGTCGTTCTGCTCGTCCGGATCGACCGGTGACGCCACGTCTTCGACGATCGGTGCGGAGAAGAGCGTCAACCCGGCCCTCACCGAGGATGAGCACGAATGGGCCGATGCGACTCTCGCCGGCCTGGACGACTACCCGGCCTACTACGTGCACATGATGCCGGGCAACGCTGGTGGCCCCGACGCTGTCGATCTGGCGACGCCCCAGCAGGCGGACGCGCAGGCCATCGCCTCCCGGATCGCGAACCGTGAGTGGGTCGTCGACCTGCGCACCCGGACCGCGTTCGCGGCAGGTCACGTGACCGGCACCCTGAACTTCGGCCTCGACGGCCAGTTCGCCACCTACCTCGGTTGGTTGATCCCGTGGGGCACGCCACTGACGTTGCTCGGCGACTCCCCCGAGCAGGTCGCCGAGGCGCAACGCGAACTGACCCGGATCGGCATCGACCGCCTCGAGGGCGCCGCCACCGGGGATCCGGCAGGCTGGACCGACCGCGCGCTCGAGTCCTTCCCGCGGGCGGTGTTCGCCGATCTGGCGCAGGTCCGCCACCACCGCAACGTCGCCGTTCTCGACGTCCGTCGGACGAAGGAGTATGCCGCCGCCCACATTGCAGGGTCGGTGAACATCCCGCTGCACGAGTTGCTCGGTCGGCTCGACGATGTCCCGGAGGGCGAGGTCTGGGTGCACTGTGCCGGAGGTTACCGCGCCTCGATCGCAGCTTCCGTGCTGGCGGCGCACCACAAGCCCGTCATCGCCGTCGACGACGGATTCGAGAACGCCGCCGCCAGCGGCTTGCCGATCGCCTGACCCGCACACGCACCACGACCCCCTCCGCCAAAAAAGGAGCATTCACCATGTGTCGTCCGGTTACCTGCAAGAGGTGCGGCAAGACCAGCTGGGCCGGCTGTGGCCGCCACGTCGACCAAGTCATGGAGCGCGTCCCCCGCGCGGATCGGTGCCCCGGTCACGCCGAGCAGGCGCCGGATCTGCAGGGGTCGTTCCTGCGCCGGCTGCTCGGCCGCGGCTGAGCGTCCTCATCTGACGCTGATGCAGATCGCCGCACTGGCACTGGGCCTGCTCATCGGCGCCGGTCTCGGAGCCCTCGGTGGCGGGGGTTCCATTCTGACCGTGCCGGCACTGGTCTACCTGCTGGGTGAACCCGCGCAGGCAGCCACCACCGGCAGCCTGGTCATCGTCGGCCTCACGTCGCTCATCGCCGCGGTCGGGCACGCGCGATCGTCGGAGGCCGCCATCGGGAAGATCTTCCTGCGGGTCGCCAGGTTCGTGGCGGCCGGGCTGCACGACCCGAGTCCCTCACCCCTGTCTTCTGGAGACCCACTGTGACCGCTGAACCCACTACATCCACCGACCCGCACGCGTGGCCCACCACTGCTCACGACGAAACGGCGCCCTCGCGGCACACCGGACTGGCCCGACTGGGCGCCTGGTCGGCGTCCCACCTCCGCATCGTCCTCGCTCTCTGGTTGGTCGTGCTTGCCGGCTTCGGTGCCTTCGCGCCCAAGGTCGAGACCGCACTGTCCGGCGCCGGCTGGCAGGACAGCGGAAGTCAGTCCGTGCAGGCCAGGGACGTCATCCAACGCGACTTCGCGGGCATGGGCTCCACTGCGCTACAGGTCGTGGTCCACGACGGAACTGGCCCGATCACCAAGGATCCCGCCGCCCGTCGTGTCATCGCGCAGGTCGAATCCACGCTCAAGGCAGATCCGCGGGTGAGCACCGTGGTCGCGCCCAGGCCAGGTGTCAGTCTGTCCCGCGACGGGACGACTGCCATAGTGCAGGCCGGTGCAGCGCAGGATGCGAACACCATGGTCCGCGCGGCCGACGACCTGACCGAACCGCTGAGCCGGCTGGCGACCTCCACGGTGTCGGTGGACCTCACGGGATCCAGCGCCCTCTGGTCGGACTTCAACAAGGTCAATCACAGCGCAATGATCAAGTCCGAGGTGTTGTCGTGGCCGGTGACCCCTCATAGTGCTCGTCCTCGCCTTCGGCAGCCTCGTCGCCGCCGGACTCCCGCTCATGCTCACGATGGTCGGTCTGCTCACCGCGGCCGGTGCCCTGGTGATCTCCACGCACCTGGCTCCGGTCAGTGTCTGGGCACTCAACTTCGCGATGATGTTCGCTCTGGCCCTCGGCATCGATTACGCCCTGTTCCTCGTCGTGCGATACCGGTCGGCGCTGCACCATCGACAAGCGCGGCCGGGCGAGCGACGCGCCGCGATCGAAGCCGTCGCCGAAACCATGGGCACTGCCGGAAAGGCCATCGCGTTCTCCGGAATCACCGTCCTGGTGTCTTTGTCCACCGTGCTGCTGGTGCCAAGCCCTGCGTTCCGCTCCATGGCACTGGGCATCATGCTGTCCGTCGTCGCCGTACTCGTTGCGACACTCACCCTGCTCCCGGCCGTTCTGGGCAAGCTCGGGACGAAGATCGACGCCGGTCGTCTGCGCCGACCCGACGCGGGGCGACGTCGCGCCCGGCGTACGACCGCAGCTGAGGCGACCGACCGCCGTGGAGTCGAGCAGTTGATGCACCGCTGGGGCGCCCTGCTGCACCGACGGCCGTGGGCTGCCGGCGCGCTGGCCCTCGCCGTGCTCGCGCTACTGGCTGCGCCAGTGCTGGGACTCCGCACCGGAATGCCGTCCATCTCGATCATCCCCGCCGACCAATCGGCCCGCGCCGGGTACCAGCAGGTGACGGCTGCGTTCGGGCCCGGTACTCCTGGCACGTTGCAAGTCGTCACGCCGACCTCCACAGCCGGAGTCGCACGCACAGCGCTGCTGCACGACCGCGGCATCGCGGCAACCGTTCCGGCAGGCGCACACGACGGACACACCATGCTGCTGGCCATCCCGACCACCGACGCCTCCGCGCCGGCCACCGGCGCCACCATCGACCGGATCCGCACCGAACTGCCACGCGGCACGCTGGTCGGAGGCGCCGCGGCCGAGAACCACGACCTGGAGAAGGCGCTGTCCGCGAAGACCCCGGTCGTCTTCGGGCTGCTGATCGGGCTCGGCTTTCTGCTGCTGCTCATCGCGCTCGGCAGTCCGCTGATCGCATTCGTCGGCACGATCACCAATCTCGCCTCGATCGGCGCGGCATTCGGCGTCGCGAAGCTCACCTTCGGCGACGGCCACCTCTCGGAGCTGCTCGGCTTCCAGCCACAGGGCTTCGTCGACGCCTGGGCGCCGTTGTTCTTCGGCGCGATGCTGACCGGAGTCGCGATGGACTACACGCTCTTCCTGCTGTCGGCCGCACGCGAGCAGTACGACGCCACCGGTGACCCGCAACACGCCGTGCGAGAGGCGCTGCGAACCTCGGGGCGCGTCGTGGTCGCAGCGGCCGGAGTCATGGTCGCCGTGTTCCTGACCTTCGCGTTGTCCGGACCACTGGCCCCCAAGGAGATGGGCATCATCCTGGCCGTCGCGGTCTTCCTGGACGCCCTGTGCATCCGGCTCATCCTGCTCCCGGTCATCCTGCGGCTCACCGGCCACGGAGCCTGGCGTGCTCCGAGCTGGCTGGCGAAAATCCTGCCGGACGTGCGGTTCTCGCACTGACCAGTGTGGCCAGCGTCCAGAGATTGAGCCGGACGAGCACCGGGTAGCTCCGCCGCGTGGACTACTTCCTGGGCATCTACCTGAGGGATCAGCTCGCCGCCGGAGTGCTCTGGCGGGAGCTGGCGCAACGTGCCGAGCGCAACAACCGCGGCAGCGCGCTGGGTGAGGCACTCCATGACGTCGCCACGGGCATCGCCGAGGACGTCGACACGTTCCGGACGATCATGCGCAAGCTCTCGATCCGCGAGGATCCGGTCAAGACGACCATGGCACTCGTCGGGGAGCGCGTGGGCCGGCTGAAGCTCAACGGCCGGCTGACCGGCTACTCCCCACTGAGCCGATTCGAGGAGCTGGAGCTGCTCGTCATGGGCATCGAGGGCAAGAAGGTCCTGTGGACGACACTGCGCGACCTCGCCGGCCTGGCAACACGACTGCCCCAGATCGACTTCGACCACCTGGAGCAGCGAGCCGCGCAGCAGCGAGCCCGGCTGGAACCCTTCCGGGAGCGCGTCGGCCGTGATGTCTTCGGCAACGCCGAAGCGACCGAGTGATCGGACGCCGTCCGATCAGTGGGCGCCGGTCTTGATCTCGTACGACGGGTTGAAGATGGTCGGCGTGCCCTTGAGATAGGTGACCCGCCCGGTGACCTTGAGGTAGGTGCCCGGCTCGATGCCGGCGATCTTCCGGCGGCCCAGCCACACCAGGTTCATCGTGCGGCTGCCGTCGTCCAGGTCGACGACCATGGCGGGCACCGACTCGCCGCGCGGGCGCAGGCTGATGCTGCGGACGGTGCCGCAACAGGACGAGATCGAGCGGTCCGGCGCGTCACAGATCGGCGTCGCGCCGAGCTTACGAGTGGTCGCGCGGAGGTCGTCGCTCTCCAGTTGCTCGTCCGGCTTGGTGAGCCTTTCGGCGACCTTGCCCAACGATGACTTCCAGCTCATCTCAGCGCACCTCGGTGATTTCCGGGCCGCGCTCGAACGGCTTGAAGTCGTCGGCGGTCTCGGTCGCATCCTGCGCGGCCGCTTCGGCCTCTGCGGCCTGCGCCTCCGCCTGGTCCTGGATGTCCTGCGGGATCTGCAGCGGCAGCATCTCGCGCGGAGCTCGCGGCTCCCCTCCGCGAGTCACGACGCTGTGCCGGACGAACTCCAGCAGGTGATCACCCACAGCGTCGTCGATGGCGGCGTTGCCGGAGAGGACGACCCGCAGGAACCAGCGCGGACCGTCGACGCCCACGAACCGGGCCGGCGCGTAGGTCGTTCGGCCGTCCGCTCCGCGGGTGGGCATCCGGGTGTGCAACTCGATGCCGAGCGGGCCGAGCTTCTCCTCGGCGGTCCCGCCACCGGCGAGTAGGTTGTCGGCGATCTCGTCGCGTATGTCGTCCCACACCCCACGACTCTTGGGCGCCGCGAACGCCTGGAGCTGGCAGGCCGCGCCCTCGACGACGGCCGTCAGGCCGGTGATCTCCTGGCCCGCGTCGTCGACGTCGAGCCGTAGCTCCATGCCCGGCTGGGGAATGATCGCGATCGAGCCGAAGTCCAGCAGTCCGTCCAGCGTCTTGACCTCGGTGCGGTCGAACGGCCCCTGCGAGCGGTCGAGGTCGAACGGACGCGGCAGCCGGGACGGGCGGTCGTCGTCCTCGTTCGCCGTAACCGTGTCGGCGGCGTCGGTCACCTCGGCGTCGGCGTCGGTCTGCTCGACCTCGGTGCTGACGTCGGCCTCGTCGGCTTCCTGCTCCTTGGCCTTGCGCCGGAAGAGTGCCACTGCGCTCGTGCCCCTTTGTCTGTTGCTCGTCGGTGAATGCTCGTCGCTCTGATGTCAGTGTTGCGCTGACCGGCTCCGGAAGCGAATCGGCGCTCGCGACTCGCTCCCGGAGTCACCCGGTCAGGCCGCGCACTCGGTGCAGACCAGCAGTCCGCCTTCTTCCGAGGCGAGCTGGCTGCGGTGGTGCACCAGGAAGCACTTGGAGCAGGTGAACTCGTCCGCCTGTCGTGGGATCACCTGCACCGAGAGCTGCTCCCCGGACAGGTCGGCGCCGGGCAGCTCGAAGCCTTCGGCCTGCTCTGCCTCGTCCACGTCGACGTTCGCGGTGCTCTTGTCGTTGCGGCGTGCCTTCAACTCCTCGATCGAGTCGTTCTCGAGGTCGTCGTCGCTTTTCCGCGGAGCGTCGTAATCAGTTGCCATTGCGGTCTTTCCCGTCTTCTTGTCGCTCAGTGTCACAGGCTGAGCGGAATGTTTCGGCGTCTTCGCGCGCAATAACGCTGGACGCCCGCGTTTTGTGCCCGGACCGCGGGGATTTTGCCCTATCGAATCCGGACCCCGGCAGGCGGGGTCGGTTCTCCAGGCTCCGCGGCCGTCAGCGGTCGACGAGAGGGGCCAGTGCCGCGGCCACCGCCGGGCCTCCGGCGACCACCAGCTCGGCACTCGGCGCGGCGCCGCCGGCACCCTGAACGACGCCGCCGGCCTCGGTGACCACCAGCCAGCCGGCCGCCAGATCCCACGGGTTGAGGCCTGACTCGTAGTAGCCGTCCAACCGTCCGGCGGCGACAGAGCACAGGTCGATGGCTGCGCTGCCGGCCCGGCGGATGTCACGGACCTGTGGGATCAGATCGACCACGACGGCCGCCTGCTCGCGGCGCTTGCCGACGTCATACCCGAAGCCGGTGGCGACCAGGCTGAGCGCCAGATCGTCCTGCGCTGTGACGTGCAGCCGGTGGCTACGGCCGCGGTGCTGCAGGAACGCGCCGCCCTCGCTGCGGGCGTGGAACAGCTCGTCGGTCACCGGGTTCATCACGGCGCCGGCCACCGGACGCCACTGGCCGGGTGTGTGCACGTCGCCGACGCACGCGGCAACCGAGACGGCATACGCCGGCAGGTCGTAGAGGTAGTTGACGGTGCCGTCGATGGGATCGACGACCCAGGTGACGCCGGTCTGCGAGGGCCGCGAGGCACCCTCCTCGCCCAGCAGCCCGTCACCGGGCCGCGCGGACTCCAGCCGGCCGCGCAGCAACTCCTCGCTGCGCCGGTCCATCACCGTGACGATGTCGGTCTGCGCGCTCTTGGTGGCCGCGACGCCGAGCTGGTCCGGACGCTCGGTCACGATCAGGTCGCCGGCCTCCCGCGCCAGGGCGCAGGCGATCTCCTCCAGCAGCAGGAGTTCGGCGGGTCGCAGGGTGGGTTCGGTGGCGGTCATCGCGCTCAGTCCCTTCCGCACGCGGCCGGCTTGGCCATCCGCAGGTTGGGACAGCATCCGGGCGCGCAGATCGACGGCATCGCCTCGCCCGGCCAGGCGAGCGGGTCCACCCGCTCGCCACGCGCCTCGGCCGCCCGCTCCTCGACCAGATCGACCAGCCCCATGACGAACTCCGCGTCGGTGCCGACCGTCGGCACGCGCGTCATCCGAAGACCCACCTCCGCGGCGGTCTCCGCCGCCTCGGTGTCGAGGTCGTGCACGACCTCCATGTGGTCGGAGACGAAGCCGATCGGCGCGACAACGACGTCGGTGATCCCGTCGGTCGCGAGCCACCGCAAATGGTCGTTGACGTCCGGCTCCAGCCACGGCTGCTCGGGTCGCCCCGAGCGTGAGCAGTAGACCAGGGCACCGGACAGGTTCCGGTCGAGGGTGATGCCCGCTTCGTCGAGGATGACGTGCGCGATCTCGTCGTGCTGGTGGTCGTAGAGGTTGCCCTCGCCGTCACCGGGGCCGGAAGTGTCGTCCATCGCGGTCGGGATCGAATGGGTCACGAAAACCACGCGCAGCAAGTCGTCGTCGGGCTGTCCGCAGGCGCGGATCGCCTCGGTCACCAGCCGGATGTTCACCCGCGCGAAGCTGGGATGGGTGGCGTACTGCCGGATCTTGTCCACCTGCAGGCTTCGGCCCTCATCGGCGAGTTCGCCGAGCGCTGCAGCGATGTCCTCGCGGTATTGCCGGCACGAGCTGTATGACGCATAGGCGCTCGTCGTCACCACGAGCACCCGCTGCGCGCCGGCCTCCTGCGCACCGCGCAGCACATCGGGCAGGAACGGCTCACTGTTGCGGTTGGCCAGCAGCACCGGGGTCGAATATCCGCGCCGGCGCAGCTCGGCCCGGATCGCCTGCTGCAGCGCGCGCGTCTGGTCGTTGATCGGACTACGGCCACCGCGCGCGTAGTAGTGCTCCGCGACCTCCTCGAGGCGCTCGTCCGGGATGCCGCGGCCGCCGGTCACCCGCCGCAGGAACGGCATCACCTCGTCCATGCCCTCGGGACCACCGAAGGAGAGGACGACCACGGCGTCATACGGCTCGAGCGCGAGCGACTCACCAACGGGTTGGGTGATGGGCAGTGGCGCGGACTCGGTGGACTCGACGGGCGACGGCTCCTCGACGGGCATCTGCTGCGGGGAGGGCGTCTGCTCCGGGGGCTCGGCGATCGGGGACGACATTGCGGTGGGTGTCTCCTGGCGAGATCTGACGGTTGCCGTCCGGTGGGTCCGGCCCCGCCAGCGTACGACTCCTCCGCTGCTGTGACCGGCGCGCCCTGCAGGGTCCGCACAATGCGTCATGGCATGGTTGTCTGCGGCTGAACACAGCGCTGCTGCAGCGACGGACGAAACCGGGCACGGCTCGGCGCACCACGGGCTATTGGGAGACACGCACATGCGGGAGTTGCGACTGATCGGCGTCCACGACGACGGCGAGCACCTGCTACTTGCCGAGAGCGAGGACAGCGAGGAGCGCCTCGTCCTGGCGATCGACGACGCGCTGCGCGCCGCGGTGCGACGCGTGCGGCACCGCCCGTCGGCGGACGTCACGTCCGTGCCCGTCCCCGACGAGTTGCGCCCGCGCGACGTCCAGGCTCTGCTGCGTGCCGGGGTGTCGGTCGACGACGTCGCCGAGCGGGCCGGCTGGACCACCGAGAAGGTGCTGCGCTACGAGGGCCCTATCCGGGCCGAACGCGAGCACATTGCCGGTGCCGCGCGCGGTCTCGCCGTGAGTGGCGCCAGCGCCGGTCGCACTGACTCGACGTTCGGGCAACGGGTCGAGCGACGGCTGGACGGCCGGGGCGTCGCGGCCGAGGACATCGTCTGGGACGCGTGGCGCGGCCACGACGACGGCTGGACGGTCATCTGCAGCTTCCCGGCCGGCGGCCGCCAACGACAGGCGAGCTGGCACTTCGACGTCCGCGGCCGCATCCTGGAGCCGACCGACGACGAGGCACGCTGGCTCGGCGAGGACGAGAACACCCCGGGCCTGCTCTCGTCCGGGCCGGGCCGTGACGCATCGGTCTACGACGTCGAGGCCGAGGGCGGTCTCGAGGACACCCGGAAGACGCCCGTGCGCCGCGTCCGCGGCGGCCGCACCTCCGCCACCGCCATACCGACCCACCCGGCGGGATCGGCGCTCGCTCCCAGCGAACCGGCCGAGCGCCCCGTCGACCTGGTCGCCGCGATGCGGGAGCGGTCCAAGAACCGCAAGCGGAAGAGCCGCCCTGCGGCGGGAGCGGCGTCAGCCGCGGACTTCCCCGAGGACGCCGCCCCCCAGGAGCAGCTCGACACCAGCGGCGAAGCACCGCCCGTCGGGTCGCACCCGCGGCCGGAGGAGATCGCCGAACCGTCCGTGGAGGAGCTGGGTCACGATCCGGTGACCGGCACCGCGGACCTGTTCGCGGACCTCGAACCCGAGACGGAGACGACGGAACCCGCGGTTCCGGAGGAGACCACGCCGGCCGGCGATGTCCAAGACGTCGAGGACGTCGAAGGCGCCGAAGGCGCCGAGGAGGTCGAGGACGTAGCTGGCGAAGAGGTTACGGCGGAATCGGCCCCGGCTCAGGAGACCGAGGACGAGCAACCGGACAACCCGGCGATTCCGGATCGCCCGACCACCGCCCGCAAAGGACGCCCGACGGTGCCCAGCTGGGACGACATCATGTTCGGCCGCCGCCCGGGCCGGGGCTGATTCCTGCACATAACCCGCAACCGTCGCGAGTTATCAGCGGCATCACGCCGATCCCGTGACACAACCCGCGACCGTCGCGAGTTATCAGCGGCATCACGCTGATCCCATGGACACAACCCGCAACCGTCGCGAGTTACGAGCGGCCAGCGTCGTCAGCGCCAGCCTCCCGGGCGATCCTCGCGAGGGGGACGCGGCGGACGGTGTCGCGCCACGTCGCTGCGCCGGACGCTGATCGTCTCCGCTTCGTCAGCGGCTGTGCGTGGCTCCGCCGGGCGCGCCCCTGCAGGACGCGCCTCCGCCTCCGGCGGACGCGGTCGAGTGGCACGCGCTCGGCGCGGCACCGGCAGCGAGTGACCGCTGTTCCAGATCAGTACCACCGTTGCCCACCCCACGAGCACGATTGCGGCGAGGATCATGCCCAGCGAGGCGTCGGTCGGGATCACCACGGCGATGATGCCGCCGATCACCCACGCGAGTTGCAGCAACGTCTCGGAGCGGCCGAAAACGCTGGTGCGCATGTGTTCGGGCACGGTGTCCTGGATCTGCGAGTCGAGCGCGAGCTTGCCCAGCTGTTGACCCAGGCCGGCCACGAAACCGACCGCAACGGCCGTGACGATCGTGAAATGGGCGGCGGCGACCACGACCGCGATCGCGTCGGCGATGAGCGTCGCCAGCACGATCGTCTTGGGTGAGGCGATCTTGAGCACGGCACCGGCCACCGTGCCGACGGAGTTGCCGACGCCGGCGGCACCGAGCACCAGGGCGAGCAGCAGGGTCTCCTTGCCCTGCCAGCCGGGGAACGGGTGGCTTCGGACCAGGAACGCCAGGAAGATCGTGAGAAAACCGGACAGCCAGCGCAGCCCGGTGTTGGCGCGCAGGGCGGTGACGACGGCCGGTCCGACGCCGCGACCGGCCGCCTTGCCCGTGGTCAGTCCGGACGGCGCCGGCTTCTCGCCGACGCTGGAGTCGACACGGGGCGGCAGCAGGATGGCCAGTACGGTGCCGATCGCGAACAGCAGCGCGCCCACGCGCAACGCCCACGAGGCGCCCCCGATCTTCGCGGCGCCGCCGGCGAGCGCACCGGCCATCCCGGCGCCGATGACACCGGCCAGGGACAGCCGGCCATTGGCCTTGACCAGCGTGAGTTGAGGCGGCAGCAGACGTGGCGCCGCCGATGAACGGGTGACGAGATAGGCCCTCGACGCCACCAGCACGCACAACGCCACCGGGAAGAGCCACACCGAGTGGTTGTCAACGGCCCCGGCAAGCACCCAGCACAGGAAAGCGCGGATGGCCAGCGTGAAGCCGATGGCCCACCGGCGGCCGTGCCGGAACCGATCCAGCAGCGGGCCGAGCAGCGGCGCGACGACCGTGAACGGGAGCATTGTCAGACACAGGAAGAGCAGCACCTGGCCTTTGGCCTGGGTCGACGACACCGAGAAGAAGACGGTGCCGGCCAGTCCGATCGTCACCGTGGCGTCGCCGGCCGAGTTGAACGCGTGGACCTGAATCAGCCGGGCGAGACCGGTCTCCCCAGCTCCCTGCGCCTCGCTGGCACGGCGGGCGGCATACATGGTCTTCCTGCTCGCAGTCGCGGTGAAGCGGGCCATCGCTCCGGCACCGCGCACGAAACCGCGTCCGGCCGCGCGCGCCGTGTCGCGCCCGCCGTGCGCAGCGTCCGTCGGCTCCTGCTCCTGATCCTCGGTGTATGCCGGGCCGGGTGTCCTCGGCAGCGGCCGGGTGGGCGACGGCTGTCGCACCGGCTCGGTGAAGGCCCGGTCCCGTTCGGCGCGGCGGCGCTTCCTGCGCGAAAGGCCGTCACCACTCATACGGTCATCATTCCAGGTTCGTGGGCGAATCCGCGGTAGTGGACGGCCCGTTCGGCTGCGCGCCCGGGAGCGGGCAGAGGTCCAGGTCGAAGGGCAGCACCTCGGCCGACAGCGACTGGGCGCGGGCGGCGTGCGACGTCATCCGGCGCATGTAGTGACGGCGGCAGAGCACTTCGTACTCGACGACGGCCGGGCTGTCGTCCGTCGTGTCGCCGACGACGACCTGCTCGCCCTCGACGACCATGTGGCCGTCGACGACGCGGGCGTTGTGGGTGGCCCGCTTGCCGCACCAGCACAGGGCCTCGACCTGTGGCACCTGCGTCCGGTCGGCCAGCTCGATGAGGCGGCGGGACCCGGGGAACAGCTGTGCCCGGAAGTCGGCGGTGATGCCGAAGGTGAAGACGTCGATGCCCATCTCGTCGACGAGCCGGGCGAGCTGCTCCACCTGCGTCGGTGTGTAGAACTGCGCCTCGTCGCAGATGAGGTAGTCGATCACCCGTCCGGCGGTCGCCTGCTCCACCACGACCTCCCAGAAGTCGAGGTCGTCGTGGACCTCGATCGCTTCCTGCGACAGGCCGAGCCGTGAGGACAGCACGGCCGCACCGGCACGGTCGAACTTGGTGAAGACCAGCCCGTGGCGGCCGCGGGCACGGTGGTTGTGGTTCATCTGCAGGGCAAGGGTGGATTTGCCGCAGTCCATCGTGCCGGAGAAGAAGAGGAGTTCAGCCACGCTGGAACACCCTAGGGTCGCTCCTCACCGGGGCGGCAGGTGGATGAAGGGAACCTGCTGCTCGGCGTCGGTGAGCGACCCGTGCTGGCCGATGAGGGCGACGATGCGGGAATTCATGACGCGGGTGTCGGTGAAGCCGATCGCGGACCGCACCGCGACCAGGACGTCGCCGAAGCGGGGCAGCACCTCGGGCGTCATGTCACCGAGCAACCCGGCGGCCACCGCCTGCTCCCGGCTCATCACCCAGCCGTCCTCGCCGAGGCGCGCGGTCCAGGTGGCGAGCACGTCGGCTGCGGCGCCGGGCCGGCAGTAGAGCTGCGGCCCGCGGAGCTCGCCGCCGACCAGTTCGACGCCGTCGCGCAACTCGGGGTCGGTCGCGACGTCGGTCTTCGCGGAGTCGGGCACGTCGACCATTCCGTGATCGGCGGTGACGGTCAGCGAGGTGTCGCCCGGGAGGATCGCGCGCAGCCGGCGCAGCTCGGCGTCCAGGTGCTCGACGGCCTCGCCCCACTGCCAGGACTCGCAACCGTGCTGGTGCCCGGCCCGGTCCACGTCGCCCCAGTAGAGATAGACCAGGGAACGACGCGTTCCCGCACTCGCCGCAACTGCCGCGTCGACCGCCGACGGCAGGTCCTTGGCGGCGGCGAACAACGCGCCGCGCAGAGCAGAGGAGGTGAGTCCGGAGCCGTCGAACTTCGCCGGGCCGACCATCGTCACCGGGATGCCCGCAGCGACGGCGCGTTCGAAGATCGTCGGATGCGGTTGCCAGTGCACCGGATCGGGGCCGCCGATCCAGTCCAGCTCGTTGAAGAGGTGATCGGTGCCGGGCGCGCGGACCTGATAGCCGGCCAGGCCGTGCGTTCCGGGCGGCAACCCCGTGCCGAAGGTGCCCATGCTCGTCGCCGTGGTCGACGGGAAGCCCGCCGTGAGCACGTCCGGGATGCCCGCGTCCTGGCCGGCCAGGGCGCTCCGGAGGAAGGGCGCGTGACCGGATCGGGTTCGCAGCAACTGGGCGCCGAGACCATCGGCCAGCACGACGACGGCGCGCGCCGCGGGCGGCAGCGGCGCCTGCGCGGCGGCCGGCGCGAGCTCAGGCCCGCCGAGCGAGGCCACCACCCGTGGCAGCACACCGGCGAGGCCGCCTGCGTCGTATGACGGGGGCGTCTCGAACGTCACCGGCCGATCGCTGCCGACAGTGCAGTCGAAAACGCCTGCGCCTGCAGCAGGTTGGCATCGCCGTCGGCGTCAGCGCTCACCCGCACCGTCACATCGTCACCGGTGATGGTGCCCTCGTAACCGTGGTCCGCGTCGCACGTCGGGTCGGCACAGTTGGCCGGAAGCAGGTCCACCCGGGACACCGCACCCCAGGAGATGGTCAGCGTCACCTCACGTCCGAACGACCCCTCGACATACTGCTCGGGATCGCTGACCACCCGGCCGAGCATCACCCCGCGCACACAGGAGAGCGGCACGGTCTCGCTCGTGGCGGTGGCGACCATGCCGAGATGCTGCACCGGCGAATCCGGCTCGGGCGCGTGGTCGTCGGCGTGGGCGAGGATCAGCCGCGTGCCGGTGAGCACGAACACGGTGACGTGCCGCCGCACCGTCTCGTTGTCGATCGTCGTCTCCGCGTGCACGAGGTGCGAATCGATGCTCTCCGCGCCGACCGCTGCCGCCACCACGTCCGCGACGAGCAACGGGAAGTAGCCCGCTTGCTCGATGTCGGCGAGGAGCCCCGTCGGCAGGGTCGACGCGGTGATGTGCTTGCTGGTCGAAGACATGCCGACCATTGTCGCAGGTTCACGGAGAGATCCGCCGCGCCCTGTGGACTACGCGGTCGGCAGCGACCGGCGCCCGGAATCGGTGCGTAGCTGAGGCGGTGCGACGGTGATCGAGGCACCGAGCACCTCCAGCCCGCCCGCGTGTGTGTTGACCGGGTCGAGCTCGAGCGAGGCGATGTCCGGCAGGTCCTCGGCCAGCACGGACACCCGGGCGATCAGGTCCTCGAGTGCCGCCCGGTCGATCGCCAGCCCGCCGCCCTGGCCGTGCAGCAGCGGGGCCGCGCGTACGGAGTCGATCAGCTCGCGCACGTCGGTCTGGGTGAGCGGCGGGATCCGGTAGGCCAGGTCGCCCATCACCTCGGTCGGCGCGCCCGCCACGCTGAAGCGCACCACCGGCCCGAAGAGCGGGTCCTCCCCCGTCGCCACGATGCACGGGATGCCGGGAGTCGCCATACGCTGCACGACAAGGCGATTGGCGTGCAACGGCGCCAGTCGCTCGTGGAGCACTTTGTAGGCGTCACGTACGGCGCCGGCGTGCGAGAGGTCGGCGCGCACCGCGGTGACCGGTTGGGTCCGCACCAGCCGGGACATCGACTTCACCACCACCGGGTAGCCGATCCGGTCGGCGACCTCGGCGGCCTGCTCGGCGGAGTGCACCGGCGTGTACGGCCACACCTCGATGCCGTATGCCGCAAGGAGTTCCTGCGCCTCCGGTGCCGTGAGCGGGCGTCCGTCCGGGGAAGCCGCCAGCACCCGGCCGACCAGTCGCTCCGCGGCGTCGCGGTCGATGCCGTCGGGCAGCACCGGAGCGCCACGGTCGGTGGCGCGCCACTCGCCGTACCGGGTCGCGGCGGCGAGGGCGCGCACCGAGTCCTCGGGCACGGCATACGACGGGACGAACCGCTCGACGCCCGTCTCCGGGTTGACGGCGGAGAGCACTTCGTTCAGTCCACTGATCCCCAGAAACGTGGTGAGACAGGGCTTGTCGTGCCGTGCGGCCACCGTGGCGAGCGACTTGGCGAGCCAGATGCCCTGCATGATCACCGGTTGCATGAAGGCGGTGACGACACTGTCGACGTCCTCGTCGGTGAGGGCTGCCTCCACGGCCGCCTCGAGCTCCTCCGGGGTGCACTCGGCCGGCAGGTTGACCGGTCCGTGGGTGATCTGCAGTCCCCAGCTGACCGCGTTGTCGGCCGCGAGCGCGCCGAGCGCGTCGGAGTTGCCCACGATGGCCACCCGCGGACCGCGCGGGATCGGCTGGTTGACCACGAGTTGGGCGACGTCGAAGAGCTGGTGCAGGTTCTGGACGCGTATGACGCCCGCCTGGCGCAGCATCGACTTGAACGCCTCCGGGGAGGTGTGCGTCGGCCGCACCCGGTGGCCGGGCGGCACACCGTAGGAGGAGACGCCGGACTTCACCACGATGACCGGCTTCTGTGCCGACAGGTGGCGCGCGATGCGGGAGAACTTGCGCGGGTTGCCCATCGACTCCAGGTAGAGTCCGACGGCCGCGGTGTCCTCGTCGTCGATCCAGCCCTGCATCACGTCGTTGCCCGACACGTCGGCCCGGTTGCCGGTCGACACGAAGTCGGTCAGGCCGAGCCCGCGCCGCTCGGCGAAGTCCAGCACCGCGATGCCGAGGGCACCGCTCTGCGCGAAGAGGCCGAATCGGCCGCGGCTCGGCATCTCCGGCGCCAGCGAGGCGTTCATCCGCACCTCGTCGCTGGTGTTGATGACGCCGAACGAGTTGGGGCCTGCAACGCGCATGCCGTGCCGTCGCGCCGTCCGTACGAGCTCGGCCTGCCGCCGCTCACCTTCCGGCCCTGCTTCGGCGAACCCGGCCGACACGACGACCAATGCCTTGACCTCGTGGGCGGCGCAGTCGCGGACGACGCTCAGCACCTCGGCCGCGGGCACCGCGATGACGGCGAGCTCCACCGGCCCGGGGACCGATGTGACGCTGGAGTGGACTGCCACTCCTGGGATCTCGTCGTGCTGGTTGCGGTTCACGGCATACAGCTCACCGGTGAAGCCGCCCGCCTGCAGGTGCTCGAACACTCCGCGGCCGAGGCCGGTGGGGCTCGCCCCGACGCCGACGACGGCGATCGAGGACGGTGCCAGCAGCGAGCGCATGCTGCGTGCTTCGGCGCGTTGCTCCCGCGCCATCCGGACCGCCTGGGACTGCTCGGTCGGCTCGATCCGGAATGACAGGGAGATGACGCCGTCGTCGAAGCGGCGGTGCACGGCATACCCGGCGTCGGTGAACACCGACATCATCTTGTGGTTCTGCGGGAGGACGTCGGCGACGAACTCCTGCACGCCGGCCTCCGCGCCGATCGCCGCGAGGTGTTCCAGCAGCACCGAGCCGACGCCGCGTCCCTGGAAGTCGTCGGCGATGTTGAACGCGACCTCGGCGCGGGGCCCGTCCGGTCCGGTGAGCCGGTCGTAGCGCGCCACCCCGACCATCCGGCCGCCGGCCTCGACGATGAGGGCGACCCGCTCGCGGTAGTCGACGTTCGCGAAGCGCTGCGCCTCACGGTCCGACAGGTGCTTCAGCGGGGCGAAGAAGCGTAGGTAGATCGACTCGGCGGACTGTCGCTCGTGGAACTCCTGCAACAGCTTCACGTCGTCCGGCCGGATCGGCCGGACCTGGGCGACCGACCCGTCGCGCAGCACGACGTCAGCCTCCCAGTCGCGCGGGTAGCCCTCCGGGAGTGCCTGATCCGCGTCTTCGTTCATGCTTGCAGCATGCCAGGTCAGTGGCGGGGGTCGACCACTGTCCAGCTGCCGCCGAAGTCCTTCGTCATCCAGAATCCATGGGTGGTGCGCGGTATGGCGTAGAGGTAGTCCGCGCCCGGGCTCGCCAGCCAGTCGAACCCGTACCGCGGGAGTGCGGTGCCCTTCGGGGCGTGCGCCGGGCCGAAACCCTGACCACCGTTCACCGACACGACGAGGCTGCCCGCGCCACTGGAGGCGGGCACGCCGTTGGTGTCCCGCGGGCCGCCGGCCGACGCCGCGATGTGGTCGGCGTCCGCCGCCGCGAGCCACACGTCGCCGAGTCGCGGCAGGATCAGGGCGCCGACCGAGACGCTGCGCCAGCTGTTCCCGGCGTCGTCGCTGCGCACCAGCGTGTAGAAGATGCGGTTGCCGGGCAACGCCTTCGGGGCGCAGACGGCATACAACAACCTGCTCCCAGGGCTGGTGGCGGCGGCAATCGCCTGGAGCTGGGAGCCGTTGCACGCCGCGGGCGCGCGCAGGGTGTGGAGCGAGGAGCCGTCCAGCCGCATCGGCGGCAGCGGGCCGCCGGAGGTGGCGCTGGTGAGTTGCACGATCACCTGGCCGTTCTGGACCACCAGACGTCCGCCGCTGATCGACGTGCTCGGCGTCATCGCGGCCCCGGAGTCGCCCACGGCGCCGCTGGTCGCATCGAACCGGGTGACATGGATCGGGCCGTTGCACTCACCCTGCGCGCAGTTGTCGGCGCTGAGCAGCACGGCCTGCTGGTTGTTGATCTCGAGGTCCAGCACCGTCGTCCCGGGATGGGTCAGCTTGGTGAACGTGGTTCCGCTGTCGGTCGTCGCCCAGAGGTCGCCGCCGAAGACGAAGCCGACCTGCGGTGTGACGAACCGTGTCTGGGTGATCGCGCGAGTGGGCTGGACCTCCGGCACGTCGCTGGTGCCGGTGGCTGCGGAGACGTCGGTGCCGGTGAACTTGTGCACCGCCGCCCAGGTGCTGCCGTCAGTGCCGGACTTGAGCAGCACCGGGCACACGTCCGAGCCACAGGTCTGCGAGCCGAGCGCGTAGACGGTGCCCTGCCCGGCGTTGCTCAGCGACCAGGCCTGGAAACTCTTGGGCACCGCGGTCGGGTTCTGTGCGGCGGAGACGGAGGTCTGGATCGCGGTCGGCTCGCCGGTGCGCAGCACCGTGTTGCTCCCGTCGATGGCCTGGCCGCGCCGGACCCCGCCGGTGATGCCCTGCTGCTGCCACACCAGCACCGCGACGATCGCGACGACGGCGACCGCGGCACTGCTCAGCCACGCTGTCCGGCTGCGCCGGCGTGCGGTGCGACGCGACTCCTGGACAATGCGGTGCCACTGCAGGTCGGTCGCCTGCTCGTCGTGCACCTGCGCGCGCGCCTCGGCGAAAAAGCGCGCCACCGGGTCGTCCTGCTCGTCCGTCATCGGGTCACCTCCAACCGTTGCGCCAGCAGCTTCCGGGCGTCGTGCAGGTCACGCTTCACCGTTCCCTCGCTCTTGCCGGTCTGCAGGGCGACCTGGGCCACCGACAGGTCACCGAAGTAGTGCAACAGCACCACCAGCCGGAAGCGCTCCGGCAGGGACTCGACGGCGTCACGGACCGTCATCCGGGTGGCCGGGTCCAGACCTGGCTCGGCCATCTCGGTCGACCGGCCGTTGCCGGACATGTAGGTCTGGTATGCCGCAGCCTCGCGGCCCCGCTTGCGCCAGTGATCGCGCACCTGATTGGCGGCGGCCGTGTAGAGCCACGCACGCGGGTCCTGCACCGAGTGCCAGTGCGTGATCAGCTTCACGAATGCCTCCGTGGCCACATCGTGTGCCAGATCCCGATCGCCGATCAGCGTCGTGGTCCAGCCGACCAGGCGTCCGAAGTGCGCGTCATACACCTCGCGGACGGCAAGCTCGACGGCTGCTTCCCCCGAAGCCACCCATCGCCACCTTTCCCGTGGGACGCGGGCAGCCGCGCGCCGGCCGGAGATCGTCGCCGTCATACCCGAGGGGACGCCGGAAGGGGCCGCACGGTTGGTTGTCCGCTGCTGTCACCAGTCGTGCACCGGTGGACATCGCCACCACCGGCCCGCACAGCCTATCCCGGCGGCCTCCGTAGGCTGCGTGGTCATGGAGTTGCGTGACGCGGTGCTGCGGCGACGGATGGTGCGACGGTTCGACCCGGCCCGGGAGGTCGACGCCGAGACGGTGCGGCGGTTGCTCGAGCTCGCGGTGCGCGCGCCGAGTGCCGGTTTCAGCCAGGGCTGGGACTTCGTGGTGCTGCGCGACGCCGAGCGTGACGCGTTCTGGGCGGCGACGACCGACGACGGCATACCGGACTCGTGGCTGGAGGGTGTCAGCACGGCACCGGTGCTGATCGTGTGCTGCTCGGACAAGAGCACCTATCTGCGCCGCTACGCCCGGGACGACAAACCGTGGCAGGACGAGTCGGAGGAGCACTGGCCGGTGCCCTACTGGGACGTGGACACCGGTATGGCGGCACTGCTCGTGCTGCTGGGCGCCGTCGACGAAGGCCTGGGTGGGCTCTTCTTCGGCGTGCCGGTCGAGCGATTGGACGCGGTGCGGGAAGCGTTCGGCATACCGGAGGACCGTGGCCTGGTCGGCGTGATCGCGCTGGGCTATGCCGCCGACCCGCACCCGTCGGGCAGCACGCGCTCGGTGCGCCGGCGTCCGCTGGACGAGGTCACGCATTTCGGAAGGTTCGGCAGCTCAGCGCACGACGACCAGTGAGGCGTCGAGTTCGCCGAGCCGGGCGGCGCCGGCGAGGCCCATCGCGTGCCGCAGTTCGGCGGTGAGCTCGTCGAGCATCGTGGCGACGCCGTCCGCTCCTTCCGCGGCGAGCGCCCACATCACCGGTCTCCCGAGCATCACGGCGCTGGCACCGAGCGCGAGCGCGACCAGTGCGTCGAAGCCGTCGCGCACTCCCCCGTCGACGAGCACCGGAACCGAGTCGCTTACTGCTGCAACCACTTCCGGCAGCGCGCGGCCGGTCGCGACGGCCCGGTCCAGCTGCCGGCCGCCGTGGTTGCTGACCCACACCCCGTCCGCGCCGGCGTCGACGCACGCGACCGCCTCGTCAGCGCGGAGCACGCCTTTGACGATCACCGGCAGGTCGGCGATGTCTGCCACCCAGGAGATGTCGCTCAGGCTCAGGTCGGCGCGCTGGTCGATCAGCTGCCAATAGTCGCCGACATCGACCGGGAAGTGCTCCCGCACGTTGATCAGCGCCTGGTCGTCGCCGAGGGGCAGCGGCCGGCTCAGCGCTGGGGTCCGAGCCCGGTGGCCCACGTATGGCGTGTCGGCGGTCAGCACCATCGCCGTCGCCCCGGCCGCGGCCGCTCGCTCGATCAGCGCGGCGGTGATGTCCCGCTCGCGCATCAGGTAGACCTGGAACCACCACGGCCCGTCGATCGCCGCCGCGACGTCCTCGATGCGCCGGGTCGACCGGCTGGAGAGGACCATCGGGGCACCCGCCGCGGCTGCCCCCGTCGCCGTGGCGACTTCGCCGTCGGTGTGCAGCACGGCGTGAAACGCCGTCGGGGCTATGCCGATCGGCGTCCGCCATACGCCTCCGAAGAGCGACAGGTCGGTCGAGACGTGCGACACATCGCGCAGCACGCGTGGCCGGAGGCGATAACCGTCCCAGGCGTCGTGCGCCTCCTGCACCGTCCGCTGGTCGCCGGAGCCGCGGCTCAGATAGCTCCACATCTCCGGGTCGACGGCCCGCTCCGCCTCGTCGCGCAGCCGCTGGAGTTGCTCGTGCACCCTGGGTCCTTCCTGCTCGATAGGACTGCCGACGACCTTAGTGTTGCGGGATGACGTCTCGCCCGGTTCGCATCGCCGTCCAGATCCAGCAGCAGCACGCGTCGTACGAGCAGGTGCGCGACGCGGTCCGACGCGCCGAGGACCTCGGCGTCGACGTCATCTTCAACTGGGATCACTTCTTTCCGCTCAACGGGGACCCTGACGGCAGACATTTCGAGTGCTGGACGACGCTCGCGGCCTGGGCGGAGCAGACCTCGCGGGTCCAGCTCGGTGCCCTGGTCACCTGCAACGCCTACCGCAACCCGGATCTGCTCGCCGACATGGCACGGACGGTCGACCACATCTCGGGCGGCCGGCTGATCCTCGGCCTGGGCTCCGGGTGGTTCGAAAAGGACTTCAGCAGCTACGGATTCGACTTCGGCACGGCCGGTCGGCGCCTCGACGAGCTGGCCGCGGCGTTACCGCGGATCAAGTCCCGACTGGCGGCGCTCAATCCTCCGCCGGTGGGCGCGGTGCCGATCCTTGTCGGCGGCGGCGGGGAGAAGAAGACGCTACGGCTGGTGGCCGAGCACGCGACGATCTGGCACAGCTTCTCCGGTCCGGAGCAGCTGGTGCACAAGCTCCAGGTGTTGCGCGGCCATTGCGCGGCCGCCGGGCGCTCCCTCGACGACATCGAGGTGTCCGTCGGCGTCGGCGGCCGCGGGCGGGACGGCGGTGTCGCCGGCGACCCGGAAGTCGAGGGACAGCCGCTCCTCGAGCTGGGCGCCCGGCTGTTCACCCTGGGTGCGAGCGGTCCGGACTACGACCTCACGGTGCTCGAGAAGTGGCTGGCGTGGCGGGACCGGCTGAACGCCTGACCACGACTCTGAGTGTCGGTGCAGCCGCTTTCTGCGCTGTGAGAGAGGATGATCGGCGCGAACCCGCACGACGAGCAGGACACCCGAAGGGCAGTAATGGCGCGCAAGAAACGCGACGAGACGGAATTCATCGACGACGCGCAGCAGAACATCATCGACATCGACGTCGACGACGAGATGCAGTCGGCATACCTCGAATACGCCTACTCGGTCATCTACTCCCGCGCCATCCCGGACGCCCGTGACGGCCTGAAGCCGGTGCAGCGTCGCATCCTCTTCGCGATGGACGAGATGCGGCTCTACCCCGAGCGAAACCACGTCAAGTCCTCCCGCGTCGTCGGCGAGGTCATGGGTAAATACCACCCGCACGGTGACGCCGCGATCTACGACGCGATCGTGCGGCAGGCACAGGACTTCACCATGCGGCTGCCGCTCGTCGACGGCCACGGCAACTTCGGGTCGCTCGACAACGGGCCGGCCGCGTCGCGATACACCGAGGTCCGGCTCGCCGGCGCGGCGCTCGAGCTGACCAGGTCGCTGAACGAGGACACGGTCGACTTCGTCCCCAACTACGACGAGAGCGAGCAGCAGCCGGACGTGCTGCCGGCCGCGTTCCCCAACCTCCTCGTCAACGGCGCGAGCGGCATCGCGGTCGGTATGGCGACCAACATGGCGCCGCACAACCTGGGCGAAGTGGTGGCCGCCGCCCGCTACCTCATCGACCGCCCGGACTGCTCATTGGACGACCTGATGAAGTTCGTCCCCGGCCCCGACTTTCCCTGTGGTGGCCGGATCGTCGGCCTGGAGGGGATTCGCGACGCCTACCTGACCGGACGCGGATCGTTCCGCACGCGCGCCACCGCCACGATCGAAAACCTCACTCCGCGCAGGAAATCCATCGTGGTGACCGAGCTGCCCTACATGGTCGGGGCGGAGAAGGTCATCGAGCGGATGAAGGACCTGGTCCAGGGCAAGAAGCTGCAGGGCATCTCCGACGTCAACGACCTGTCCGACATGAACGGCATGCGGTTGGTCATCGACGTCAAGAACGGCTTCAACCCCGAGGCGGTGCTTGAGTCGCTCTACCGGCAGACGCCGATGGAGGAGTCGTTCGGCATCAACAACGTCGCGCTCGTCGACGGCCAGCCGCGCACCCTGGGGCTCAAGGAACTGCTCTCGGTGTATGTCGGCTTCCGCATCGACGTCGTGCGGCGGCGCACGGCGTTCCGGCTGCAGAAGGCCACCGATCGGCTGCACCTGGTCGACGGCCTGCTCACCGCGATCCTCGACATCGACGAGGTCATCCAGGTGATCCGCAGCTCCGACGACGCCGACACGGCTCGCGGCCGGCTGATGCAGGTCTTCGACCTCGATCAGGTGCAGGCCGACTACATCCTGGAGCTGCGGCTGCGCCGGCTCACGAAGTTCAGCCGGATCGAGCTGGAGAAGGAACAGGCCGAGCTGCGCGAGCAGATCGCCGCACTGCGGGCGATCCTCGACGACGAAAAACTCTTGCGCAAAACGGTTTCCAGCGAGCTGGCCGACGTCGTCAAGACGCACGGCACGCCTCGCCGGACCGTGCTGCTGGAAGGCAACGGAGCGCAGACGACTGCAGCGACGGCGACTCCGCTCGAGGTCTCCGACGACCCGTGCTGGGTGCTGTTGTCATCCACCGGCCTCCTCGCGCGCACCACCGACGACTCACCGATCTCGAGCGAGGGCACCCGCCGCAAGCACGACGTCGTGGTGTCTCGGGTGCGGACCACCGCACGCGGCGAGTTCGGTGTGGTCACCTCGGCGGGCCGCATGGTGCGGCTCAGCGCGCTCGACCTCCCGACGCTGCCGCCGACCAACGACGCGCCGGTGCTGGCCGGTGGGGCGCCGCTCGCGGCATACGTCGATCTCGCCAAGGGTGAGGAACCGCTGGCCATCGCGTCGCTGTCACCCGAGTCCAAGGGGCTCGCGCTCGGCACGGAACAGGGCGTCGTCAAGCGCGTCAATCCGGACTATCCAGGCAAGGACTCCTTCGAGGTGATCTCGCTGAAGGACGGTGACAAGGTCGTCGGCGCGGCGGAGGTCGTGACCGGTGCCGAGGATCTGGTGTTCATCACCTCCGATGCCCAGTTGCTCCGCTTCTCGACAGATCTGGTTCGTCCCCAAGGGCGTTCGGGAGGCGGCATGGCGGGCATCAAGCTCGGCAAGGGAGCGCGCTCGGTGTGGTTCGGCGTTGTCGACACGACCGCGCCGGCCGTGGTGGTGACCGGCGCCGGGGCCTCCGGGGCGCTGCCCGGCACGGGACCGGAGTCGATCAAGGTGGCGCCGTACGACGAGTTCCCCAGCAAGGGGCGAGCGACCGGTGGCGTGCGCTGCCAGCGCTTCCTGCGCGGCGAGGACCAGCTGGTGATCGCCTGGGCGGGCACCGCGCCCGCCCGCGCAGCGACTCCCACGGGCGCGGCGGTCGAACTGCCGACCGCCGACGGCAAGCGGGACGGCAGCGGTGTGCCGCCCGCCGGTCAGGTGGCTGTCGTCGGCGGCGCGTTCCCGGGCGCGGCAACCGAGTAAGGCTTTGCGGTTGTCGGTTTCATGGGCGTCGATATTGGGATTCGACCGGGTGCGATCGCTATCCCGGCAGTCGTGCGACGAACGGATGTGAGGTTGTAGCCGGTTGCGCCACTCGCGGCGGTGTGACGCAGGTCAGGGCTCGGCCCATGCCGACGGCGGATCGCACTTAAGGCGCTCGGACGGGCAGAGTCATCCGGTCCTTCAGCGGGCCCGTAACCACTATCGGCGAGACAATCAGGCATGGATGAGCCCCGGTTCGTCGTTGCCCGCTGGCTGGCCGCGGGTGACTGCGGTGACGTGGAGGCCTTCGATGACCTGCTGCATCGCGACGTTGTGGTCCACGCCCCGCGGGGGGGCTCTCCACTGAAGATCTCGAGTCAGAGAAGCAGGTGTGGCGGGACGCCGTGGCAGCCATGCCCAACCTTCGCCACGAGGTACAGGAAGTCGTGGCCCAAGGAGACCCGGAAATGGCACGGGACACTTGGCCACGATTTCGCAGGGGTACTAGGGAGGGGCCAATCCATCCGTGTGAATCAGGCGGTCACCTGCCACCTCAAGGACGGCAAGATCGCTGAAGCATGGGAGATTGCCGACGTCGGCTCGTTCGACGACCAGTAATTCACCGACGGGCATCTTCCTTGTCCCCGCGCGGCACGCGAAGTGACGCAAGTCCGAGCCGCTGGGCTATCCAGATCGGAGGGCTGATCGTCGAACCCAGAGCCTGCAGACCATTCGCGACCTCCTTGATTTGATCACTGGGGTACCACGGTTAGCTGCCGAGGTGCCGGACGTGGCGGGAAGATCGGCGGGTGCAATCGGCGCTCGTTGCCGACTGACAGAGCAGCGACTCGAGCACCTCCCGATCAAAGAGAACAGGTGATTGATCATAATGGTCATCTATGACACACTTGGCCCATGACGGACGAGAGCCGGATCCGATACCGCGTACTGGAGCTACCCTGGCGGTTGAACGAGGTGATGGCGCGTCGCGGCGTGCGGAGCGCCGCCGAACTGCACTCACTACTCGAGCAAGCCCTCGGCCCAGAGGCGCCGTCGCGTGTTCAGGTGAATCGGTGGGTCCGCGAGCGCCCCGACCGCATCGGCTCGAAGACCCTCGACGCCATCTGTGCAGTCCTCGCCTGCAGCCCGGCCGACCTCTTTCGCCCTCACTCATGGTGGGCCCTCGGCTCGACCGAGGAGGACGTCGTAAACCTAGGGCCTGCTGGCTTTAAGCGCTATCAGCCTGCGGGTGTGCTCCACGCCGTCAATCCCGACAAAGTGGACATCTCCGGCCGCGAAAGGCCTTTGGCCCCGTGCGGCGCGGAGGTGATCCGCTGGCAGGGGTCCTCTTTTGCCGATGCCCCTGCGGGACTTCCACGCTGCCCCGAATGCCTTGCAGTCACCATCCGTCAGGGCGACGACTATTCCTGACTCCGGAACTTGAACTCGCACCGGTGGGTGCCAGGGCTTCTGCACATCGCCCACCGTAGTCTCGGCTGGCTACGCGGCGCTAAAGCACAGGGACACTCGTGATGCCGGTTCCGGTCCCGGCGGGAGCTCTCGGGGCTAGGCTCGCGCACATAGTTCTGCGAGAGGGGGGCATTCATGAGCCGCAAAGGGTGGCGCGACCAGACATCAATTCTGAGGAAGACCTGCTTGCCGCGATCGACGCGACCCCCAAAAACTTCAGTGACGGTGACATCGTTGAGGCTCGCATCGTCAGGGTTGGCCGGGAGGAGGTTCTGCTCGACATCGGCTACAGAACTGAGGCGTCATTCCATCGAGAGAGTTGTCCATGACGCAGGACGGCGACCCGCACGAGGTCGTGAAGGTGGGCGATCAGGTGGAGGCCGTCCAGAAGAAGGACGAGGAGGTCGCCTAATTCCTCTCCAAGAAGCGTGCAGGGTACGAGCGCGCTTGGCCCACCATTGAGAGCATCAAGGAGCAGGACGGCTTCGTCACGGGCACCGTCATCGACAGCCTGGCGGATGCCCTCCTCATCGACATTGGCGTGCCTGGCCTGATCCCACATTCCCTCGTCGAGATGCATCCCGTGTCCAACCCTCGGCGATACGTGGGGAAGAGGGTCGAGGCGAAGATCATGGAAGTCGACAGAAACCGCAACAACGTTATTCTCTCTCGTTGGGCGTGGCTGGAGCACCGCGACCCGGCCACCTGCTCAAGCAGCTCACGATCAAGGACCAAGAGATCAAGGCATTGCAGGGGCAACTCGAAACAAACGAACTGCAGCTTCACGAACTCCGGATACAACTCGATGACAGTGCGGAGCAGCTCGCTGAATCACGCAACGAATTGGCAGTGACAAAAGGCAAGTTGGATGAAGTGGTGACTGCCAACTATGGGCATGAGAGGACGAGCGCGGCGATGTCCGTCAGTGGCCTGGCCGACTGCGAACACGGCGACCTCGGCTACCGTCAGTCTCCTTCGACCACCGTGGTCGGACTTTCGGCGAGCCTCATACCGGTTTGCTCGAAGTAGCGATCAAACTGGTGATTAGCGAACGAGTCGACAAGTCGAGCAAAGTCGAGTTCCCACCTCGTGACAACCTCCTCGAATTTCTCACCCATCGTCGGCTCGTCGTCGAGCGACTGGGTATGGCCGAGAGGCAGATAGACGCGGCCGCCGTCGGCGACGATCAGATGCTCGCGGTGTACAAGGGATCCGCGGTAGAAGATGTCTGCGAAAACGACGTGCGTCTTCGAGTTCGGAAATCCCTTCGACCACTCGAAACTGGTCTCATCGCCCTGGTCGCGATCAAGGCCCCAAGCGATGGTGATGTCGATGTCATCGCGGAGTATCGCCACCTCGGAGTGAGAGTCCTCCTCGATGAAGGCGCCTGGCCGTCCGTTATGCACGGAGTAGGTGCGGAACTCCCCGTGGTACGAGGGCCCAGTGCCGCCGCCCCAGCAGATGATTCGGTGCCAGTCGCGCGAACTGGTGTTGCGGATCGTGTTGCAGAGCTCGTCAAGACGCATGCGAAATAACTCCTTGGTTATCGGTGTGCTTACTGCCGATCGGACAACTGCGTGTCTACCAGCCACCACCGACACTCACCGCGAGTTGGATCCACACATGCCCAGGGACATCGTTCGACACCGGTAACTGAGCGCGGCACACCGCTCGCAGGTAGACGCGTAGCGCCCCATCGCTAACCTGCCCGCCGCGCCGACGCATGTCGATGAGGTAGCCGGGACTGCTGGGACGCGGTACGCGGCGGTGTGACTGTGCACAGGTGTCGGCGACGCTTGAAAATGAGGCTATAGCGCCGGGGCGTTTCCAGCGGTCATCGCATCCGCCTCAGATTGGAGCGCGGCCGACAACACGAGGCGAGATCCCTTGATGGTGCGCTGCAGAGGTTCCAGAGACACTGAGAGGCTCTAGCATGCAACTCGCGGGCCACACTCGGGGGTGGCGGCGGGATGACGCCATCGGCGGATCTTCGTGGCCGGTTATCTGAAGGCAAACGACGAGGGAACCCGCGCGCTGGCTTCGCCACTGGTATATCGTGCCTGGGTGGCCTATCGAGCCCGAAGGGGAGCACATTGTTAAGTCGAGCCAACCTGGGACAATTCAAGACTGCTCTTGGGGAGGCCTCGAGGACTCTGAACGAGAACGATCCCGAGCTATTACAGCGCTTCGTAGAGCTAACCCCAGGCATGCTGAATAGCCTCGAGGCGAACGTAAACCACCTAATTACGGGCCGACGTGGCGTCGGAAAGTCGACAACCTTGGCAGTTCTTCAGCAGAGGGCGAAGAACTCGGGCAAAAAGGTGATCTTTGTCGATGTCGAGACTCATAAGGACCGCGCATACCCGGACGTCGTAATCGAACTAATTCTTGATATTTTGGACCGTGTATCAATAAAACATGCCTGGTTCGGCGAAAGGCGACGATACATGCGTCAAGTTCGCAGCCTTACCAGCGTGCTGGCCGCCTTGCGGGACGCAGCTCCTGAGGTTCTTGTCGAATCAGGTGCGAGCCACCTCAGCAAGACGGCCGCCAGCATCGCCCTTGGCGGGCGCGTACAACGGCAGATGGCAAAGTTAACTGCGACTGTTTCGGCTGGGCGGTCCACGGTGGCAAGTCGTCGGACGTCTGCATCGTATTCGCGGAGAAAGGAGGATTATCTTCGTGACCTTGCTCCTGCGATATCCGAGACTCTGAACGACTCTGCACGCATCGAGGGAGCGTCTACCCTCTTAGTTGTTCTCGACGATTTCTATTTTGTTCAACGAGAGGCGCAGCCCATGGTGCTGGATCACCTCCATGGCATAACGAAAAAGAGCAGCATCCGCCTCAAGATTGGCAGCATCCAGTCACGCACTCAAACATACGCCGACGGTAACCCTCCCCGAGGCATGCAACCGCCGGGTGATCTGCAGAGATTGTCCTTAGACATCGGTCTCTCCGACTTCCATTCAGCCAAGGCATTCCTAGAGGAGGTTGCCGATAGGGTTCTCGCGCCTATAGGCCTAACCTTGCAAAGCACCGTCACCGAGACCGCCCGGGAGCGGGCAGTTCTCATTGCTGGCGGAGCGGTGAGTCGCGACTTCTTCGAGCTCTTGATTGATGCGTCAACGATCGCCTGGTCGGAACAGCAGCGTCTTGGCAAGGGTCGAGACGCCAAATTTCAGATCGCGGTGGAGGATGTCCAACGGGCGGCTCATCAACGACTGGATCAGAAGCGATCGGATCTTCGTAATGACGCAGGCAGGGATGCCGTCTCCTTAGAGGCCAGACTGGACGACATCATCGCTTTTGCGCGAGCGCGCAAGACGTACTACTTCCTCATTGAACAGGATCAGTTCAATTCGCATTGGGGTCAGGAAATCGTTGCCCTGGAGGACCTCAAATTTGTACACCGTATTCTGACCACGCGACCAAATACCGGAAAATGGCGCGGTGTGGATACCGTGGTGTTCATGGTGGATATCCCGACTCTCGTGACGCGCCGAATGAAACGTGCGCCCATACCTTTTTGGAAGGGTAGTGCTGAAGTTGACAAAATTCGCCGCGCTCAGTGGATATATCGTCCCGAGTGGAAATCGTTGCCAGCCAATGAAGGGCAGACACCAGAACTGGGTCCAGACCAAGAGGAACTTCCCTTTGAATAGAAGGCTGTTCCTCTGCGTCCCGAACGCATGGAAGGTGCAAAGCCTCGACGAAGCGCCCCTATCTGGGCGGAGTGCAGCAACCCTGTCTGGGCCGCGTCTCCGAGAACGCTCCAGCTGTACCTGCCGGGGTCCTCGCCGCCCGGGGAAGGCCGCCGGATGAAATGTCCGGAAACGTGGCGATGTTCGAGGCGCCTTCTCGAAGCGGGGATGTGACAGGTTCTCCAAGGGCCAACATGGGCTCCCATGAGAACCGAGGGCACGACTCAGCTCACAGTCGCCTTCGGAGCGTTCGCTGCTGAGCGGAACTCGATGCTCATCAAGGTCCGGGCGATCGGCGACGCCGTGGGCGGTCGGTGTCCGGGTGGCGCGGGCGGACGGCTGGTGAGCACGATGCCGCCGGTGACCACGACGGTTTCGCCGGCATCGCCGCCGACGAGGTGGTCGGGATGTTCTTTGTTGTAGTTGCAACGTTCGCAGAGGCCTTGGCCGTTGCGTTCGCTGGTGGCGCCACCGTGTGCGTAGGAGTCGATGTGGTCGATGTGCCGGATCGGAGCGTCGCAGAACGGAGTGCGGCAGGTGCGGTCGCGCAGGGCAATGAAGTCCGCGAGCAGCCCGGTGTAGCAGCGAGAAGGTGACTCCATCCCGACCAAGTCGCCGGTGCTGGGGTACGAGAAGAGCCGTCGCACCTGCACTGACTTTTTCGGGTCGCTGACCCATTCACGGGCCAGGTCGGCCGGGACCGGTCCATAGCCGGGAACCTCGGCCGGGATGTCACCGGTCAACGTGTCCAGCGGCATGATGAGGCTGACATGGACGTCGGCCGCGTCGCCGGCTGCGCGTCCGGTGACGCGTTCGACGAGGGTGTCGGCCATGACGTGTCCACGTGGGTGATCTGCGGTGGCATTCGCGTCGGCTTCGGCTTTGAGTGCCGCGTAGCAGGCGACGCCGTCCTTGACCGGCAGCAGAGCGGTCAGCCAGGTCATGCAGTCCGGGGCCGGTCGCAGACTGACCCGGCGGGCCGACTCGGCCTTGGCGCGGCGGGCGACGATAGCTTCGGGGTCGATCCGGTAGCCGGCGTCCTGAGTGGCGGCCATCAGCCGCCGGTATCCAACTCGGCCCAGTTGGGGCCGGATCTTCGCATCCACCTGCTCGCGGTCATTGACGGACAGGCAGGCCGTCTGGGCGACCACGCCGGTTGCCGCGTGTTCGTCGATCACGCCGGCCCGCAAGGCCTCGAAGGTCTGCGGCATCTCCCAGACCAGGGCGCGAGCCAGCCCGAGCAGTCGCGAGCCCAGATGCGGTGAGCAGCGACGTGCCGCCGCGACCTGTGAGCCGACGGCCCGGGCGGTGTCGGCCCGGCGCACGCCGCGTTCGACGTCCCGGGCACGCTGCCGGTCGTACAGCGCCGAGGTCGCCCGGGCCTGCCGGGCGCTGAGCGCGTTCTTCAACTCCTCGCAGGCCCGCACCTCCGCCAGCAGATCGTCGGCGTCGAGCGGCCCGTCGAGCCGGTCATGAAACGAGCGCAACACCTCAGCGGTGATCGGAGCCTCACTCCGTAGATCGTCACTGAGAATCTCGTTCATATGTCTCATAATACTCTCAATTTTGCTGGCGCACAACACCTTTCACTGATAGTGAGTCGTCATTTTTGGCTCGTCTTTGCGGTCCGAGCCGTCGAGGGTGGCACTCGTGATCTGGTTCGGGACTCGGCGTTGCGCTCCTGAGGCTCAGCGGTGGTTCGTTTGCGCCTCCCACCCGCACCGGCCCCCGTCCGACTCAGGCGGCGACTCCGCCAAACGCGCGACGACCTCGGACACAACACAACCTCCGGCGACCACTTCGTAGGCTTGGGCTCGAGACGGCCGCTACAGAACGGACACGCAGGATGACGACGCACGCCGCACCACGCCCGCCCGACGCCTGCTCCGTCGAATGGGACGACGCCGACCTGCCGGCGTGGGGCTCCGCGTCATACGCCACGTTCTGGGTGTGCCTGGAGCAGCCAGGGCCGTGGGGGCACAGCGCGATCACCGAGTCGCATCTCGATCCCCAGGCCGGTATGGCGCTCGAACGCGCCTGCGCCGACCGCGGCGGCCGGCTGCTGCTGATCCGGCGCCCCGGCGCGCACGCCGACGAGCCGCATGACGGGCCCCACGCGGTGTTCATCGCCGGCTGCCTCGACCGCGACCCCTGGCTGCTGACCGGCGAGATCCACGACCCGGCACAGCTGCTCGGGCTGCCCTGGGACGCCCTGCAGGAAGCCGATCCCGACCTCGTCACCGAGCGGCTGCCCGAGCTCGAAGAGACCCGCGACCCCGCGCTGCTGATTTGCACCAACGGCAAGCGCGACGTGTGCTGCGCGGTGCGCGGCCGGCCGATTGCGCTCGAACTGGGGGCAGCGCACCCGAACGCCGTGTGGGAGTGCTCGCACACCGGCGGGCACCGTTTCGCACCCACCGGCATCGCGCTGCCCTCCGGCCAGACCTACGCCCGGCTGACTCCGGCGCTGGCCGAGCTGGCCCTGCAGTCGGAGCGCCGCCACGAGGTTGCGGTGCAACTTGCCGGCCCGGAGCACTACCGGGGCCGCAGCTGCTTCCGGGCGCCTCTACAGGTCGCGGAAGCCTTTGTCCGCCAAGAGCTTTCCGGGCTCAGCGGGCCCGCGTTGACGGTGACCGGCCACCAGGTCGCCGACGGATCCTGGCGCTGTACGGTGACCCACACCGACGGCCGGCGCTGGACCGTGGACATCTCCGGAGAGGACGGCCCCGAGCTCAAGGC
Organism: Flexivirga sp. YIM B11880; assembly: GCF_058148645.1. Taxonomy (NCBI): domain Bacteria; kingdom Bacillati; phylum Actinomycetota; class Actinomycetes; order Micrococcales; family Dermacoccaceae; genus Flexivirga; species Flexivirga sp. YIM B11880. The sequence continues at coordinate 178,711 of NZ_JBMAMH010000003.1, forward strand.
ATCGTGCGCCAAGGCTCCGGCGCCGAGCACGGTATGGCGGGCCGCCTTCGCCTGATCTCGATACGGCCTCGGCTAGCGCCTCGGCCTACTCGATCAGCGTGGAGTCAGAGCTTCAGATACATCACGTGCAGTCCGACGAGCCCGTCCCGCGGATGCCGGAACGCCTCCGGGACCGTGCCGATGACCTCGAAACCCAGCGCCTTCCACAACCGCACGGCTGCAGCGTTCGACTCGACGACGGCGTTGAACTGCACCGCGTGATAGCCGGCGTCCCGCAGCCACTGCACGACATACTCACCGAGCGCCCGACCCACGCCACGACCGCGCGCCGCCGATCCGACCATGAAGCTCGCCGTGCCGATGTGGTCGCCGGGCCCGGGTCGATTCGGTCCCATGTGCGCGCTCCCCAGGACCGCTCCGCCTTCGTCGACCGCCACGACGGTGCACGCAGGTGACGTCTCCATCCACATCTCGCGAGCCTCGTCCTCCGACAGATCAGCGGGCAACGCGTAGGTCTCCGCCGCAGCGACGACTTCCTGCACGATCGGCCAGATCGCCGCCCAGTCCTCCTCGGTCGCCTTGCGAACACTGATCATTCGCCCACCCGCCCGTCGATCGACTGACGGAGCAGATCCGCGTGACCGTTGTGCCGGGCGTATTCCTCGATCATGTGGGTCACGATCCAACGCAGCGTGAACGGCGTCTCCGTGCGGCGGTCCGGCCGGGCGGACAGGGCGTCGAGGCCGCCGGACGCCAGAGCGCGATCGATGCCCGCGTCCGCGAGCGCCACGGACTTCTCGTAGAGCTCGGCGAGCGTTCCCGGCGCGTCCGTCGCACCGCTGTGCCAGTCCCAGTCCGGATCGCTCTTCCAGTCCACCGATGCCCACGGCTCCGGTTCCGCACCGCCGTGCAGCACCTGGTGGAACCACCACACCTCGACCAGCGCGAGGTGCTTGACCATCCCGCCGAGCGTCATGTCCGACGGCAGCAGGGCCACCCCGAGCTGCGCAGTCGTCAGCCCGCCGGTCTTCCAACGGAACGTGTCGCGCTGGTAGCGCAGGAATCCCAACAGCGTCGCGGCCTCATTCGCGCGGACCGGTGGGTCCTGGCGGGACGAGGGATCGACATCGGGCGTCGTCTCAGCTGCAGTGGTCATGGCGTCACCGTAGATGCGCCGAAAGTCCCGGCGCGAGTGAGTTGTTCACCGGAGGTCCTACGCTGTTCCCATGGCGCAGATCCGGATCGCACAGGACGACACCGCGGACGAGTTGCTCTCGACCGATCCGTTCGCGCTGCTCATCGGCATGCTGCTGGACCAGCAGTACGGCATGGAGCACGCTTTCCGCGGCCCGGCGAAGATCGTCGACAAGCTCGGCACCCTCGACCCCGCGACCATCGCGACGCAGGATCCGGAGAAGTTCGCCGACCTGTGCTCGACCCCGCCGGCCATCCACCGTTACGCCCGATCGATGGCCGGGCGCGTGCAGCAGCTCGCCCAGGTCGTCCTCGACGACTACGACGGCGACGCCTCCCGCATCTGGACCACGGCCGGCAGCACCGGGGAGCTGCTCGAGCGCCTCAAGGCGCTGCCCGGGTATGGCGACCAGAAGGCACGCATCTTCGCGGCACTCCTCGGCAAGCAGCTCGGCGTGACGCCGGACGGCTGGCGCGAGGCGATCGGCCCGTATGCCGAGCCCGGTTCGTTCCGTTCGGTGGCCGACGTCGTCGACGAGGTGTCGCTGCAGAAGGTGCGCGACTTCAAGAAGCAGGCCAAGGCGGCCGCGAAAGCCGGGGCGCAATGAAGGTGCGGGCAGAGATGACGACCGAGCCGTTCCAGGGCGAGGGCGAACTGCCGACCCATGTGCAGGCCGCGGCCGCCGCGCTGCGCGCCGACGGTCTCGAGCCGGACCTCGGGCCGCTCGGCACGTCGGTGGAGGGCGTGTCGGACGCCGTCATACCGGCGATATCGTCGGCCCTTCGCGAGGCACTCGGCGCTGGAGCGACACGCATCAGCCTGCAGGTGGAGCGGATCGATGACTGAGGCCACAGCCCGAGCCCACACCCTGGCGGACGCGTTGCAGCCGCTGCTCGACCGGGTCGGAGCGGTCGTCGTCGAGAGCGACCCGCAACCCGACGACATCCGGATCAGCTGGGAAGGCACCACGATTCACGTCCGCGTCCCCGGCGATCGCGACCTGTCCGACGGTCTCGCGCGACTGATTCAGAGCGTCGAGTTCGAGCTCGGCGGCAGTCTGGCGGAGCTGCCGCGCGCCGGGAAGCAGCATGCGGTGCGCCTGCTCGAGGAGCGGGGCGCGTTCGAGATGCGCCGTTCGGCGGAGACCGTGGCGGAGGCGATGGGCGTGTCCCGCTTCACCATCTACAACTACCTCAACCGCGTGCGCGTCGGCGACTGAGCAGGTGACAAGTCCCGTTCAACAAAGTGTTGACGGCGGTGTGACCCACCGCATACTCTTTTCCTCGCGATCAAATTTCATATCTTGAAATTCGCATTCCGTATAAGCGATCTATCGGTTCCTGTGGCATCTGAGACCACACCGACCGTCCGCACGCCAGGCGCGTGCGTCGCATGACCAGCGGAATCTCCCCCGGCCGGGCCGCCGAAGCGCGAAAATGCCCCTGCCACGCCCCACCATTGATGTCCCCCTGGACCGGAAGGACCGCTCGTAATGTCTGCTGCCACAGCTGAGGGAGTACGCCCCCGTGCGAAGCATCCCGTCGACGAAATGCTTCCCCCGCAAAAGCTCGCCGTCTACGGCATCCAGCACGTGCTGGCGTTCTACGCCGGCGCCGTCATCGTGCCCATCCTGCTCGCCGGCGCGATCGGACTCACCTCCGACCAGCTGATCCACCTGATCAACGCCGACCTGTTCACCTGCGGCATCGCCTCGCTGCTGCAGACCATCGGCTTCTGGAAGGTCGGGGTGCGCCTGCCGCTGCTGCAGGGAGTCACCTTCACGGCCGTGTCACCGATGATCATCATCGGCGTCAACGCCGGGGGCGGCGTCAACGGCCTGCTCACCATCTACGGGGCGGTGCTCGTCTCCGGCGTCGTGACGTTCCTGCTCGCGCCATACTTCGGCAAGATCGTGCGGTTCTTCCCACCGGTCGTGACCGGCTCGGTGATCACCGTCATCGGCTTCTCGCTGCTGCCCGTGGCCGCGGGCGACGCCCTGCTGCGCTGGGACCCCAAGACGCATTCCTACAGCGCCTCGGTGCTGAGCACCGACTCCCACGGCGCGTGGCACCTCGCGCCCGGCGGCTGGCGGACGCTCTGTCTGGCGCTCGGGACGGTCGTCGTCATCGTCGTCATCCAGCGCCTCTTCCGCGGCTTCATCCAGACCATCGCCGTGCTGCTCGGCCTGGTCATCGGCACCTTCGTCGCCTGGACGATCGGCGACGCCCACTTCGACGCGGTCAGCACCTCCAGCTGGGTCGGGGTCACCACGCCCTTCCACTTCGGTATGCCGAAATTCGCTGTCGCAGCCATTGTTTCGATGGTGCTGGTCATGCTGGTGACGATGGTCGAGACCTGCGGTGACGTCTTCGCGACCGGCGAGATCGTCGGCAAGCGACTGGACGGTGAGGACGTCGCCCGCGCACTGCGCGCCGACGGCCTGGCCACCTTCATCGGCGGCGTCTTCAACTCCTTCCCCTACACCTGCTTCGCCGAGAACGTCGGCCTGGTGCGGCTGACCAAGATCAAGAGCCGGTATGTCGTGGCCACCGCCGCGATCTTCATGATCATCCTCGGCCTGCTGCCGAAGGCCGGCGCGATCGTCGCCGGCATCCCGTCCTGCGTGCTGGGCGGCGCCGGCCTGGCGATGTTCTCCACCGTCGCGGTCGTCGGCATCCAGACGCTCGGCAAGGTGGACTTCAACGACCACCGCAACGGCATCATCGTGGCGACCTCCCTCGGACTGGCCATGCTGGTGACCGCCCAGCCGGGCGTGGCGACGCTGCTGCCGAAGGACTACCAGGTCTTCCTCGGCTCGGGCATCACCATCGGATCCATCTCGGCCTTCGTGCTCTACATGGTCTTCTTCCACGTGGGGACCAGCCGCGGCGCCGGTGTCGCGACCAGCCCGACCGGCAGCGTCATCGGTCTGGCGCAGGTCAACGAGATGTCGAAGGAACAGTTCGTGCACACCTTCGGACCGCTCTTCCAGGGCAACACCTGGATCATCGAGGACGCCTTCGAGCGGCGGCCGTTCGAGGACACCCAGGACCTGCGCGCGGCATTCCAGGAGGCGTTGTTCTCCGCCTCCGACGAGAGGCAGCGCGCTCTCATCGCCTGCTACCCCGACCTGAGCAGCCTGGACGTCACCGACGACGAGATCGGGGAGGCCTCGACGCGAGACCGCGCCGCGATCATGCTCAGCCAGTTGCGCGAGGACGAGCGTGCCGAACTCTCGTCGCTGACCGCGGCATACCGGGAGAAATTCGGCTTCCCCCTGGTCACCTGCGTCCGCGAGGCCGAGTCCTTCGAGCAACTCCTGGACCAGGGCCGGTCACGAATGGACAACTCGCGTCAGCACGAGCTGGTCACCGCATTGCTGGAGAGCGCCAAGATCGCCGGGCACCGCTTCGACGACCTGGTCGCCGACGCGGACCCGATCAACACGGCGCGGAGCCGAATGGCGACGACACCATGAGGGTTACCGTCATCGACGGCGCCACCGTCGTCACGATGGACGCGGACCGGCGCGAGCACCCCGTCGGCCACGTGGTGGTCGACGGGGGCCGGATCCGGTCCGTCGCACCCGGCCGCTACGTGCCGGACGGTGAAGATGTCGAGCTGATCGACGCCACCGGCTGTGTCGTGACGCCCGGGCTGGTCAACACGCATCACCACCTCTACCAGTGGGCAACCCGCGGGTATGCCGTGGACGCAACGCTTTTCGAGTGGCTGACCACGCTCTACCCGGTGTGGGGCACCATCGACGAGCAGATCGTCGGCGACGCCGCGGCGGCCGGCATCGGCCACCTCGCGCTGACCGGCTGCACCACCGTGATGGACCACCACTACGTCTTCCCCCGGGACGGCGGCGACGTGCTCGGCGCGGAGATCCGTGCCGCGGAGCAGGTCGGAGTCCGCTTCTTCGCGACTCGCGGGTCGATGGACCTCGGCCGGCGCGACGGCGGCCTGCCGCCCGACCATGTCGTCGAGACGCTCGACGAGATCCTGACCGCCACGGCGGCCGCGATCGACGAGCACCACGACCCGTCCCCCGACGCCATGGTGCGCGTCGGTGTGGCGCCGTGCTCGCCCTTCTCGGTCACCACCGACCTGCTCCGCGAGGCTGCGGCGCTGGCCAGGGACCGCGGCGTGCGACTCCACACGCACCTCGCCGAGACCCTCGACGAGGAGGACTTCTGCCGGCAACGGTTCGGCCTCACGCCGGTCGACTACATGGAGTCGGTCGGCTGGCTGGGCTCCGACGTGTGGTTCGCGCACGGGATCCACTTGGACGACAACGCTATCCGCACGCTCGCCGCCACCGGCACCGGCGTCGCGCACTGTCCGTCCTCCAACGCCCGGCTCGGCGCCGGCGTGTGCCGGACGCGCGACCTGCTCGCGGCCGGTGCGCCGGTCGGCCTCGGCGTCGACGGCGCCGCGTCCAACGAGGCGACGTCCATGCTCGAGGAGGCGCGGCATGCGCTGCTCTTCGCCCGTGCGCTGGGCGGGCCGACCGCGCTCGGTGTCCGGCAGGCGCTCGAGGCGGCCACCCTGGGCGGGGCGCGGCTGCTTGGCTGGGACGACCGGATCGGCTCGCTGGAGCCGGGCAAGCAGGCGGATCTGGCCGTATGGCGCCTCGACACCCTCGCACATGCCGGCATCGCGGACCCGGTCGCGGGTCTCGTACTCGGCACGCCTCCCCCGCTCGACCTCGTCCTGGTCGCCGGCCGGCCCGTGGTCCGCGACGGCCGGCTGGTCCGGGCGGACGAGAAAGCACTCGCCGCCGGCGCACGGAAAGCCGCACGACGTGTCGGCGCGCCGGCGCCCGCCCTGGCCGGTGGGCCGTGAACCCGGACCACACCGATACCCGGACAGGCTTGTTCAACAAATTGTTGAGCCGTAGAGTCGAATTGCGCTCCCGGCTCGAAAGGAGTCGCTGATGACCGATCTCTCGTCCGCACTGGACGTGACCGTCAACGGGCAACGTCACGAGTTCACCGATGCCCCACACACCAACCTGCTGGACTGGCTGCGGTCCGAGGGACTCACCGGCGCCAAGGAGGGCTGTGCCGAGGGTGAGTGCGGCGCGTGCTCCGTGCTCGTCGCGCGTCCCGACGGCAACGGCGGCACGCAGTGGACAGCGGTCAACGCCTGCCTGCCGCCGGCCGCCGCCTTCGCGGGTCAGGAGATCGTCACCTCCGAAGGCTTGGGCACCGCCGACTCGCTGCATCCTGTCCAGCGGGAGATGGCGGTTCGCGGCGGCTCCCAGTGCGGCTACTGCACGCCGGGTTTCGTCTGCAGTATGGCGGCCGAGTACTACCGCCCGGACCGCACCCCGTGCGACCACGCCGACCCCGAACATGGCGCGAACGGCTTCGACATCCACGCACTCTCCGGCAACCTGTGCCGGTGCACGGGATACCGGCCGATCCGCGACGCGGCATACGCGCTCGGTGACGTGCCGCAGGACGACGAGCTGGCAGCCCGCCGCGAGTCGCCGGCACCCGAGGCGCTGCCCACGGCATACAGCGTCGAGGGCCGGCAGTTCGTCCGTCCCGCGTCGCTGAGCGAGGCGCTCACCGTGCTACGCGACAACCCCGGCGCCGTGCCGGTCGCCGGGTGCACCGACTGGGGCGTCGACGTCAACATCAAGTCGGCTCGCGCCGAGCTGGTCGTCGGGCTCGACCGGTTGCCGGAGCTGCGCACCTTCCAGGAGACCGAGTCGTATGTCGAGCTCGGTGCCGCGCTCACGCTCAGCGAGATCGAGCAGCTGCTCGACGGACGGATTCCGTTGCTGGCCAAGCTCTTCCCGCAGTTCGCGTCCCGCCTGATCCGCAACGGAGCCACCATCGGCGGCAACCTCGGCACCGGCTCACCGATCGGCGACACGCCGCCCGCGCTGCTCGCGCTGGACGCCGAGCTGGTCCTCACCGGCCCCGGCGGCAGCCGCGTCGTGCCGCTCGCCGACTACTTCACCGGATACCGGCAGACCGTTCGCGCCGCGGACGAGCTGATCCAGTCGGTGCGGATCCCGTTGCCGTTGTCCGAGATCACCGCGTTCCACAAGATCGCCAAGCGGCGCTTCGACGACATCTCCAGCGTCGCCGTCGGCTACGCCGTCGACGTCGTGGACGGCGTCGTGCGCAAGGCCCGCATCGGCCTGGGCGGGGTCGCCGCCACGCCCCTGCGCGCCACCGCGGTCGAAGCCGCCTTGGAGGGCAAGCCCTGGACGGCCGAGACCGTCCGGGCCGCTGCCGCCCTGCTCCAGGAGGAGGGCACCCCGATGGACGACCACCGAGCCAGCAGCAAATACCGCCGGGCGATGCTCAGCACCTCGCTGCGCAAGATCTACGCCGAGACCGCTTCCCAGGAAGGTGACGTCGCATGAGCTCCCTGTCTGACCGCCCCGAGAACCCCGTTGTCGGAGAAGCGATTCCGCACGGGGACGCCGCCGCTCACGTCACCGGCACGGCGCTCTACACCGACGACCTGGTCGGCCGCATGCCCGACCTGTTGCACGCCTACCCGGTGTCGGCGCCGCATGCCCACGCGCTGGTCACGCGACTCGACACCGCACCGGCATACGACGTGCCGGGCGTGGTCCGGGTGCTGACCGCCGACGACGTGCCCGGCGTGAACGACTCCAACATCAACCACGACGAGCCGCTCTTCCCGACCGAGGTCATGTTCTACGGGCACCCGGTGTGCTGGGTGCTCGGCGAGAGCCTGGAGGCCGCGCGCCTCGGCGCCGCAGCGGTCGAGATCGACTACGAGGAGCTGCCGTCCATCGTGACGATCCCCGAGGCCATCGCCGCGGAGAGCTTCCAGGGTCGCGCCCCGACCGTGTCCCGCGGTGACGTCGAAGCCGGTATGGCGGCGGCCACCCGCGTTTTCAGCGGCACCTGGGAGGCGTCGGGTCAGGAGCAGTTCTACCTGGAGACCCAGGTGTCGATCGCCTACGTCGACGAGTCCGGGCAGGTCTTCATCCACTCCAGCACCCAGAACCCCAGCGAGACCCAGGAGATCGCCGCTCACGTGCTCGGCATCACCTCCTCGGAGGTCACCGTGCAGTGCCTGCGGATGGGCGGCGGGTTCGGGGGCAAGGAGACCCAGGCCAACGGGTATGCCGCCATCGCGGCGCTGGGCGCCACGCTGACCGGACGCCCGGTCCGGGTGCGGCTGAGCCGCAACCAGGACATCCAGTTCACCGGCAAGCGCCCTGACTTCCTCTCCACCTGGGAAGCGGGCTTCGACGACGAGGGTCATCTGCTGGCGCTCAAGGTCGTGCTGACCGCCGACGGCGGGTGGAGCCTGGACCTGTGCCAGCCGGTCCTGTCGCGGGCGCTGTGCCACATGGACAACGCCTACTGGATCCCCAACATCCACGCGCACGGTCGCATCGCCAAGACCAACCGCACCTCGCACACGGCGTTCCGTGGCTTCGGCGGCCCGCAGGGCATGCTGCTCACCGAGAACATCCTCGGCACCGTGGCACCCCAGCTGGGCCTGACCGGCGAGGAGATCCGCCGGCGCAACTTCTACCGGTCCGCGGATCAGACGACGCCGTACGGCCAGCGGGTGCGGCAGATCGACCGCCTGCACCAGATCTGGGAGCAGTTGCTGACCGAGAGCGACTTCGCGGGACGGCAGCGGGAGATCGAGCAGTTCAACGCCACGCACGAGCACACCAAGCGCGCCATCGCGGCGACACCGGTGAAGTTCGGCATCTCGTTCAACAAGAGCTCGATGAACCAGGGCGGCGCGCTCGTGCTCGTCTACAAGGACGGCTCGGTGCTGGTCAACCACGGCGGCACCGAGATGGGTCAGGGTCTGCACACCAAGATGCTGCAGGTCGCGGCCACCGCACTCGGGCTGCCGCTCGCGAAGGTGCGGCTCGCGCCGACCCGCACCGACAAGGTGCCCAACACCTCCGCCACGTCCGCCAGCACCGGCGCCGACCTCAACGGTGGCGCCGTCAAGCACGCCTGCGACCAGATCCGCGACCGCCTCGCCGTCGTGGCGGGCGGCATTCTCGGTGTGCCGCCGGCCGACGTGCGGTTCGCCGACGGCACGGCATACGGATTGAACAGCGAGCGCGCGCCGATCCCGTGGGAGGAGTTGGTGCGGACCGCCTATCTGCAGCGCATCCAGCTGCACGCGGCCGGCTACTACCGCACCGAGGGCCTGGAGTGGAACGAAGAGACGTACCAGGGCTCCCCGTTCAAGTACTTCTCCTACGGCGCGGCCGTCGCCGAGGTCGAGGTGGACGGCTTCACCGGTGCCTACCGCACGCGGCGGGTCGACGTGGTGCACGACGTCGGTGACAGCCTGTCACCGCTGATCGACCTGGGTCAGATCGAGGGGGCGTTCGTGCAGGGCGCCGGCTGGCTGACGCTCGAGGACCAGCGCTGGGACGCCGGCGACGGGCCGACCCGTGGCCGGTTGAGCACACAGGCCGCGAGCACCTACAAGCTGCCCAGCTTCTCGGAGATGCCCGAGGTGTTCAACGTCACGATGTTCAAGAACGCCACCGAGGAAGGCGCGATCTACGGCTCCAAGGCCGTCGGTGAGCCGCCGCTGATGCTGCCCATCTCGGTGCGTGAGGCGCTGCGCAAGGCGGCCGCCGCGTTCGGTCCCGCGGGCAGGAGTGTGCACTTGGCCTCCCCGGCGACGCCGGAGGCGGTCTACTGGGCGATCGAGGACGCTCGTGCGGCGTCGAACGACGTTGTGGTGGAGGAGATCTCGGACGTTCTGCCCGCCGGTCAGCCGGTTCCCTCAGGAGTATGACGTGAACTGGTATGACGCCATCGGCCTGCTCCGGCAGCAACGGCGTGCCGCGGTCCTGGTGACGCTGGTGGACGTCCGCGGGCATGCCCCGCGGGAGGCCGGCGCCAAGATGGTCGTGACCGCGGATGCCGTCTTCGACACGATCGGCGGCGGCAACCTGGAGGAAACCGCCGTATCGGTGGCCCGCAAGGCGCTCGGCTCCGACGAACCCACCGGGCCGCAGGAGCTGACCGTGTCGCTGAGCGACAAGGCGCCGGCCGAGCACGGCGTCCAGTGTTGCGGTGGAGAGGTGCGGATCCTGCTGGAGCCGCTGCGGATCCGGCCGTCGATCGCGATCTTCGGAGTCGGCCACGTCGGCCTCGAGCTCGCCCGCATCCTCGCCCGTCACGAGGTCGAGCTGCACCTGGTCGACTCGCGTGCGGCACACCTCGCCCCCTCGCGATTGGCGGTGCTGGGCGACGCGGTGGCGAGCGTCATACCGCACACGGCACCGGTGCCCGAGGTCGTGCTGGGCGAGGTCCCGCCCGGCACACACGTGCTCGTGATGACCCACGACCACGCCGAGGACATCGCGATCTGCGACGCCGCCCTGCGCTGTGCGCACCTGGGCAGCATCGGCCTGATCGGCTCGTCGGCGAAGTGGGCACGCTTCCGGCGCCGGCTCACCGAGGAGGGCCACGACGAGGCCGCCCTCGCCCGCATCACCACACCGATCGGGCTGCCGGACCTGCCCGGCAAGCAGCCGGCGATCATCGCGCTGAGTGTCGCGGCCGACCTGGCCCGGCGTTTCGCCGTCGCGCCCAGTGCGGCGGTGCCGCGATGACGATCTATCACGCCACCGTCCTCGACACACCGGCCGATCCGTTCACCGGGGGCGCGTTACGCGCCGAGTCCGAGATCGCGTTGGCCGTCACCGATGGCCGGATCACCGCGCGCGGTCCGCTCACCCAGCTGCGCGCTGACGCCCCGGACGACGACGTCGTCGACCTGCGCGACGGTGTGCTGCTGCCCGGCTTCGTCGACACGCACGTGCACTTCCCGCAGGTGCGCGCCATCGGCGCCCTCGGCATGCCGCTGCTCGACTGGCTCGAGCACTGCGCGCTACCGGAGGAGGCCCGGCTGCGGGAGCCGGCATACGCACGGACCATCGCGCGCGAATTCCTGCACGGGCTGACGCGCGCCGGCACGACCTCGGCGCTCGTCTTCGGCTCGCACTTCGCGTCCGCCGTCGATCTGCTCTTCGCCGAAGCGGAGCGGATCGGACTGCACCTGACGTCCGGGCTGGTCGTGTCCGACCGCCTGCTGCGGGAGGACCTGCTCACGACGCCCGAGCGTGCGTATGACGAGTCGGTCGCCCTGGCGGCCCGCTGGCAGGGTCACGAGCGGATCCGCTATGCGGTCACGCCACGCTTCTCCTACTCGTGCAGCGGAGACCTGCTGGAGGCGTGCGGCGCGGCATACAAGGACATCGACGACGCCTGGTGCACCTCGCACGTCAACGAGAACGTCACCGAAGTCACTGAAGTGTCAAGGCTTTTCGGTGGATCAAGCTATGTGGGGACCTACCAGGACCACGGGCTGCTCGACGCGCACACGGTGCTGGCGCACAACGTGCACCCGACCGATGCCGAACTGGACATGCTGTCGGCCAGCCGAGCGGCGGTCGCGCACTGCCCGACCAGCAACGCGTCGCTGGGCAGCGGCATGTTCCCGCTGGGGGCCCACCTGCAGCGCGGCGTCCGCGTCGCGATGGGCACGGACGTCGGTGGCGGGACCGGGTTCTCCATGCTCAAGGAGGGGCTGCAGGCCTACTTCATCCAGAGCCTGCTGGGCGGCCAGGGCGTGCCGTTGACCTCGGCGCACCTGCTGCACCTGGCCACCGCGGCCGGCGCCGACGCACTCGGCCTGCGCGACGATGTCGGCGATCTCAGCGTCGGCAAACAGTTCGACGCGGTTCTTGTTGCGCCGGAAGCCGATTCACCGCTGGCCGTCGGCATCGAGCACGCTGCCGGCGCGGAGGACGCACTGGCGAAAATCTTCGCCATGGGCACGCCGGCGGACATCGCGCGGGTCTGGATCAACGGCGAGCAGGTCACGTAGCCTCGTCAGCCGGTGAGCGGGTGCTCCTCGAGGTAGGCAGCCGCCAGCCTCTTCGGCGCCCGGTCCAGCCATGCCTCGGTGACGATCTCGGTGAGCTCGTCGACCCCGATCTCCTCGAGCCGGACGAGCACCGCGGGATATCCGTCGAAGTGCGGGATGGTGAAGTAGATCGACGGATCGTCGGCGATCAGAGCGTGTTTCACGCCCTCATCCGGCACGCGGACGCCCAGGATCTCACCCTCCGGGGCCGCGTCGCCGAGTTCCGCGCGATCTTTCGCGTGCAGCGGGCGCTCCCACACGAACCCCTTGCCCCTGACCCGCCACATGAGATGGCCCCACGACACCTTCGTGTCCACCTCCGGCAGCTCGGCCACGATCCGCCGTACGTCGTCCCAGTCCGCCATACCGGGCGACTCTACGCAGGAGCCCGCAGCGTCACCAGTTCTCGATCGACCGGGTGAGGATGCCGGCGATGTCGTCCTCGGTGGGCGTCTTCGGGCAGGTCGACAGGAGCCGCTGCTGCTTCATCACGCCGGGCACGAGCTCGGGGACGTCCGACTCCGAAAAGCCGACCGCACCGACGCCGTTGGGGATGCCGATGTCCCTCATCAGGGCGGTCAGCACCGCCGGCAGCTGCTCGCGCGGGTTCGGCTGCTCCGGCGTGTCCGGGCCGAGCAGCGCCGCCACCCGCAGGTGTCGCTCCGGCGCCGCGTCGAAGGAGAAGCGGAACGCCTCGGGCGCGGTCAGGGACACGGCCATGCCGTGCGGCACCATCGGCTCGTCGCCTGGATAGCCGGACGGGTGGAAGTCCTGGACCTGACCGGCGATCGGATAGGCGTTCGCGTGCGGAATGTGCACACCCGCGTTGCCGAATCCCATTCCGGCGAAGGTCGCGGCCTGCATCATGTCGACCCGTGCCTGCTCGTCGTCGGCGCCGTGCAGCACGGCTCGCCGGAAGGCGCCGGCGAGCAGGGTCAGCGCCCGTTCGCACCAGACGTCGGACACCGGGTTGGCCCCGCAGTAGGTCACCCGCTCCTCCGGCCGTTTCCTGCGGTATGCCGAGAACGGCTTCGCGGTGTAGGACTCCGCAGCATGGCACACGATGTCCATGCCGGCCGCCGCGGTGACCTCCGGCGCCAGCGTCATGGTGAGCGCCGGGTCGACCACGGCCATGGTGGGCCGTAGGCGCCAGTGGCTGATGCCGGTCTTCACCCGCATCGACAACACGTCGAGCACGCACATCGCGGTGCTCTCGGATCCGGTGCCGGCGGTGGTCGGCACCGCGATCAGCGGCTTCAGCGGGCCGGGTGGCACCTGCGCGCGACCGATCGGCGCGTTGAGATAGTCGCCGAGCTCACCGGGGAACGTCGTCAGCAGGTTGACCGCCTTCGCGGTGTCGATCGACGACCCACCGCCGACGGCGACGAACGCGTCCCACGGCCCCTGCGCGGCGGCATACTCCACCGCCTTGGTCATCGAGTCGTCGGTCGGCTCGACGTGGACGCTGGCGAAGACCTCGGCCTCGATCCGGTAGCGCCGCAGGGCATCCGCGACCCGCAGCGGGATGCCGGTCGCCGCGAGTACGGGGTCCGTCACGATCAGCGCCCGCGACACCCCGAACTGCGCCAGGTCGAAGCCGATCTCGTCGCTGGCACCGACGCCGAACTTCAGCGGTGGCGCGCCCCAGGTGAAGATCGTCTCGGCGGACTCGTCATGCATCGATGCGCTCCCGGTCCAGCTCCTTGGCCGACTCGACGATGAAGTCCTTGCGCGGGGCGACGTCGCTGCCCATCAGCAGGTCGAAGACCCGCTCGGAGTTCTCCGCGTCCTTCAGGGTGACCCGACGCAGCGTGCGGTGCCGGGGGTCCATCGTCGTCTCGGCCAGCTGCGAGGCATCCATCTCGCCGAGTCCCTTGTAGCGCTGCGGCTGCTTGACCGTGCGGCCCTTGCGCTGGAACTGCGCCATCACCTGGCGCATCTGCTGCTCGGAGTAGGTGTAGACGACCTCGCCCTTGGCCCGCCCCTGCGCGGTGGTCTCGATGCGGTGCAGCGGCGGCACCGCGGCGAAGACCCGGCCCGCCTCGACGAGCGGTCGCATGTAGCGGAAGAACAGCGTGAGCAGCAGCGTGCGGATGTGGGCCCCGTCGACGTCGGCGTCGGTCATCAGGATCACCTTGCCGTAGCGCGCCATCTCGAGGTCGAAGGTGCGTCCCGAGCCGGCACCGACGACCTGGATGATCGAGGCACACTCGGCGTTCTTCAGCATGTCGCCGATCGACGCCTTCTGCACGTTGAGGATCTTGCCGCGGATCGGCAGCAGCGCCTGGAACTCCGAGTTACGCGCCGCCATGCCGGTGCCGAGCGCACTGTCCCCCTCCACGATGAACAGCTCGGTGTGGTCGGTGTTGTTCGACCGGCAGTCCTTCAGCTTGCCCGGCAGCGAGGAGGACTCGAGCGCGTTCTTGCGACGGATCGTCTCCTTCTGGACGCGCGCATGGATGCGCGCCTTCATCTCCGCGACGACCTTCTCCTGGAGCTGGGTCGACTGCGTCTTGAACTCGCGCTTGGTCGAGGTCAGCCGTGCGGTGAGCTCCCGCTCGACGACCTTGCTGACGATCTGCCGGACCGCCGAGGTGCCGAGCACTTCCTTGGTCTGCCCCTCGAACTGCGGCTCCGCCAGCCGGACGGTGACGACCGCGGTCAGGCCCGCGAGGATGTCGTCCTTCTCAACCTTGTCGTTGCCGACCTTGAGGCGCCGCGAGTTGACCTCCAGTTGCTTGCGGAAGACCTTGAGCAGCGCCTGCTCGAAACCGGCGATGTGAGTGCCGCCCTTGGGGGTGTCGATGACGTTGACGAAGGACTTCACCCGCTGGTCGTAGCCGGTGCCCCAGCGCACGGCGACGTCGACGCCGCAGACCCGCTCCACCTCGGTCGGTGTCATGTGTCCCTGGGAGTCCAGCACCGGAACCGTCTCGGTGAAGGTCGACTCCCCCTCGAGCCGCCATACGTCGGTGACCGAGGGGTCGGGTGCCAGGAACTCGGTGAACTCCGAGATGCCCCCCTCGTGCAGGAAGACCTCCTCGTGCGGTCTGTGCTCTCCGGGCGTGCCCGGCAGGCCGCGCTCGTCCCGCACGACCAGGGTGAGCCCAGGCACCAGGAAGGACGTCTGCCGGGCCCGCGAGATCAGCTGGTCGTAGTCGAACTTCGCGTCCCGCAGGAAGATCTGGGGGTCGGTCCAGTAGCGGATGCGGGTGCCCGACACGCCGCGCTTGGTCTTGCCCACGACGCGCAGCTCGCTGCCCGCGGTGAACGGCGCGAAGGGCGAGTCCGGGCTGGGCCCGGACTTCGGGTCGTCGAAGACGCCCGGCTCGCCACGTCGGAAGCTCATCGCATAGGTCTTGCCCCCGCGATCCACCTCGACGTCGAGCCGGCTGGACACCGCGTTGACGACCGAGGCGCCGACTCCGTGCAGGCCACCGGACGCGGCATACGACCCGCCACCGAACTTGCCGCCTGCGTGCAGCTTGGTGAAGACCACCTCGACACCGGTCAGGCCGGTGCGCGGCTCGATGTCGACGGGTATGCCGGCACCTCGGTCCGCGACGGCCACCGACCCGTCGGCATACAGCGTCACCAGCACGTGGTCGCCGCGACCGGCGAGGGCCTCGTCGACGGCGTTGTCGATGATCTCCCAGACGCAGTGCATCAGTCCGCGGCCGTCGGTCGAGCCGATGTACATGCCCGGCCGCTTGCGGACCGCCTCCAGGCCTTCGAGCACCTGCAGGTGCCGTGCGGTGTATTCGCTCTTGGACGTGGCGGACGGACTGGCGGTCACGAGTGGTGCTCTCCTGGCTGGTGCAGCCCGCGGACGGGCGTAACGGCTTCGAGGCAGATTAACGCTCGGCACCGACGCCGCCGCGCAGGCTCACGGCGCAGCCGCCCGTTTTCGGGAACCGGGAGCGGCCGGAGGATCGTCGCAACGTCACGACTTTGTGAAGGACGCCACACGCCGTGCATTTGTTTCGCCGGGAATCCCTTCACGTGATTGACTGTTGACTACTTCGACGACGGAAACCCCCGGGTGACCGAGGGAGACCCGCAACGAGAGGATGAAGACCGTGACTACTGCAGTTGCCCGAACCTTGACCGCATCCGATCGCTGCGACCGCTGTGGCGCACAGGCCTTCATCCGTGCTCGCCTCGGCTCCGGCCAGGATCTGCTCTTCTGCGCCCACCACGGGCGTGAGCACCTGGACAAGCTGCGCGAGGTCGCTGAAGAAGTGATCGATGAGACCGACCGCCTGCACAGCGAGTCCACGATCGAAGTGTGATCCCCACCCAGCAGACGCGCGAAGGGCGGCGCACCGCGATGGCGGTGCGCCGCCCTTCGGCATACCTGACGGCACGGCCGTCGGCTAGGTTTCCGCCGTGGACGCTGTGACCGTGCTGGCCGGACTGATGATCTTCGTCGGCATCCTCGGCCTGGTCGTCCCGGTCCTGCCGGGTCTGTTGCTCTGCCTCGCCGGCGTGCTGCTGTGGGCGTCACACGTCGGCACCGCGGTGTCGTGGACGGTCTTCGGCTGTTGCGTGCTGGTGGCGGCCGTCGGCTGGGTGGTGCAGTTCCTCGTGCCCAACCGTCGCCTCAAGGAAGCCGGTGTGCCGGCCGTGGCCAAACTCGCCGGGCTCGTGGGCGCGGCCGTCGGGTTCTTGGTGATCCCGTATGTCGGGCTCTTCGTCGGTTTCCCGGTCGGGGTGTTCGCCGCCGAGCAGGTCCGGCTCCGCGACTCGCGGCGCGCGTGGGTGGCGACCAAGGCAGCCGTCACAGCGGTGCTGACCAGCATCGGCATCGAACTGGCGGCAGCGGTCCTGGTGTCCTGGATCTGGGTCGTCGGGGTCGTGCTGACGTGACGGCGAAGCCCTACCAGCCCTGGCCGCGGCGGCGGTCCCAGCGCTCCTCGAGGCGCTGCATGAAGCTGCCGTTGCTGCGCGTCTGCCGCTTGGGATGTGCGCTGCTGATGGAGCCGTCGTCCTGCACGGTGCCGAAATCGCGGAGGCTCACCGGCTTGAACGCGTATGCCGCGGCCGCCACCATCACCACGAAACCGACGACACCGAGCCAGACGTGTGCCGTCGCCATACCACCGATCACCAGTGCGAGGCCGACCACGAGGCCGCAGACGCCGACGGCGATGCGGCGCCGGAGCCGGCTGCGGCCCGGATGGGCGACCATGTGTGACGCAAACTTGGGATCCTCTACCTTGAGCGCCTGCTCCATCTGGTCGAGTAGGCGCTGCTCGTGCTCCGAAAGCGGCACGTTGACCTCCCAATGTCCGACGGTCGCCACCACGCAGCGACCGGTCCGCCGGCTATCCCCGACTGATTTACCCAGGATAGTTCGCCACGATACGTGACGGTAGGTGCCCACGTCCTTACCGTCCCAAAACCGCTGTGGACAGCGGTCTGCGGCCGTCCGTCAGCCCGCCGTGGTCGGCGCGACGCACGCGGTGAACGACTCCACCATGGGCAGCCCCAGGTGGCCGAGCACCAGCTCGAGGAACGCCTCGACCTGCCGCACCAGGTCGTCGGCTTCCCGTGTCGAGATGATCGACTCACCACGCTCCATCCGACTGCGCCGCCGTGCGGTGCCCGCGAAGAACTGCGCCCACTCGGCCAGCTCCGGCGCGACGGCCGGCAACACGGCCCACACGTTGCGCGGGCCTGACCGTGGACTGCGGCGGGCGTCGGCGGCCAGGACCGCCGCCGCGGCTCGCAATGCCGCGAGGTGCGCGAGCCGGTAACGCTCTTCGGCGGTCTCGGCATGACATGCCTGCAACAGCCCGATGCGAGTGCGTTCGACCAGATCGAGCACGGTGCCGGCGACCGGAGCGGGTGACACGGGGCGAGCTGACATGCGGTCCTCCTCGAAGCGACTGGTCGAATGTTTGTTCGACTCCTCTTCGAGGCTAGCAATCGCCACCGACACGGCCGGCGGCCAGTCAGACCAGGCTGCCCTGGCGGAGGTTCGCGAAGACCTCCAGGGTCGCCGTCGACTTGTTCATGGTCATGAAGTGCAGACCCGGCGCGCCCTCGCGCAACAGTCGCTGCGAGTGTTCGGTGCAGATCGCGATGCCTTCGCGGCGAACCGCCTCCGGGTCGTCTCCTGCAGCGGCGATGCGGTCCACCACGTCCTGCGCCAACGGCTGACCGTTGAGCTCGGTGAGCCGCTGCAACTGTCCGGGCGCCGTCACCGGGAGCAGCCCGGGGATGATCGGCATCGTGCAGCCCCGGCGGTCGACCAGGTCGCGCAGTCGCAGGTAGGCGTCGACGTCGGTGATCATCTGGGTGATCGCGAAGCCGGCGCCGGCCTCCGCCTTACGGACCAGCGTGTCGGCGTCCTGCTCCAGCGAACCCGACTCCGGATGTTTGTCGGGGAAGGCTGCGACCCCCACGGTGAAATCGCCCAGCGACCGCACCAGTGCGACCAGCTTGTCGGCGTGATCCAGCCCCTCCGGGTGCGCCCGCCAGACCGCCGACGGGCCGCCGGGCGGGTCGCCGCGCAACGCCAGGACGTTGCGGATGCCGACCGCGGCATACTCCCCGACGACGCGCCGCAGCTCGGCCACCGAGGAACCGACACAGGTCAGGTGCGCCATCGTCCGCAGCGTCGTCTCCTGCTCGATCCGCCCGGTGATGCGCACGGTCCGGTCACGGGTGGAGCCGCCCGCGCCATACGTCACCGAGACGAAGGTCGGGTGCAGCTGCTCCAGGCGGCGCACGGAATTCCAGAGGACCGCCTCTGCGCGCTCGCTGCGCGGCGGCATGAATTCGAAGCTGAAGGACGGGCCGTCCTCGGCGAGCAGCTCCGGGATCGGGCGCGCGGACCGGTCGTGGCGCGTCGTCATGCCAGTCAGCTTACGGATCGGTATGCCGACTACGCTCGACAGATCACCATCCGGTACACCGACTGCGCCCGTGCGGTCAGCATTGGAAAGGGACCACCGTCGTGCCCACCGCGGACCTTGACGACCTGCGCGCCCGTGTCCAGCACGCCCTCGACGAGGAGCGCCGGACCCAGGCGGCGATCCTGGCCCCCCTCGGCCCGGAGATGGCCGACCTGCTCGACGCGGTCTTCGCGTTGCTCAGCGGCGGGAAGCGGTTGCGCGCCGGCTTCTTCTACTGGGGCTACCGCGCGGCGGGCGGCGCGGACTCCCACGAATTGGTGCGCGCGGCCACCTCGCTCGAGGTGTTCCAGGCGGCAGCGCTGCTGCACGACGACGTGATGGACGACTCGGATGTCCGGCGCGGTATGCCGTCGGCCCACCGCAGGCTCGCCGAGGTGCATCGGCAGCGGGGGCTCGCCGGTGATCCGGACCGGTTCGGCGAAGCCGGCGCCATACTGGCCGGCGACCTGTGCCTGAACTGGACCGACGAGGTCTACTCCACGAGTGGCCTGCCTGCGGACCAGCTCGCGCGCGGCCGGCGAGTGCTGGACACCATGCGCACCCAGCTGATGGGCGGACAGTATCTCGACGTCGTGGAAGCCGCGCAGACCTGGGACGACCTGCCGACCAGCGAACGCGTTGCCCGAGCCCGCAAGGTCATTCGCTTCAAGAGCGCGAAATACACCGTCGAGCAGCCGCTGCTGATCGGCGCCTCCTGCGCGGGAGCCGCCGACGCCACGCTGGCCGCCCTCTCCGACTACGGTCTGGCGCTCGGGGAGGCGTTCCAGCTGCGGGACGACCTGCTGGGCGTGTTCGGGGATCCGGACCGCACCGGCAAGCCCGCCGGCGACGACCTGCGCGAGGGCAAGCGGACCGTGCTCATCGCCTTCACGCTGGAGGGTCTGGCGCCCACTGACCGGGACCGCTTCCAGGCGGCCTTCGGCGACCCCGCCGTCTCACCGGAGGACTTGGCCTGGCTGCGCGAGCAGTGCGTCCGCTCGGGGGCGGTCGACCAGACCGAGAAACTCATCACCGCCCAGGCGGATACGGCTCGTCGTGCCCTGGATGCGGCCGAGCTCACCGACGCCGGACGCGCCGCGCTGCTCGACTTGATCGACATCTCCACCGCACGCTCGTCGTGAGCCGAGGCGCGGACCACGAGCGCCACGAGACGATCGTGACGAGGATCAGCGCGAAGCCGAAACCGATGTCCTCCACCGGGGCATAGCAGATCCGCCAATTGCCAAGGAACTGTGGTCGATTCGTGCCCAGGATGGCCGTGCCGTCATACGTCACGATGCGCCGCCCGGTCAGCCAGCCGTTGACGGCGAGCTGGCCGAGGAAGCAGATCGCGTACGAGATCCACCACTGCCGGGTCAGGACGACGCGAGTGCGGACCACGACGAGGTCGAGCAGCAGCGCGGCGACGACCGCGACCGCTGCGAGCGCCGTGTAGGTCATCCGCCGCGCCGGTCGAGCAACACCCCGACCGCCTCATAGCAGGCGATCGCCGCGAACGGGATGACCAGGAAGAACGCCCACTCCTCCAATGGCAGACCCAGCAGACGTGCGTCGAGCACCTGCGCGGCATCGAAGTGCCACTGAGCGGCGCGCGTGGCCAGCACGTCCCAGCTGACGAACGGGACCGCAGCGCAGCCGATGGCGACCAGTACCAGCCCGACTCGGCGCACGCGCTGCAGTCGGAAGGCGGGCACCAGGGGCGTCGTCACCGCCAGGCACGCGACGAGCGCCGCGGCATACGCCAGGTAGCGCACGAGCTAGAAGGCGAGCTCGGCCGCCCGCTTACGGACCTCCGCCTTGCGGTGCGCCTGCAGCATGGTGACCGGCGAGCCCTCGACCGGCAAGGTGGGGTCGACCGTGAAGAGCCATTCCAGCGCCTCGACGTCCGACAGCCGAGCGTCGAGCAGCACCGTGATCGTCCCCTCGATGCCGGTGAGCAGGTGGTCGTCCTCGACGAAGGCCGCCGGAACGCACAGGGCGTTGTTGGGCCCGACCCGATGCGCGAGGACGACCTTGTCGTCGACCAGCCGGCGCGCCTGGCGCTGCGTCAGGCCGAGCGCGTCTCCCAGCTCGGGAATCGACAGCCACTCCCCGACCAAGGTCTCCAGATCACTCGCCGCATCAGCCACGGGCCGAGTCTAGGAGCCCGGCCGTTCCGCTGCCCGGCCGGGCGGTTCCGACACGCCTGCCGCCCGCGGGTCGGCCACCCCCGAGCCGGTACGCACTAGTTTAGCTAGGCGTCACATCTGCCCCAGCTGCCACATTCGGCACTCGCGCCCGCGGTTGCCCGACGGCGAAGGAGACCCATGGCACCCCTCACGACCGGCGCACCGCTCGTCACGGCGCACGCCATCCATGCCAAGGCCAACACTCACGGTGCGAAGAAGAAGGCGCACCGCCACGCAGCACCCAAGAAGTCGAGATCGCCGAAGTTGCATCCGCGCCGGACGACGCACGTCGCGAAGAAGGCTGTGCGCAGGACGTCGGCCTACCGGGTGCGGCCCGGCGACAACCTGACCGCCATCGCGGCGCGCTACGGCGTGTCGCTCAGCGCGCTGATCAAGGTCAACCACTTCGGCAATCCCAACCTCGTGTTCAGCGGCTCGACGATCCGCATTCCGCACCACTCGGCAACGCACACCAGCCGGAAGACCACGACCCGGAAGGCCACCAGCCGCCACCACCGGCGCTCGAAGGCCACGCCGAGACACCGGACGACCCCCAAGAAGACGACCGCCAGGAAGTCGAGGGCGAGTCGTCTCGCCGCCAGGGTGGCGGCCACCCGGGCAGCACTGGCGCGTCGGCACGTGCCGACGCGGACCCAGACCAAGAAGATCATCGAGAAGACCGCCCGGCGTTACGGCGTCAACCCCAAGCTGGCGCTCGGCATCGGGTGGCAGGAATCCGGCTGGAACCAGCGCGCGGTGTCACCCGCCAACGCGATCGGCGCCATGCAGGTGATGCCGCAGTCCGGGGAATGGGCCTCGGCGATGGTCGGTCGCAAGCTCAACCTGATGGACGCGCACGACAACGTCACCGCCGGCGTCGCGATCCTGCGCTACCTCACCAGCAACGCGAAAGACCTGAACCAGGCGATCGGCGGCTACTACCAAGGGCTCGGCGCCATGCGCGAGCACGGACCCTATCCGGACACGCGGCGGTACATCCGGAACGTCCGGGCCCTGATGCATCGTCTCTGACGGAGGAGTCGCCGATGGCGCGCCGTCGCCGGCGCTGAAGCACGAGGTTCGTAGACTTTGAGCGTGTCAGTATCCGCACCATCGCTCGTCGGTCGCACGATCGACAAGCGATATGTCATCCGCGAGCACCTCGCGGACGGCGGCATGGGTTCGGTCTATGTCGCGCTCGACGAGCGGCTCGACCGCGAGGTCGCCCTCAAGATCATGCGGCCGGACCTGGCCCGGGACGACAATTTCGTGGCGCGCTTCCGCCGGGAGGCACGCTCCGCCGCACGGCTGACCCATCCCAACGTGGTCGCGGTGACCGACCAGGGCGTCGACGAGGACTACGTCTTCCTGGCGATGGAGCTGGTCCGCGGGCAGACGCTGCGGCAGCTGATCCGGCGGGACGCCCCGCTGCCGGTCGGACGGGCGCTGGAGATCACCGAGGGCATCCTCATGGCGCTCGACGCCGCACACCGCGCCGGCCTCGTCCACCGCGACGTGAAACCGGAGAACGTCCTGATCGGTCAGCACGCCGTGAAGGTCGCCGACTTCGGGCTCGCCCGCGCGGTCACCAGCGACACCGTCACCGGGGACAGCGACGTGTTGCTCGGGACTGCTGCCTACCTCGCCCCCGAGCAGGTCGAACGAGGCCGTGCCGACGAGCGCAGCGACGTCTACTCCGCGGGGCTGCTGCTCTTCGAGATGCTCACCGGGGAGAAGGCGTTTCCCGGTGAATCCCCGATCAACGTCGCCTACCAGCACGTGCACGGCACCATGCCCCGGCCGTCCGACGCGGTGCCGTCGGTGCCGACCGAGGTCGACGGCATCGTCATGCGGGCGACCGCCAAGAACCCCGACGAACGGCCACCCGACGCCGGCGCGATGCTCCAGGAACTGTGCGCGGTGCGGACCCGGCTGAGCACGCAACTGCTCGAGGCGACACCCGTCACCGGCACCGCCGGCGGCTCGGCGGCACACGTCACCGGTCCGCTGGCCGGCGACCGCACCCGGCACCTCGAGCGGCCCAGTCCCCCGCCGATCACCCGTGGCCGCCGACGTCGCGGGCCGTGGATCGCGGCGATCCTGGTCGCAGTCCTGGTGATCGCCGGTGGCGCCGGCTGGGCGTTCACCCGAGGCCCGTGGGGTGAGGTCGCCGTGCCGACCGTGGCAGGGGTGCAGCAGGGTCGCGCGGTGAGCGCCATACAAGACGTCGGGCTGCACGCCAAGGTCCGGCAGATCTTCTCCGAGAAGATTGCCAAAGGCGTCGTGATGTCGAGCAATCCGGGCGCCGGCCGGGACCTGCGCAAGAACTCCACCGTCACCCTCACGGTCTCCAAGGGGCCGGAGCGCTTCACGGTGCCGTCGCTCGTCGGGGCGTCCGAGTCGGCCGCCAAGGCGGCACTGCGCGGAGCGCACCTCACGGTGGGCGCGGTGACGACGGCGTATGACGAGACGATTCCCGCCGGCAAGGTGCTGTCCGCCGACCCGAGCCCGGGCAGCACCCAGCAGCGCGGGACCGCGGTCGACCTGGTGATCAGCAAGGGCAAGCAGCCGATCGACATCACCGATGTCACCGGGATGCCCAAGAACGACGCGCAGCAGCAGCTCACCGACGCCGGCTTCACCGTCACCTTCGGTCCGGCGCAGCACAGCGACACGGTGGCGGCGGGCGACATCATCAGCCAGGACCCGAGCGGTGGCGTGGGCCACCGGGGCGACCAGATCCGGCTCGTCGTCTCGAAGGGGCCGGTGATGGTCACCGTGCCGAAGGTCATCGGCATGAGTTCCGGCGCCGCGAAGGACAAACTGGAGTCCCTCGGATTCCAGGTGAAGACCAGCTACCCGCTGCTGCTGCCGGTGCTGTTCCAGGTCCAGGGTCAGTCGGTCAAGCCGGACACCCAGGCGCCCAAGGGCAGCACGATCACCATCGACGTGGTCTGAGTCTCAGCGGTGGGCGGAGAGCATCTCCGCGACGAGGAAGGCCAGCTCGAGGCTCTGCTGGTGGTTCAGCCGCGGGTCGCAGGCGGTCTCATAACGCTTCTCCAGGTCGGCGTCGATGATCTTCTCGCTGCCGCCGAGGCACTCGGTGACGTCGTTGCCGGTCAGCTCGACGTGCAGCCCACCCGGGACGGTGCCGAGGCCGCGGTGAACCTCGAAGAAGCCCCGGACCTCCTCGATGATGTCGTCGAACTCGCGCGTCTTGTAGCCGGTGGAGGACTCGAAGGTGTTGCCGTGCATCGGGTCGCAGATCCAGACCACCTGCGCGCCGGTCTCGGTGACCCGGCGGACGATCGCAGGCAGCTTGTCCCGCACGTTGCCGGCGCCCATCCGGGTGATGAAGGTCAACCGGCCGGGCCGGCGCTCGGGGTCGAGCCGGTCGATGAGCTGGACGACCTCGGCCGGGTCGGCCGTCGGGCCGAGCTTCACGCCGATCGGGTTGTGGATGCGCGCAGCGAAGTCGACGTGCGCGTGGTCCAGCTGCCGGGTCCGTTCGCCGACCCAGACGAAGTGACCGGACACGGCGTAGGGGTTGCCGGTGCGCGAGTCGATGCGGGTCAGCGGCTGCTCGTAGTCCAGCAGCAGCGCTTCGTGGCTGGCGAAGAACTCCACACCGGACAACGGGGTCGAGTCGAAGTCGACGCCGCAGGCGAGCATGAACTTCATCGCCCGGTCGATCTCCCGCGCGATCGATTCGTAACGCGAGTAGGCGGCGTTCGCGATGAAGCCGCGGTTCCACTCGTGCACCTGCCGCAGATCGGCGAAACCGCCTGTGGTGAAAGCCCGCACGAGGTTCAGGGTCGACGACGCCGTATGGTAGGCGCGCAACAGGCGCTGGGGGTCGGGTGTCCGTGACGCCGGGGTGAAATCGAAGTCGTTGATGATGTCGCCGCGGAAGGCCGGCAACGTCACGTCACCCCGGGTCTCGGTGTCCTTGCTGCGCGGCTTGGCGTATTGCCCGGCCAGCCGGCCGATCTTGACCACGGGCGTGCTCGCGCCATACGTCAGCACGGCGGCCATCTGCAGGATGGTCTTGACGCGGTCCCGAATGTTGTCCGCCGTCGCCTCCGAGAAGCGCTCGGCACAGTCGCCGCCCTGCAGCACGAACGCGTCACCGACGGCGGCCGCCGCCAACCGCGAGCGCAGCACGTCGCACTCGCCGGCGAAGACCAGCGGCGGAGCGGCGGCGAGCTCGGCACGCACCTGACGGACCGCGTCCACGTCCGGCCACCGCGGCTGCTGCAGGGCAGGCAGCTCGCGCCACTCGACCTGCTCGGCCAGCAGACGGTGCATGGTGGGGGTGTCAGGAGTCGTCGTGCTCACCCGTCAAGGGTACGGGCGCGCGATGGGTGCGCCGGACACGGTATTGCCTACTGGGACTCTGCGTCCGCCCGCTCCTCGCCGGCTTCCGCCTTCTCGTCCTTGAGGTGCTGCAACCGGTCCTTGGCGTGGGTCGCGAGGGCCGCCGCTCCCCCGCCGATCTCCTTGGCCTTCTGGGTCAGGCCCTTCTTGACCGAGGCGCCGTAGACATCGACGTACTCCTGACCGCTGAGCAGCATGATCTCGTACATCACCTCGTCGGTGACCGAACGCAGCACGAAGCGGTCGTCCTGCATACCGTCGTAGCGGGAGAAGTCGATCGGCTTGCCGAACCGCACGTGCGGCCGGATGATCCGGCCGAACAGTTTGCCCTGGGGTGCAATGACATCGGTGCCGATGACGCCGACCGGTATGACGGGAGCTCCCGACTCCAGCGCGATGCGCGCGATGCCGGTCTTGCCCTTGTAGAGGCGCCCGTCCGGAGACCGCGTGCCCTCCGGGTAGATGCCGAACAGCTCGCCCTTGCGCAGGATCCGCAGACCGGTCTCCAGCGCGCCGGCGGCTGCGGTCCCACTGGACCGGTCGATCGGGACCTGGCCGGCACCGGAGAAGAACGCCTTCTGCAGGCGCCCCTTGAGACCAGGCGTGTTGAAGTATTCCGCCTTCGCCACGAACGTCACTCGGCGCGGGATGACCAGCGGCATGAAGAGCCAGTCGGCGATCGACAGATGGTTGCTCGCGAGGATCGCCGGGCCCTCCTCCGGCACGTGCTGCGCGCCCTCGACCGTCGGCCGGAAGATGCCCTTGAGCAACGGGCCGAGGAGCACCCATTTGAGCAGCCAATAGAACACCGGGTCTCCTTCGCGCTGCGGCGAACCAATAGGTCAGGTTTCGTGCAGGATACGGCAGCATGCCCGCGCACGCCGCCGAGGTGGAAGGATGATCCCGAGCCCACTCCCACTCGCGACGCGCACCAAGGAACGACGATGAACGTGCTGCCCGGAGCCGAACCGTTCGCCCACGATGGGTCGCGCACGGGTGTGCTCGTGTGCCACGGTTTCACCGGGACGCCGCAGAGCATGCTGCCGATCGCCCGCCGCTGCGCCGACGAAGGCTTCACCGTCCGGCTGCCGCGGCTGCCCGGCCACGGCACCCACTGGAAAGATCTCAACCGAACCCGCTGGATCGACTGGTGGTCGGTGGTCGACGCGGCATACAGCGAGCTGCACCAGCGCTGTGACCATGTCATCGCGGTCGGTATGTCGATGGGCGGCACCCTGGCGACGCTCGCTGCGCAGAAGTACCCGCACGGGATCAACGGGCTGGTGCTGATCAACCCGGCATACGTCATGCGCGACATCCGGCTGAAAGCGCTCCCGGTGCTGCAGCACGTGGTCCCGTCGATCGCCTCGATCGCCGGTGACATCAAGAAGCCCGGGGTGTCCGAGCTGGCCTACGAGCGCACGCCGCTGCGGGCGCTCCAGTCGCAGCGCCGCATGTGGGAGAAGGTCACGCGGGACCTGCCACAAATCACTCAGCCGCTGCTGCTGCTGCACTCGCCCGACGACCACGTGGTGCCGCCCGAGTGCTCGGCGCTGCTGCTGGCCCGCGTCTCGAGCACCGACAAGACCGAGGTCCTGCTGCACGACAGCTACCACGTCGCAACCCTCGACAACGATGCACAGCTGATCGAGGATGAAACCGTGCAGTTCATCCATCGCGTGACCGAGGCGTCATGAGCCTCGAGGGCCGCGAGGAGCCCGAGAAGCAGACCGACATCGATCGCCGGTTTGCTGAGATCGTCGCGCAACTGCAGTCCGACGAAGCCGCGTGGGACGGCCCGGACGGGGACGACGAGACCGGCGACGGCACGGAGCCGGATCCGGCAGGCGGGCAGGACCAATCCGCGCAGCCGGTAGCAGAGCTTCCGGCACAGTGGCGGATGCCGCCCAGCGGTTCGGCGTCGTTGCTCGATGACGACGACGAGACGTTCGTGCCGGCGCCGCCACGGCCACTTCCGAGCGGTGAGGAGGACATCGGCTTCTGGACGATGATCGGCTGCCTCGTCGGCGGCCCGCTCTGGCTGCTCTATCTGTTCTTCTTCGACCGCTACGCGCAATCCCTGTGGTGGGTGCTCGCGTGCGCCCTCTTCGTCGCCGGCGTGGTCCAGCTCGTCATGCGGTCGCCGAAGAACCGCGACGACGACCCGGACGACGACGGCGCCGTGCTCTAGTCCGACAAAGAACTCAGGTCGAGGTCGACGACGATCGGCAGATGATCGGTCGCGGCCGCCAGCAGGGTCCTCGGCAGTTCGAGGTCCGGCACCGCAGCGTTCAACTCCCGGGAGGCGAAGATCGCGTCGATCCGCTTGTGCGGATGCCGGGCGGAGAAAGTCGGCGCGTCTGCGGAGACCTCCGTCAGCTCGCCGGCCAGGAAACGCCACGTCGGGCCGGCCGGCTCCTCGTTGAGATCTCCCCCGAGCACCATCGGGGTCGCGGCGTCGGCGGCACCGAGCAGGGCCCGCGCCTCCGGCAGCCGGTCGGCGGCGCGCAACGAGAGATGGACGCTGCACGCGACGATCGGGCGGTGACCGGGCAGCCGGACGGTCGCCGTCCCGTAGCCGCGCGGCTCGTCGAAGCGGCGCACCGGGAGCGGGCCGTGGTGTGCGTCGAGGACGTCGAGGCGCAGGCTGGTCATCAGGGTGGTGCTCATGCGGAAGCGCTGGCCGCCGAACCAGGTGAGTCCGAGCGCGTCGGCGAAATTGGCGATCCGATGTCCGGACAGCGGGTGCCGCGGCACCTCCTGCAGCAAGAGCACGTCGGGCGCGATGCGCCCGATGACTTCGACCACCGCCGCGCGGTCGTCCTTCAGCCCGCGGACGTTGTATGACGCCACCCGGATCCGGTGTTCCGCAGGGGTACTCACGCGCTCTCCGCCGTGACCGAGGTGCGCGCCAGGTCCGCCGCACCGATGAAACCGGCCTCGTTGCCCAGCGCGGCCTGCACGATCCGCGCCTCCGGCCGGTAACCGCGACCGGCCAGGTGCCGCCGGAACGAGTCGCGGGCGGGGTCGAGCAGCATGCCCCCCGCCGCACTGACCCCGCCACCGATCACGAAGGCTCCCGGGTCGAACGCGTTGGCCAGGTTGGCCAGACCGGTGCCCAACCAGGTGCCGATCTCGGCGAGCAGCTCCGCCGCCGTCGGGTCGCCCGCCCGAGCCGCCTCGGTGATCATCGGTCCGGTCAGCTGCCGGGGGTCGCCACCGACGCTGTCGGCGAGGTCGTGGGCGAGCGGCGAACCGGCCAGGACGAGCGACCTCGCTTCCCGGACCAGTGCATTGCCGCTGGCGTACTGTTCCCAGCAGCCGCGGTTGCCGCACTCGCAGCGGTGCCCGCCCGGCATCACCTGCATGTGCCCGAACTCTCCGGCGATGCCGAAGCGGCCGCGCTGGATGCGACCGTCGACGACGATGGCGCCGCCGATGCCGGTCCCCAGATTGACCATCAGCACGTGGGACTCACCTCGGACATTGCCGAAGCGGTATTCGGCCCAGCACGCGGCGTTGGCGTCGTTGTCGACGAAGACCGGTATGTCGAGACGCGCGAGCAATGCGTCCCGCAGCGGTTCGTGCCGCCAGGAGAGGTGGGGTGCGAAGACGACCGTCGCCCGGTCCGCCGCGACGAAACCGGCCGCACCGATGCCGACCGCGACCACGTGGGCGTCGGTGCGGCTGCGCAGCTCCTGCACCACCTCGACGATGAGGTCCTCGACGACCTTCGGCTCGGTCGTCCGATGTGGCGTGTCGCGGCGCACCTGATCGATCACGCTGCCCGCGGCATCGACCAGTCCGCCGGCGACCTTGGTGCCACCGATGTCGATCCCGATGGCGAGCGCCGACTCCAGCTCGGTCACCTGCTCCGCTCCTTGGCTCGGTTCTCCACGTCAGTCCTCGCCACCCGGCTCACCGTCGGCCGCGCGACGCTGCTCTGCCGCCGAATGCAGACCTCCGGCCACCATGCTGAGCAGGTCGGCGACCCGGTCGAGGAGTTCGGGCTGCACCGCCTGCAGGAGACCGGCGGCCCGGCACACCGGGCACATCCGGCACACGGTCTCCACCGAGTCGCCGTGGGAACAGCCGCAACCCGTCGGTTCGCCGTCGACGCGCTCGGAGCCGGCACCGGCCCAGGTAGAGAACGCCTGTGCCAGCTTGGCGGCCTCGTCGGCGACGGAGGTCTCCTCGTGTTCGTCGGCGGCCATCAGCTCTCGACGCGCTTCTTCAGGCCCTTCAGGGCCGTGTCGATGATCGTCTTCTCGGCCTTGCGCCGGAGCATGCCGATCACCGGGATGCTGAGGTCGACGCTCAGCTCGTAGCTGACGTCGGTGGTTTCGCCGCCACCGGTCAACCGGTAGACGCCGTCCAGCGACTTCAGGATGCTGGACTTGACCAACTGCCAGGAGACGACGCCGGTGCCGTCCTCCGCGACGTCCCAGCTGTACGCGAGCGTGTAGGTGTCCTTGATGACGCCCGCGTCCAGCGTCATCCGCACCTGGTCGGGCCAGCCCTGCTCGTCCTCGCTGAGCACCTCGGCCTCCTTGATCTGGCCCGTCCATTCGGGATAGCCGTCGAAGTCGGCGATGACGTCCAGCACCTCGGCGGGTGCGGCCTTGATCGTCACGGAGGACTTGGTGCGGTCAGCCATGCGGGGAGCCTACCCGCCCGCCCGGCCGAACTCGGTGCGCAAGAAGCGTGCGTAGGCCGCAGCCAGCGCGCCGATGCTCGTCCCGAATGCACCTGCGAAGGCATCCCGATGTCCCGCGTCCGCGGACCGCACGAACGCGACGAAGCGCGCCTGTCCGAAGCGGTCGGCGAGGAAGCGGCACCACACATACGCCTGCTGGTATGCCGCCGCCGGACGCGCGGCGAACTGCGCGTCGGCCGGGGGCCCGGTCGGACCGTGCCCGGCCCGGACCGCTGCGGCGACCTGCGGCGACAGCTGTGCCGGGCTCAGGGTGCTGAAGTGGTAGGCGGTGAACTCGGCGGAGCCCTCGATGATCCAGTGGGCGACCCCCGCCAGCGACGCCTGATGCAACGCCACGTGGGTCAGCTCGTGGGTGAGCACGACGACTCGTCCTTCCGCGGTCACCTCCCGGAACAGCGACGGTGCGAGCAGGACGCGCCCGTCGGGCGTGGTCGTCGCCGCGAGCTGCGCGCCGCCCTCGGCGGAGCCGCCTCGAGCGCGGAACTGCGCCTCGGTCGCCGGCACCTCGATCAGGATCCGGCCCCGGAGCACGGCGGCACCCCAGACCTGCCGGACCCGTGACACCGCGACTCCCGCGTCCGCGGCGACCTCGCGCAGCCGCGCCGGGCCGGCCGTCCCGGTGACGACGACTTGCCCCTGGCGGACCGTCGCCGCGCCCGCCCACGCCGCTGAGGTCGCCCGCGCCGGCGAACCTGCGGGCGTGCACCCGCCGAGCACGGAGGCCACCCCCGACACGCCGATCCAGCACGCCATACGCCTGCTGACCGGTGATCGGGAGGCGGAGCTCACCCGGTCGACCGTAGCGGGTCCCAGGGCTCGATCCGCGCGGTGGCCGAGACCGCCTCCTGCGCCGTGATCAGGCCGGCCGACGCGAGCGTGTCGACCGCCCGCCGCTCGTCCGCGTCCAGGCGCTGCTCCAGCGGGGCGAGCTGCAGCAACGCCGTCACCATGCACTCGGCGCACCGCCGTTCGCGTGCCGGGCACGAATCGCAGTCGATCCGCATGTCATCACCTCTTCCTCGTCGTGGCCGGTCTCCGACCGTCGACAGGCACGCTAGAACCCACGTGTGACAGCGCCCCTCCTCGCAGCTCGTTCGACGACCTCCGTGAGCCGGTCGAGGCGCTCGGTCCGCAACCGCCAGGCCTGCCAGTAGAGCTGCACGTCGATGTGCTCACGCAGGAACGGCACCAGCCGCTCCGCGTCCAGCAACTCCCGCGCCTGCGCGACCGGCACCATCCCCCAGCCGAGCCCCGCCGCGACCGCCGCGACGAACGACTCGGACGAGGGCACTTCGTGCACGGTCGGCGGACCTGCGATCCCGCGCCTCCGCAACAACTCCTGCTGCAGGTCGTCACGGTCGTTGAACCGCACCGACGGCATCGCGGCGAGGTCGACGGCCCGGCCCTTGCGATAGCGCTCCCGCAACTGCGGAGTGCACATCGGCAGGTATCGCATCCGGGCCAGCGGGACGACGGAACATCCTTGGACGGCAACCGGATCGGCCGTCACGGCGGCCACGACGGCACCGGACCGCAGCAGCGCGCTGCTGTGCGCCTGGTCCTCCACGCGCAACCGGAGGGCGACGTCCGGCCAGGTGGCGACGGCGCCGAGGACGTCGTGGAACCAGGTCGCCAACGAATCGGCATTGACGGCCAGGGCGAGTTCCTCCACTCCGCCGTCGCGCAGGCCGAGCTGGTCGAGCGCCTCGTTCTCCAGGGCGGCACGCTGCCGGCCGAGACGCAACAGGATCTCGCCTGCCGGGGTCGGCCGCACCGGCGAACTTCGTTGCACCACAACCGCGCCCGCAGCACTCTCCAATGCCCGGATGCGCTGGCTCACCGCTGACGGGGTGATGCGCAACCGGCGGGCCGCAGCTTCGAAGGTGCCCTCGTCGGCCACTGCGACGAGGGTCTGCAACTGATCGTCCTGCATGAAGCAATGCTAATCATCGATGAGAATCATTCGTTGGACTGCACCCGCCCTCACCCGTAGGTTGGCGGCATCATGCTCGCCCCGCTGTTCACCGGTCTGTTCACCGGCCTGTCCCTCATCGTCGCCATCGGCGCCCAGAACGCCTTCGTGCTGCGTCAGGGCCTCACCCGCTCGCACATCGGCACCGTGGTGCTGATCTGCATCGCCGGCGACGTGCTGCTCATCACCGCGGGTGTCGCGGGAGTGGGAGCGGTCATCCGCAGTCATGCCACCGTGCTCACCGCCTTCAAGTGGCTCGGCGCGGCATACCTGGTGTGGTTCGGGATCAAATCGTTCCGCACCGCCGGGCACCCGCACACGCTCGATGCCCGGCCGTCGGTCACCCGTGGTTCGGTCGTCGGTGCGGCGCTGGCGATCACCTTCCTCAACCCGCACGTCTATCTCGACACCGTGCTGATGCTCGGCAACATCGCCAACCAGCAGGGGGCGCTGGCGCGGTGGTGGTTCGCGCTCGGCGCATGTCTCGGCAGCATCACCTGGTTCACGACGATCGGGTATGGCGCGCGGCTGGCAGCGCCGCTGATGCGGCGGCCGGCGACCTGGCGGGTGCTCGACGTCCTCATCGGCTGCATCATGGTGACCGTCGCGGCCCTGCTGATCCTCGGCTGACGGCGCGCCTCGGGCCGGATTGTCATACCCCGCACCTACGTTCGTCGGTATGACGATGCCGGCACCGATCCAGTCGACCTTCGACGACCTCGGCACCCCGCTGGCCGACGTGACGTTCGTGGTGCTCGATCTGGAGACGACCGGCGGCAGCGCGACCGAGTGTCAGATCACCGAGATCGGCGCGGTCAAGGTCCGGGGCGGCGAGGTGCTCGGAGAATTCCAGACTCTCGTCAACCCTGGGGAGCCGATCCCCGCGTTCATCTCCGTCCTGACCGGCATCACCGATCCGATGGTCTCGCTGGCGCCCCGCATCGGTGCCGCACTGCCGGCCTTCCTGGAGTTCATCGGGGACGCCGTGCTCGTCGCACACAACGCGCGCTTCGACATCACCTTCCTCAAGGTCAATTGCGAGCGGCTGCAGCTGGCCTGGCCGGGCAACACGGTCCTCGACACAGTGCACCTGGCTCGGCAGCTGGTGACTCGCGACGAAGCCCCCAATCACAAGTTGTCTTCATTGGCACGGGTTTTCGGCACCCGCGTGACCCCCGACCACCGCGCATTGCACGACGCGCAGGCAACCGTCGACGTCCTGCACGGCCTCATCGAGCGGGTGGGCAACCTCGGAGTGCACACTCTCGAGGAGCTGCGGTCCTACACCTCGAGGGTCACGCCGCAGCAGCGCCGCAAGCGGTTCCTTGCCGACGACCTGCCGTCGGCACCCGGCGTGTACGTCTTCAAGGACGAGCGCGGCGAGCCGCTCTACATCGGCACGTCCATCGACATCAAGCGACGGGTGCGGGGCTATTTCACCGCGAGCGAGCAGCGCAGCCGGATGGCCGAGATGGTGCGCCTCGCGACATCGGTGACGCCGATCGTCTGCCAGACGACGCTAGAGGCACAGGTGCGCGAGTTGCGGCTGATCGCCCGGCACAAGCCGCGCTACAACCGCCGGTCCCGGCATCCGGAGCGGGCAATGTGGCTCAAACTCACTGCGGAGCCCTTCCCCCGCCTGTCGATCGTGCGGTCCGTCAAGGACGACGGCGCGACCTACGTCGGGCCGTTCGGCACTCGCGGCGCGGCGGAGCAGGCCGCTGCCGCCGTGCACGAGGTCGTGCCGCTGCGGCAGTGCACCCACCGGCTGTCGGGCAAGGGCACCGGCACGGCCTGTGCTCTCGCCGAGATGGGCCGGTGCGGTGCGCCGTGCGAGGGGCGGCAGTCGCCCGACGACTATGCCGCCGTGGCGCGGCGAGTGGCCGACGCTCTGCAAGGGGACGGCCACGAGGTGCTCGGCGCACTCACCGCGCGCCTCGACCGGCTCTCCGCGGACGAGCGATTCGAGGACGCGGCGGTCGTGCGCGACCGGATGCTGTCGCTGGTCCGTGCGGCCGCACGGGCTCAGCGCATGGCTCCGCTCGCGACCAGCCCCGAGATCGTCGCGGCCGCCCCCACCTACGCCGGGGGCTGGGAGTTCACCTGCGTCCGCTACGGCCGCTTCGCCGGCGCGACGGTGTGCCCGCCGCGTGCCGACACCCGGACCTACATCGCCGCGCTGCGAGAGAGCGCCGAGCACGTGGAGCGACCCGAGGCGCCGATCCCCGCCGCCATCCCGGAGGAGACGGAGAAGATCTTGCGCTGGCTGGAGCAGCCCGGGGTGCGCATCGTGGACATCGACGGGATCTGGATCTGCCCGGTCGGCGGGGCGGTCGGTGCCCAGGCATTGCTCGACGACACGATCGGGCGGGCAGAGGTCCCCGGCTTCGACGACTCCTCCAGCTGGCACGAGCAGCGCCGCGCCACGGCGTGACCGGGTGACTAGGCTGACTGCATGATTTCTGCGATCGTGATGATCAAGGCGGACGTGCACCGCATTCCGGAGGTTGCCCAGGAGATCTCCGAGATCGACGGCATCGCCGAGGTCTACAGCGTCACCGGCGATGTCGACCTCATCGCGGTCGCGAAGGTCGCGCAGCACGAGGACTTCGCCGACGTCATCGCCGACCGGCTCAACAAGGTGGAGGGCGTCCGCGACTCGCAGACGCACATTGCGTTCCGCACCTACTCCAGCCGGGACCTCGGCGCGGCCTTCGCCATCGGCCTCGACGACTAGGACACGACTAGGAGCGCACTGCTTCGGTCGCTGCCGCCCACCGGTCGACGACCGCCGCGGCGGCGCCCGAGTCGATCGCGTCACGCGCCTGCGCCATACCGGCGTCCAGCGCCTCGTCCAAGTCGGAGTGCGCGCCGAAGCGGCCGTCCGCCTCACCGGCGGCCACGACCGCCAGGGCCAGGCCGGCGTTGAGCAGCACCGCGTCGCGCACCGCGCCGGGCGACCCGTCGAACACCGAACGCGCGACACCGGCGTTGAACTCCGCGTCACCGCCGCGCAGCGCGTCGATGGGCGCCGGCTCGATGCCGTGCTGCCGCGGGTCCACCGTGTGGACGCTGATCTCGCCGTCGCTGACCCAGTGCACGGTCGAGGTCGTCGTCACCGTCACCTCGTCCAGGCCGTCGTCGCCACGAGAGACAGCAGCATTGCGGCCGCGCTCGGCGAACACACCGGCCATCAACGGCACCATCCGCGGATCGGCCACGCCGATGGACGCGTAGCGCGGCGCGGCCGGGTTGGTCAGCGGGCCGAGCACGTTGAACGCCGTGCGGATCCCGAGCTCGCTGCGGGTCGGCGCCGTGAACCGGAACGAGGGATGGAAGGTCTGCGCGAAGCAGAAGGTGATGCCGGCCTCGCGCGCCACCTCGGCGACCTCCGGCGCCGTCAGGTCCAGCCGGATGCCGAGCGACTCCAGCACGTCGGCGGCGCCCGATCTCGACGACGCGGCACGGTTGCCGTGCTTGACCATCGTCACGCCGGCGCCGGCACAGACCACCGCCGACATCGTGGAGATGTTGACGGTGTGCGCACCGTCGCCGCCGGTTCCGACGATGTCGAGGGTGCGGCCGGTGACCTCGATCGGCACGGCGTGCCGGATCATCTCGTCCGCCAGCCCGCGGAACTCCTCGACCGTCTCGCCCTTCGCCCGCAGCGCGACGAGGAACCCGGCGATCTGCGAGCCGGTGGCCTCACCGGACATGATGCGGTTCATCGCCCACGCGGCCTCGGCGGTGGTGAGGTCCTGACCGTCCAGCAGCGTGTTCAGCAGCCGCGGCCAGGTGACGTCTGCTGCCATCCCGAAGTCCTCAGGCGTCGGAGCCGCGACGGACCAGGTCGGCGATGGCCGAGCCGATGGTCAGTGGGTCGACGGGATGCGGGACTGCCGCGTCACACTGCGACCACACCGCGAGCCAGCCGTCCGAGGGGCGGCCGGTCAGCACGAGCACCGGCGGGCAGTCGAAGACTTCGTTCTTCAGCTGCCGGCACAGGCCGAGCCCGCCGAGCTTGGCCGCCTCGCCGTCGAGGATCAGCAGGTCGTAGTGCTCCTTGTCGACCGCGTCGATGACCGCCGCCGGAGTTGCGCACTCCCGCCAGCTGACGATCTCGACGTCCTTCGCCGGACGGCGCCCCACACCGAGGCGCACCGCGTCGCGGGTGGTGATGTCGTCGCTGTAGAGCAGGACGGTCAACTGGTGCACGGCGGCACTGGCCGCGCCCGCCGGAACCACTGCAGAGGATGCACTCATGAGCCAAGATGCTACTGGCCCGCGCGGGAACCACCGACGGCAGCCGGACGTTGAACGGTGCGAGGTCGGCCCGATCCCGGTGCGGCGCGCAGGGGCCATTTCGGCCCTGCCCGCACCGTCTCGCAGTTCGGCTGTCACGAAAAGGAACTCGTCAGGGGGTCGGCGGCGCGCGGCTGCCCCGATGGGGCCATAATGGCCAACGTGGCGACCGCAACGACGGCTCATACGAGCGATTCCCGGATCCCGGCAGGTCACGGACCTGTCAGTCGGCCCAACCTGACGGCAGTCGGGACGATGGTGTGGCTGGCCAGCGAGCTGATGTTCTTCGCAGGACTCTTCGCGATGTACTTCACGATCCGGTCCGTGGCAGGTCCGCTGTGGACCGAGCGCACCAGTCATCTCGAGGTCGGTTACGCCTTCGGCAACACGCTGGTTCTGGTGATCTCCTCGATCTGGTGCCAGTTCGGCGTGTTCAAGGCCGAGGCCGGCAAGCCGCACCGGGACGGCAAGCTCTGGCAGGTCGGCAGCTGGGGCATGCGCGAGTGGTATGTCCTGGCGTTCCTCTTCGGCGCCGTCTTCGTCTCCGGCCAGGTGCTCGAATACTCCAACATGTTCGGCGAGGGCATCTCGCTCAACTCCGATGCCTACGGCTCGATGTTCTACATGACCACCGGGTTCCACGCGCTGCACGTGACCGGCGGGCTGATGGCCTTCCTGATGATCATCGGGCGCACCTTCACCGCCAAGAAGTTCACCCATCACCAGGTCACCGGTTCGATCGTCGTGTCCTATTACTGGCACTTCGTCGACGTGGTCTGGATCGCGTTGTTCTTCACGATCTACATCCTGCAGTGACAGGCCGCGCGCCGATGTTGACCTCCCATCCCTCCCTCGACGACAGGACGACTTCGTGAGTTCACTCGTTGCCCGCCGCCGGCACCCGGCAGCGATTGCGATCGTGTTGCTGCTCGGCCTCATCCTCACCGGTGGCCTCTACGCGGCGTTCGCTCCCAAGAACGCCGACGCGGCCACCGGCAACAGTCAGGCGGTCGCGGCCGGTCACAAGCTGTTCCTGTCCAACTGCGCGACCTGCCACGGCCTGGACGCCTCCGGCAGCAAGGACGCTCCGTCGCTGATCGGCGTCGGCGCCGCCGCCGTCGACTTCCAGGTCGGTACCGGCCGTATGCCGCTGACCGCGCCCGGCGTGCAGGCGGAGCGCGGTGCGGTTCAGTTCAGCAACCAGGAGATCTCCGAGCTCTCGGCATACGTCGCCTCCCTGGGCGTCGGTCCGTCGATCCCGTCGTCCAGCTTGACCAGCGGCGGTGGCGACATCGCCAAAGGCGGCGAGCTGTTCCGCGTCAACTGCGCGATGTGCCACAACTTCGCCGGCTCCGGCGGGGCGCTGACCCGCGGCAAGTTCGCTCCGAACCTGATGGACGTCTCCGGTCGGCACATGTACGAAGCGATGCTCACCGGCCCGCAGTCGATGCCGGTGTTCAACGACTCCAACCTGAGCCCTCAGGACAAGAAGGACATCATCTCCTTCCTGATGAACGTCAAGACCGAGGCGAGCCCGGGCGGCTGGAGCATGGGCAACCTCGGCCCGGTCCCCGAGGGTCTCTTCGCCTGGACCATCGGCATCGGCATGCTGATCTTCATCGCAGTCTGGCTCGGTAAGAAGGCCGCCTGATGACCGACCACCACGACGCTTCCATCTCGAAGGAGCCGGCTGTGAGCCACGACGAGTCGGGCCAGGCCGTCGCGACCCGCGACGAGCACGCACTACTCCCGGACCGCTTCCCGAACCCCGGCCTGCCCCCGCACGAGCACCGGCTCGGTGACCACAACGAGGCAGCCGCCCGGCGCAGCGAGCGACAGGTCGCCGCGCTCTTCACGATCTCGATGATCGCCACCGTGCTGTTCGTCGTCGCCTACGCGATGATCGGCCAGGACGAGAGCATCACACTGCCGATCCTCGGCAAGGTGCACGCACTCCATGTCGCCCTCGGTGTCACGCTGGCGCTCTCGCTGCTCGGCATCGGCCTCGGCGCGATCCACTGGGCCAAGACGCTGATGTCCGACGAGGAGGTCGTCGAGGAGCGTCATACCTTGCGCTCCGACGACGAGGCCCGCGCCGGCGCTCTCAAAGTGCTCTCCGACGGCGCCGAGTCGGCCCAGATCAACCGCCGGCCGCTCATCAAGTACACCCTGGGCGGCGCGCTCGGCCTGTTCGCCGTGCCACTCGGCCTGCAGCTCGTGGGTGGTCTGGGTCCGTTCAAGGGCGACGTCCAGGACCTGCGCACGACGCTGTGGGACACCGGTGTGCCGGTGCTCGGGCCGGGCGGCAAGCCCGAGATGCGCAACGGCAAGGTCGTCACCCGTCCCCGTCGCCTGATGCGCGACCCGGAGGGCACCGCCATCCGGCTGTCCGACGTGACGCTCGGCTCGGTCTTCCACGTCCTGCCCGAGGGCATCAACGACACCGACGACCCCGCCAACCAGAAGGTCAAGGCCTCGGTGATCCTGATCTCCTTGCAGGAGAACCTGATCAAGAGCACGCGTGAGCGCGACTGGGGCATCGACGGCGTCGTCGCCTTCTCCAAGATCTGCACGCACGTGGGCTGCCCGGTCGGCCTCTACGAGCAGACCACCCATCACCTGTTGTGTCCGTGCCACCAGTCGACCTTCGACCTCACCGAGGACTGCAAGGTGATCTTCGGCCCGGCCAAACGACCGCTGCCGCAGCTGAAGATCGAAGTTGACGACAACGGGTACCTCTATGCACCGCACGGCTTCGACCAGCCGGTCGGCCCGAGCTTCTGGGAGCGTGGCTGATGACCGCCTACCGAGTGAGTGAGCAGGACAAGGCCCGCAGCACCGCTGACGCGTTGCGCGCGGACGACAAGCAGGATCCGCCCTCGGGCGACGGCGGTCCGGTCGGCGCCATCGCCAACTGGTTCGACGAGCGGACCGGCGGGGCGCGCGGCGTGCGCTTCCTGCTCAAGAAGGTCTTCCCCGACCACTGGTCCTTCATGCTGGGTGAGATCGCGATGTACTCGCTGGTCATCCTGCTGATCACCGGCACCTTCCTGACCTTCTGGTTCGTCCCGAGCATGGGCGAGACGACATACACCGGCTCCTATGTCCCGCTCAGGGGCGTGGAGATGAGCCAGGCGTTCGCCTCGACCGTCAACATCTCGCTGGACATCAAGGGCGGTCTGCTGATCCGGCAGATCCACCACTGGTCTGCGCTGATCTTCGTGGTCGCGATCGCACTGCACATGTTCCGGGTGTTCTTCACCGGTGCCTTCCGCAAGCCGCGCGAGATCAACTGGATCATCGGCCTCCTGCTCGCGATGCTCGCCATGGTCGAGGGCTTCATCGGCTACTCGCTGCCCGACGACCTGCTGTCCGGCACCGGCATCCGCGCGATGCAGGGCTTCATCCTGTCGATCCCGATCATCGGCACCTACATCAGCTACATCCTGTTCGGTGGCGGATTCCCCGGAGAGGACATCATCCCGCGGTTCTTCACCATCCACGTGCTGCTGCTGCCGGCGGTGATCGTAGGCCTCTTCACCGCGCACATCATCCTGGTGATGGTGCACAAGCACACCCAGTACCCCGGCCCGGGCCGCACCAACAAGAACGTCGTCGGTTTCCCGATGATGCCGGTCTACGCCGCCAAGGCGGGCGGCTTCTTCTTCGTGGTCTTCGGCATCACCGCGCTGATTGCCGGCCTGGTGTCGATCAACCCGATCTGGATGTACGGCCCCTACGCGCCGACGATGGTCACCGCCGGCTCGCAACCGGACTGGTACATGGGCTTCGCCGACGGCGCGTTGCGCTTGCTCCCCGGCTTCCTGGAGTTCAACCTCTTCGGCAAGACCTGGAGCTTCAACATCATGATCGGCGCGATCCTGATGATCCCCATTCTGTGGACCGTCATGGGTCTCTACCCGTTCGTGGAGAAATGGGTCACCGGCGACAACGAGGAGCACCACCTCCTCGACCGGCCGCGCAACCGTCCGACCCGCACCGGCCTGGGCATGGCTGCCATCACGTTCTACGGCATCCTGTTCGCCGCGTGCGGCAACGACATCATCGCGATCAAGTTCCACCTGTCGATCGACGACATCACCGAGACCTTCCGGGTCGCGCTGATCGTGGCGCCGATCGTGGTGTTCTGGGTCGTCAAGCGCCTGTGCCTGTCGCTGCAGCGTGCCGATCGTGACCTGGTGCTGCACGGCCGGGAGACCGGCCGGCTGGTGCGCACCGCCAAGGGCCGCTTCTTCGAGGCGCACCAGCCGCTCAACGAATACCAGCGCTGGCCGCTGGTGTCGTTCACCTCTCCGGCGCCCGCCGAGCTGCCGCCGGCCACCGACGAGCACGGTGTACGTCGCAAGGGTGCGCGCAAGGACCGGCTGCGCGCCCGGCTCTCGCACTACTACTTCAAGGACCGGGTCGAGCCGGTCACCCCGCTGGAGCTGGCCGCCGCGCACCACGACGGCCACGCCGCCGAGGCGATCGAGTCGCACCCGGACGAGGCGGAGTCGGGCCACATGCACGGTGGTGCCGAGGAGATCGGGGCGGCGCACGCCTACGGTCATCCGACACCACACGACAAGCAGGACTGACCACCCGGGGACGCGCTGAGCCGTGACACGTCGGGGCTGGTTCCTCTTCGCGGTGATGTGCGTCCTCTGGGGCATCTCCTACCTGTTCATCAAGGTCGCCGTCGACGACGTGTCGGTGCCGGTCCTCGTCTGCGCGCGCACCGGCGGTGGCGCACTGGTGCTGCTGCCGTTCGTCGCCCGGCACGGGATGTCGTGGGTGCTGCGCGACATACGCACCCACTGGAGATGGATCGTCGCCTTCGCCGTCGCGGAAATGATCGGACCGTGGTATCTGCTCTCCTCCGCTGAGCGCCGGATCGACAGCGGCCTGGCCGGCCTGTTGATCGCCGCCGTGCCGATCATCGGCATCCTCGTCGGCCGGCTGCTGGGTGACCGCGAGTCGCTCGGCGCGGCCCGCTGGAGCGGCCTGCTGCTCGGCCTGGCCGGCGTGTGCGCGCTGGCGGCACCCGCGCTGCGCGGTGGTGACGCGATCGCGATTGCCGAAATGGCCGTCGTGGTCCTCGGCTACGCGACCGCACCGCGGCTGGCCGCCAAACATCTGGCCGCCGTGCCCGGCGTAACCCTGTCCGCGGCGTCCCTCACCATCGCCGCCGTCGCGTACCTTCCGTGGGCCGTCGCGACCCGGCCGGCGCACAATCCGGGCGC
The DNA here is from genome assembly GCF_058148645.1 of Flexivirga sp. YIM B11880. Classification (NCBI taxonomy): domain Bacteria; kingdom Bacillati; phylum Actinomycetota; class Actinomycetes; order Micrococcales; family Dermacoccaceae; genus Flexivirga; species Flexivirga sp. YIM B11880. Next base: position 220,537 of record NZ_JBMAMH010000003.1, read on the forward strand.
GGCTGCCTGGGCATCGATGGCCACGCTCGCCGTGCTGTGCACGGCCCTCGCCTTCATCGCGTTCTTCGGCCTGATCGCCGAGGTAGGGCCGAGCCGGGCGATGGTGTTCACCTACGTCAATCCCGCCGTCGCCGTGCTGGCCGGGATGCTCGTACTGGACGAACCGTTCACGCTCGCCATGGCGATCGCGTTCCCGCTGATCATCGCCGGTTCGGTGCTGGCCACCACCCGAAGGGAGCCGATCCGTGCCCGTCACCATGACCCGGGAGGAGTTCGAGGACGCGGCCGCCGACGCGCTGGACCTGATCCCGCAGGAGCTGTTCGACCGGCTGGAGAACGTCGCGATCACCGTCGAGGACGAGCCGCCGCCCGGTAGCGTCCCGGGCCTGCTCGGGCTGTATGTCGGAGTGCCACTCACCGAGCGCTCGTCGGCGTACGGCTTCGGGAACCTGCCGGACCACATCTACCTCTTCCGCGGCCCGCTCACGCGCCACTGCGCGACCCGGGACGAGCTGCTGCACCAGATCCGGATCACCGTCCTGCACGAGATCGGGCACTACTTCGGCATCAGCGATGAGCGCCTGCACGAGCTGGGCCGGGGATGACGCGTGAAGCGGCCCGCCATACAGCAGATGTATGACGGGCCGCTGCCGGGACAACTCAGATCGAGTGCTCCCCGTGGAAGTACTCGAAGACCCAGCCGATCGCGGCCAGGGCGATGAACGGGACGGACAGCATCACCAGCCACCAGCCGACCGCGAGGCCAAGTGCCAGGACCGCGCAGGACGCACCGAGGAACAGCGGCCACCAGGAGTGCGGGCTGAAGAAGCCGTAGTCACCCTCGACGTCGGCCTGCTCGCCGAGCGGGTCGTCGTCCGGACGCACGTCGATCTTGCGGCCGGTCCACCACAGGAACCCACCGATCAGCGCACACAGACCACCGGTCAGGTAGAGCGCGACCGACCCGACCGGCTCCCGCCAGTAGGTGAAGATGCCGTAGATGGTGCCCATGACCACGCTGAAGAGGCAGAGCAGCCCGAACAGCTTGAATTCGACCTTCATGAACGGACCTCACTCACCCTTCCGCGGGTTGTCACCCATGAACGTCTGGTCACCGCGATCGGCCGGGCCCACCAACTGGGCCAGCGTCTCCTCGGCCGGCTTGACCGTCCACTTCGCGGCTTGTGGGTGGTGCAGGTCGAACGCGGGCCGCTCGGACCGGATCCGGGGGATCGAGTCGAAATTGTGTCGCGGCGGCGGGCACGAGGTGGCCCACTCCAGCGACGCACCGTAGCCCCACGGGTCGTCGACCGTGACCTTGGGCGCTGTGCGCCAGGTCTTCCACACGTTGTAGATGAACGGCAGCATCGAGACGCCCAGGATCAGCGCACCGACCGACGAGATGTCGTTCATCCACTGGAAGTCGTCCGAGGGCAGGTAGTCGGCGTAGCGGCGGGGCATGCCCTTCACACCCAGCCAGTGCTGGATCAGGAACGTCGTGTGGAAGCCGATGAAGAGGAGCCAGAAATGCAGCTTGCCGAGCTTCTCGTCCAGCATCCGGCCGGTGAGCTTGGGCCACCAGAAGTACCAGCCGGCGAACATCGCGAACACCACGGTGCCGAACACCACGTAGTGGAAGTGCGCGACCACGAAGTAGGAGTCGGTCAGGTTGAAGTCCAGGGCCGGGCTGGCCAGGATGACCCCGGTCAGACCGCCGAAGAGGAACGTCACCAGGAAGCCGATCGCCCACAGCATGGGTGTCTCGAAGGAGAGCGAGCCGCCATACATCGTGCCGACCCAGTTGACGAACTTCACACCTGTCGGCACCGCGATGAGCATCGTCATGATGGCGAAGAACGGCAGCAGCACCTGTCCGGTGGCGTACATGTGGTGCGCCCACACGCTGACCGAGAGGGCGGCGATGGCGATGGTCGCGAAGACGAGGGTCTTGTAGCCGAAGATCGGCTTACGGGAGAAGACCGGGATGACCTCGGAGATGATGCCGAAGAACGGCAACGCGATGATGTAGACCTCCGGGTGCCCGAAGAACCAGAACATGTGCTCCCACAGCATCGCCCCCGCGGTCTGCGGGTCGAAGACGTGTCCGCCCATCACCCGGTCGATGCCGAGCCCGAACAGCGCCGCGGCCAGCACCGGGAAGACGACGAGCACCAGGATCGAAGTGATCAGGATGCCCCAGGTGAAGATCGGCATCCGGAACATCGTCATACCGGGTGCGCGCATGCACACGATGGTGGTGATGAAGTTGACCGACCCGAGGATGGTGCCGAAACCGGCGAGCGCCAGACCGAAGACCCAGAGGTTGCCACCCACGCCGGGGCTGTAGGTCGCGTTGGACAGCGGGTTGTAGGCGAACCAGCCGAACGCCGCTGCGCCCTGCGGGGTGAGGAAGCCGGCGCTCGCGATGAGGCCACCGAAGAGGTAGAGCCAGTAGGCGAACATGTTCAGCCGCGGGAACGCCACGTCCGGCGAACCGATCTGCAACGGCATGATCGCGTTGGCGAACGCGGCGAACAGCGGCGTCGCGAAGAGCAACAGCATGATCGTGCCGTGCATCGTGAACAGCTGGTTGAACTGCTCGGGGTTGTCCACGATCTGCAGGCCGGGCGCGACGAGCTCGGCGCGGATCAGCAGCGCGAGCACACCGCCGATCAGGAAGAAGGCGAACGAGGTGATGAAGTAGAGGTTGCCGATCACCTTGTGGTCGGTCGCGGTGATCCACTTGACGATGGTGCGTCCGGGGTGCCGCGTCGACGACGGGGTGGTCGGGCGCGCGCCGCCGGTGCTGTCGGCGTCCCCGACGCGCGGTGTGGCGATGCTGGCCATTACTTGGCTCCTTCGGTGATGTCCGAGCCCTTGATTCCCGACGGCAGGAACTGCTGGTACTCCTTCGCGTCCCTCGACTCGATGGCCGATCCCTCGCGGTTGAGCGCGTTCGACAGGAAACCGACATTGCCCTGGGCGCGCAGCTGCTGCATCTTCTTGTTGTAGTCAGCCTGACTGACGACCTTGACGTTGAACAGCATCTGCGAGTGGTAGGCGCCGCACAGCTCGGCGCACTTGCCCTGGTAGGTGCCGATCTGGGTCGGGGTGACGTCGAACTTGTTGACCTTGCCCGGTATGACGTCCATCTTCTGCAGGAACTGGATCACCCAGAACGAGTGGATGACGTCCCGCGACGTGAGCACGAACTCCACCCGCTTGTCGACCGGCAGGTAGAGCGTCGGGATGGTCGTCTCCGGATCCGGCGCGCTCATGTCGGCCTGCTTACCGGCCTCGTAGACGCCGGAGTTGACGTAGTTGAAGTCCCAGGACCACTGCTTGGCCACCACGTTGACGACAAGGTCCGGCTTGCCGCTGGTGTCGAGCATCTTGTTCTCCATCTGCACGGTCTTGCCGAAGAACACCGACACCATCAGGATCGGCACAACCGTGAAGAGGATCTCGATCGGGACGTTGTAGGCCAGCTGCGGCGGCAGACCGACATCGGTCTTCTTCCGCCGGTAGCGGACGACGCAGTAGAAGATCATCCCCCAGGTGATGACACCCACGAGGAGCGCCCAGAGCCACGCCGACACCCAGAAATCGGTGATCTGGTGGCTGAGGCTCGTGACCCCCTTGGGGAGGTAACCGCGCTTCTCCACGGGGGTGCAACCGGTCAGCAGCAACGAGCTGACGGCGATCAGACCTGCGAAGGCGACCTTGCTGCGCCGCCGCGTCCCGGAAGCCGGGGAGCGGCGTGCGGATTCCACGAGGGGTTTGTCAGATCCGGGCACAGGCAAACCCTATCCCAGCCGCGTCGGCGGTCGTCGTCAGGGCAGCCGGACGACGAGTGGCAATTCGACTGTCCCAACGACCGACTCGGCGAATTCGTGCCCTGCTACGACCAACAGGACGGCAGCGGGAGGCGACTGGCCTGCTCGACCCGTCGCAGATAGTCCGTGCGATGAATCTCCCGGACGCCGAGCGTCGCCAGGTGGTCGGTCCGCCACTGCACGTCGATCAGCCGCCGATCGTCGCCGTCGTCGAAGACCAACTCGGTCAGCGCCCAGACCGCGACCTTCCCGGCGTCCGTCGCGTGGTGGAACATCGACTCCGCGGCGAACAGGCCGCCCGTGCACACGCCGTACAGGCCGCCGACGAGGCGGTCATCGGCGTCCCACGCCTCCACCGAGTGCGCCCAGCCGAGCCGGTGCAGGCGCTGGTATGCCGCCGTGATGTCCGGGGCGATCCACCGCCCGCTCCGGGACGGGTCGGCGCACGCTTCGACCACCTCGTCGAACGCCAGGTCCCAGGTGACCCGGTAGCGGTGCCGAGAGCGGCGCAGTGACCGCGACACGTGGAAGTCGTCCTTGAGCAGCACGCCGCGGCGCACCGGGGACCACCAGCCGATCGGCCGGCGCCCGTCGTCCCCGATGCCCATCGGGAACATGCCCGAGCGGTATGCCGCGAGCAGCGTGCCCGGCTCGAGGTCGGCGCCGACGGCGATCAAGTCCTGCGCGACGTCGTCCTGGCGTTGCTCGTCGAGGTTCCACCGGCTGGGTGCGGGTTCGACCGGCACGGGCTCGGCGCCGGTGTCAGCCCCGCCGGCAGGCGAGGTGCGGCCGGACCGCGGCGACGGTCTGCTCGCCGTAGGACTGCCCGAGGCGGGTGAGGAAGTCGTCCTGGCGCAGCACGTATTCCTGCGTCCCGACGGTCTCGAGCACGTAGGTCGCGAGCATCGAGCCGAGCTCCGCGCAGGTGCGCAGGTCCAGCTCCCAGATGAGACCGGCGAGGAACCCGGCGCGGAACGCGTCGCCGACACCGGTGGGGTCCACCCGCCCGACCTCGCGCGCGACCGGCACCTCGATCGGGTCCTCGCCGTGCCGCTGGATCAGGGCGCCGTCCTTGCCGCGGGTGATGACCCGGGTGCCGACCTGCTGGAGGACCTCGTCCGCGGACCAGCCGGTCTTCTGCTCGGTCATGTGCGCTTCGTATTCGTTGGTGAAGAGGTACTGGGCACCGCTGATCAGCTCGCGGATGAACGGGCCGTCGGCGAACGCGAGCTGCTGGCTCGGGTCCGCGATGAACGGTATGCCGCGCTGCCGGCACTCGACGGTGTGCCGACGCATCCCCTCCGGGTCGGAGGGACCGACCATCACCATGTCCAGCCCGCCGACTCGCCGGGCGACCGGGGCCAGCTCGATCTCGCGGGCCTCGCTCATCGCACCCGCGTAGAACGTGGCGATCTGCGCCATGTCCTCGTCGGTGGTGCACACGAAGCGCGCGGTGTGCCTGGTCTCCGAGACGTAGACCGACTCGCAGTCCACGCCGTGCCGCTCCAGCCAGGACCGGTAGTCGGCGAAGTCCTCGCCGACCGCGTCGACCAGGATCGGGTGGAGGCCGAGGTTCGCCATACCGAAGCAGATGTTGGCGGCCACTCCCCCGCGCCTGATCTGCAGATCGTCGGCCAGGAAGGACAGCGAGATCTTGTCCAGCTGATCCACGACGAGCGAGTCGGCGAAGCGACCCTTGAACGTCATCAGGTGATCGGTGGCGATGGACCCGGTCACGGCGATCTTCATGGGATCAACGTAACGAGTCGGCACCGGCGCGGCATACGCCGCCTATGATCCGGACATGCCGGATGCCGTCGCCGCCCTGCAAGCCGCCGTCCGGCGCCGCACCGTCGCCGGGGACGGCAACGACGACGCGGAGTTCGAGGGGCTGCACGACGACCTGCGCCGCTGTTTCCCGCGGCTGTTCGCCGCGTGCGAGCAGGTCACGTTGCCCGACCACGCGCTGTTGCTGCGGTGGCCCGGCGCTGCGACGGACCGGCCGATCGTGCTGATGGCACACCAGGACGTGGTGCCAGTCAATCCGCGGGACGAGTGGACCCACCCGGCATACGGCGGCGAGCTGGTGGCCGGCGTCATCTGGGGGCGGGGGACGCTGGACTGCAAGGGATCGCTGGTGGCGATCTGTACGGCTGTCGAGGAGCTCCTGGCAGCCGACTTCCGGCCGGCCCAGGACGTGTGGCTGTCGTTCGGCTCCGACGAGGAACTGCAGGGGACGACCGCGCCGGCCGCCGTGGTCGCCCTGCGTGAGCGCGGGGTCGAGCCGTGGCTGGTCCTGGACGAGGGAGGTATGGCGGTCAGTGGCGCCTTTCCCGGCGTCGCGGAGCCGCTCGCCGTGATCGGCCTGGCCGAGAAAGGCGTGGTCGGCCTGGAACTCGTGGCCCACGGGCACGGCGGGCACGCGTCGATACCGCCGGCACACAGCGCGCCGGCCGCTCTGGCCCGCGCCATCCTGGCGCTGGAGAAGCATCCGGCGCCGGCCCGGTTGCCCGAGCCGACCGTCGAGATGCTGCGGCGGATCGCGCCATACATGCGCGGTCCGCTCGGCGCGATCGTCGGCCGGGCCGCGGCGCTGCGCCGCCCGCTGGCCCAGCTCTTCGCCCGGCTCGGTCCGTCCACCGCCGCCATGACCCGCACCACCTACGCGCTGACCCAGCTGACCGGCGCACCGGCCACCAACGTCCTCGCGACGACCGCGACCGCCGGCCTCAACGTGCGCGTCGCCATCGACGAGACGGCCGAGGACGCGATCGACCGGGTGCGGACCCTCGTCGGGGACGACATCGAGGTGGTCGTGCACAACTCCTACGACCCGAGTCCGGTCGCCGAACTGGGCGATGCTTATGCGCTGCTGGAGCGCATCACCCGGGAAGTGCTGCCGGACGTCGTCCCGGTGCCGTATGTCGTGCTCGCCGCCACCGACGCCCGCCACTTCCAGCGGGTCTGGCCGAACTGCTACCGCTTCACCCCGTTCCGGATGAACGAGGCCCAGCGGCAGAGCCTGCACAACGTCGACGAACACCTCGAGGTCGACTCCCTGCTGGAGGGCGTCCGCTGGTATCGAGCCCTGCTGCAGGCACTCTGACCGCTCTCTCACTTCGTGGGATGCCGGTCCACCGAGAACCCCACGGCAGGTGGTTGCGGGTGTAGCGTCCCCTCGCCGGATTCCCCCGGCAGGACGGTGCACTCCCGACATACCCCCACGGACAGCAGGTTTCCATGACCAGACGTGCACGTACCCTTCTCTGCCTCGGCACCGCGGCGATCGCCGCCCTCGGACTGACCGCCCCTGGCACGCCGGCGCACGCGACCACCCCGGCAGCTGCGCCGGACGGACCCGGTGTGCTCAGCCACTTCGATCTCGCCCGCAAGGACTGCGTCGGCACCGCGGCCCACGGGTCGAAGGTCCGGTACACCGTCGCGGGCGGTGTGCTGTCCGACGTCTACGAACCCACCATCGACAACTCCGAGGTGCAGTCGCTGCAGTACGTCGTCACCGACGGCAGGACGTTCACCGACCTGCAGAGCCGCGATCTGACCTACACGGTGTCCGCCGACCGCACCGGTATGACGTGCACGGTGACCGCGACGAGCAAGCGTGGCTATCGGCTGACCACCACCTACCTGACCGACCCCTCCAGGGATTCGGTGGTCATGCACACGCGGCTCTCGGCCACTCCCGGCTCGACGCTGGACATCGGCAAGCTGTCCGTCTACGCCCGGCTCGACGCGCACGTGAACGGCAACGGCGGTGGCGGCACCGACAACGGCGGCGCCGACGACGGGGTGCTGTCGGGCACAGTGCCGGTCGTCTACGACCCCGGCACCGTCAGCCAGGCGACCAACCGGACGTATGCCGTGCCGACCTACCTCGCGCTGACGACGGCGCACCCCGGGACCGCGACCGTCGGGTATGCCGGCACCGGGTCCGACGGCCTGGCCCAGCTGGACGCCGGGCACCGGCTGAACACCACCTACACCAGCGCGCCGAACGGTCACATCGTGGCGACCGAGGACGTCACCCCGCACCGCGGACAGGACATCACGCTCGCGCTCGGCTTCGGCCGGTCCGAGCAGGACGCGGTGGACACGGCGCAGCGGTCGGTGTCCCGCGCGTTCCCGAGTGTCGCCGCGGCATACACCGACACCTGGCGGTCGTATGACGCCCGCCTCAAGCAGCCACCGCGATCCGCGACTGCCGAGCAGCAGGCGGCCTACTGGCTGAGCGCCAACGTGCTCAAGGCGAGCGAGGACAAGACGTTCCCCGGTGCGACCGTCGCCTCGCTGGCCAGTCCCTGGGGGCAGGCGGTCAGCGCCGGCGCTCTGGTCGGTGGCAAGCCGGTCTACTTCGGCTCCTACCGGGAGGTGTTCGCGCGGGACCTCTACGAGACGGCCACCGGATTCCTGGCCGACGGCGACATCGCCTCGGCACGAGCGGCGACCCGGTTCCTCTTCGAGAAGCAGCAGCTGGCCGCCGGCAACATGCCGCGCAACTCGCTGCTCAACGGCCGGCCCGCGCCGGACACCGGCGGCGACCAGCTCGACGAGACGGCCTACCCGATCCTGATGGCGTACCTGTCCGGGCTCGGACCGGACACGGCGCTCTTCACCCACCACATCAAGCCGGCCGCCGACTACCTGGTGGCGCACGGGCCGTGGACCTCCGGCGAGCGCTGGGAGGAGCAGTCGGGCTATTCGCCGTCGACCATCGCCGCCGAGATCGCCGGCCTCACCGCGGCGGCCACGATCGCCACGACCCAGGGCGACACCGCCGACGCGAAGCTCTGGCAGGCGACGGCGGACCACTTCCAGCGCACGGTGAAAGACCTCACCGTCACGTCGGACGGGCCCTACAGCAGCAAGCCCTACTTCATCCGGTTGTCGAAGAACGGCAACCCCGACTCGGCATACACCTACAACCTGGGCAACGGCGGGCCTAGCCTGGACCAGCGGGCGGTGGTCGACGGCGGGTTCCAGGACCTCGTGCGGCTCGGGGAGCTGAGCCCGACCGACGCCGACGTGCAGAACTCGCTGCAGGTGCTCGACCGGCAGATCGCGCAGTCCACGGCGACCGGCACCGGCTACTACCGCTACGGCAACGACGCGTCGCTCGGCACCGCGGACGGGTACGGCGACTGCGCCAAGCCGTCGCAGACCTCATGCACCACACCGGGTGAGCCGTGGCCGACCACGGACACCGGCAGCGGTGGTGTGTGGCCCGTGCTGTCCGGGGAACGCGCCGAGACCGCGCTGGCGACCGGCGACCGCTCGCTGGCTGCGTCCCAGCTCGACTTCATGCTGGATTCGGCCAGTGGTGTCCGGCTGGTGCCGGAGCAGGTGTGGGCCGCGGCGAACCTGCCCGCGGCGCCATACGGCTCGGACCCCGCGACCGCGTCGACCGGCTTCCGCAACGGCCACCCGAACGGCTCCGCCGCGCCACTCACCTGGGCCCAGGCGCAACTGGTGCGGCTGCTGACCGACACCTGGAGCGGCTCGATCGGAGACCGCCCGTCGATCACCACCGATCGGTATGTCGCGCACGGTGCCCCCGGCACGGTGCCGGTGACGATCAGCTCCCCGACGGCCGGCGCGACCGTGAGCGGCACGGTGACCGTCACGGGCACGACCACCCCGGGCGCGGCGGTGGTGGCGAACGCCGCCGGCACCGACACCGGCAGCTATTCGTCGCCGGTGTCCACGACGGCAGCGGGCGACGGCCGCTACAGCCTGTCGGTGCCCGTCGGCTTCGGAACCGACGTCATCACCGTCACGTCGACGACGTCGACCGGTACCGGCTACGCGCAGGTCACGGTGACCGGCGACCTGGTCGGCGGCACCTCGGTGCTCGACGTCACGGACCCGGCCGGCGACGACAACGGGCCGGGCACCTATCAGTACCCGACCGCATCCGACTTCGTCGCCGGCTCGTATGACGTCACCCGGTTCCAGGTGCTCACGCAGGGCGACACGGTCTATCTGCGCACGACGCTGCGCGACCTGGTGCCCACGTTCGGGAACCTGATGGGCGCGCAGCTGCTGGACGTCTACGTGAACCGTCCCGGCACCACGCCGACCTCGACAGCAGCGGCCTACCCCAGCCGCAACTACTCGGTCGCACCCTGGAACGAGCGGCTGGAGGTGCAGGGCTTCGCGTCACCGGTGTGGGACGACGCGAACGGCGCGCCGGTGGAGAACGTGTCGGCGGTCGTGGCGTCCCAGGCGAACCGCACGATCACCATTGCGGTTCCGGCAGCGCAGTTCGGCACGCCCACTTCGGGCTGGACCTTCTCGGTCGTGCTGGCCGGTCAGGACGGCTACAGCTCGGACCAGGCGCGGGCGTTCACCTCCACACCCGGCGGCTACACCTTCGGGGTGTGTGCGGCCGGCGACACCGCTCCGATCTGCGCGGTCGACCCGGCTACCGTCCCGAAGGCGATGGACGTCATCACCCCGGCGGGCGTCGACCAGGCCACCGAGCTGAACCCGCTCGACGGTCCGGTGTCGGTCGCGGCGGTCACCGTGCCGTGAGGTTGTGCGGTCCGGGCGCTTCGGGCGCTTCGGGGTGCGCGTAACTCGCGACCGTCGCGACTTGTGCACGCTCCCGGGGCGGTCCGGCATACCTAACTCGCGAACGTCGCGACTTGTGCACGTCCCGGGCCGGTCCGGCATACCTAACTCGCGACCGTCGCGACTTGTGTACGCTCCCGGGGCGGTCCGGCGTACCTAACTCGCGACCGTCACGACTTGTGCACGCTCCCGGGGCGGTCCGGTTTACCTAACTCGCGACCGTCGCGACTTCCCGCCCGTTGACGCTCGAAACGGTCGGTGACGTCCCAGCCGCGCCGTCACCGACCGCTTCAGCCGTCAATCGCGAGGCGGGCATTCACAAGCAACAGCCCACGACAACGCAAGCGCCCGACAAGCCGACGGCCGCGGAGGCGACGACCAAAACGGCGGCCGAGCTCACCGAACTTGTTCGGGTGAGCTCGGCCGCCGTTTTGCGAGGAGCCGGAGCAGAAAACTCAGCTGAAGCTGTCGCCGCAGGCGCAGGAGCTGCCGGCGTTGGGGTTGTCGATGGTGAAGCCCTGCTTCTCGATGGTGTCGGCGAAGTCGATGGTGGCGCCGTCCAGGTAGGGGGCGCTCATCCGGTCGACGACGACCTCGACGCCACCGAAGTCGCGCACCAGGTCACCGTCGAGCGAGCGCTCGTCGAAGTAGAGCTGGTAGATGAGGCCGGAGCATCCGCCGGGCTGCACGCCCACACGCAGCCGCAGGTCGTCGCGGCCCTCCTGCTCCAGCAAGCTCTTGACCTTCGACGCGGCGACGTCGGTCAGGGTGACGCCGTGGGTGTCGGTGGTCGAAGCAGCATTGGTGTCGACGCTCATTGCATCAAGTCCTTCTCGTGGCGGTCGAACGGGAGGCGGTCAGCAGCTGCAACACGATGCTGCCCGTTCTTGTTCCCCGTGGTGTGCATTTCCAGAGTACGTCCTTCTCGTCACGCTGCCGACCAGGTCCCGGCCACCCGGCGCGCCAGTGCGAACAGCGCGGCCAGCGTGTCCTGCTGTTCTCGGGGACGCAGGCTGCGCGGGTCGACGATGCTGTATGCCGCGGACGCGCCGAGCGACATCGTCTCGCGGCGGCCGACCTCGGCCTCCTCGGCCAGCACGATCGACGGTCGCGCCGCGTCGGCGGCCGCGTGGATGACGGTTGCCACGGTGTCGGCCGCCAGACTGCGCCAGCCGAAGACCCGGGTTCCGACGACGACCAGGTCCGACTGGGCGACCTGTGCCGGCAGGCCGACGGCGTCGGCGAACACATCGGCCCCGGGGACCAGCCGGGCGCCCAGGGTGGCCAGCGCGAAGCCGGCTCCTCCCCCGGCGCCGCTGCCTTCGGCACGGTCGACGCGGCGCACCTGACCGGACAACAGATCGCGTGGGGGCGGCAGCACTCGCCGTACCGATTCCGCGAAGTCGCCGACACGTCGCTCGTTGTCCTGTGCCGCTTGGCGCGACCAGCCGAGGTGCTCGACGGCTGACGCGGAGGCGCCTTTCAGCCCGAGCAGCGGGATGTCTTCCCGGTATGCCGCAACCAGTTCGACACTTCGGGTCCGCTCCACCGCCTGCGGCAGCGCTGTCCCGAGGTCGTCGCTCTCGCCGAGCGCGTGGATCAGGCCCGCTCCCCCGTCGACACCCGCAGCGTCCCCGACTCCGGTCACGATGCGTCGTGCACCGTCGGCGATCGAGCCCGCGAGCGCCGTGCCCAGTTCCGCGGAGTCGCCGTTCGCAGTGAGCAGCGCACCGTCGAGGTAGTCCGTCGTCCCGTCGCGCAGCCGCCATACCTCGTCCGTCGCGCCCGGGACCGACGCAGCCAGCGCGCGGACGAAACCGCGGCCTCCCGACGAGAAGGGCAACCCGACGACGTCAGCCGTCGGCTGTCGGGCGTGCCAGCTGTCGGTGATGGTGGCGGTCACCTCGGTCGCGGTCAGGTCGTTCCACCGGTCACTGCAGATCAGCACGCGCATCCGCCCATTCTCGGGTCAGCGCAGCAGCAGCCGCGCGCCGGCCACCAGGCCGGCCAGCGAGAGCACGAGCAGCAGCGCCCACCACAACGTGCCGGGCAGCCGGGTGAGCCGCCCGATCTGGTCGGGGTCGGAGCGCCGGGCCATGCCGGCCCGCCGGCTGCGTTGCAGGTCGAGCAGCGACCACGGGCCGGCGAGCAGCAGGAAGCTGCAAATCGTTTGGGCCACGGCGGTCTGCGCAGTCGGGTCGAGCCACCGGGTCGCCGCGAAGAGGACGACGCCACTCGCGATGACCACCCACAGGCCGTACAGATTGCGAATCTGCAGCAGCAACAACCCGAGCGCGATCACGAGGAACCAAAGCGTCGCGATCGCGTGACCGCTCTGTATGCCGACCGCCACGAGAACCCCGAGCGCGGACGGGCCGAGGTAGCCGGCCAGCAGGGTCAGCACCATGCCGGGGCCACTGGGACGGCCGCGCGAGACGGTGAGGCCGGAGCTGTCCGTGTGCAGTCGTATGCCGGACAGCTGTCGCCCGACGAGCAGCGCGACCACGCCGTGCGCGCCCTCGTGCACCACTGTGACGAGGTGTCGCGTGACACGCCATACCGGAGTCCAGGCGATGCAGACGAGCGGCCACCAACCCCAGCAGAAGCGTCACCCGCAGGTCGGGCGCGGGCGTCGTCGCGGTCGCGCGCTCCCACCAGTGGCTCACAGCGTGTGACGACTGACCGTCTCCAGCCACAGCTGCGCGTAGCGGGGCCCGTCGACCTCCAGCGCGACGTCGACGACGGCATCGGCGCGCCCGTGCGGGTCGTGCTCGTGGTCCCCCGTCCAGTCCCGGGCATCGACGATCGTCCGGCCGCGCGACCAACTCCCGGCGAGCTCGACACGCACCGGCAGCGCAGCGGTGGAGATTCCCTCCGGGTCGATGACTGCGCAGACGGCGCCCGCATCGCCGATGGTCGCCTGGTCCGATCGGAAGCGCTGGCACTGGAATTCGATCAGTTCGCCGGCCAGCCGCTCGGGATTCCGGCCACCCCGTGCGGTCAGGCTGCGCGCGGCAGCGCGGGTCACCACCGGCTCGTAGAAGACGTCGAGCCCGTACATCGTGACCGGTACGTCGTGCTCGGTCGCGGCGTCCAGCACGATGGCGGTCGCCTCGGGGTCGTGGAAGACGTTGAACTCCGCCGAGGCCGTCGCGTTGCCCTGCCGCGCGGCACCGCCCATGAACACGATCCGGCCGATCCGCGCGAACGCCGCGGGCCAGGTCCGGGCGAGCAAAGCGATGTTGGTCATCGGCGCGGTCGGCACCAGGGTGATCGGCTCCGACGCAGCGGCGAACACATCGCGCAGCAGCTCGACCGCGTGCCGCGGATCCGGCTCGCGCGCCGAACGCGCCCAGCCGAGGTCACCCATGCCGTCGTCCCCGTGTACGTGCCGCGCGTGCACCGCGCGTTCGATGAGCGGGCGCTCGGCGCCACGTGCGACCGGCACGTCCTCGCGACCGGCGATCTCCAGCACTGCGAGCGTGTTTCGGGTGACCTGATCGACGTCGGTGTTGCCGCCGACGCAGCTCACGGCGCGCAGGTCGACGCGCGGGTGCAGCGCCGCGAGCAGCAACGCACACGCGTCGTCAACACCGGTGTCGACGTCCATGACCACCGGGATGTTCGGCATGGAGTTCCTCGTGCTCTGTCAGCGGCGCAGCTGACCGTCCGGTCCGACGGCCGGGTTGCTCGACTCCGGCACCCGCTCGGCGGGCGCGATCTCGCCCGGTGCGGTGCCCGCACCGAACGGTGAGCCACCGAGCTCCGCCCGGTCGTGCGGGTGCAGCCAATTGGTCAGGTCGGGACCGAGCGGGACGATGCCGGTCGGGTTCACGTCGTGGTGGACCCGGTAGTAGTGCTGCTTGATTTGCACGAAGTCGACGGTGTCGCCGAAACCGGGCGTCTGGAACAGATCTCGCGCATAGGCCCAGAGCACGGGGAACTCGTCCAGCTTCTGCCGGTTGCACTTGAAGTGCCCGTGGTAGACGGGGTCGAAGCGCACCAGCGTGGTGAAGAGCCGGATGTCGGCGACGGTGAGGTGCTCGCCCATCAGGTAGCGCTGTCTGGTGAGCCGCTCCTCCAGCCAGTCGAGTGCGGTGAAGAGCCGCTCATAGGCCGCGTCGTACGCCTCCTGACTACCGGCGAAACCGCACCGGTAGACGCCGTTGTTGACCTCGGTGTAGATGCGTTGCATCACCGGCGCCATTTCCTCGCGCAGCGCCTCCGGCCACAGGTCGGGGGCACCGTCCCTGTGGTACGCCGTCCACTGCGTGATGAAGTCCTGCGTCATCGGGACGAAGTCGTTGGTCACCACTTCCCCGCTGGGGACGTCGACCATCGCGGGCACCGTGATGCCTCGCGGATATCCCGGGAATCGCTTTTCGTAGGCGTCCTTCAGCCGCGGGATGTGCAGCACCGGGTCGAGCCCGCCGGGGTCGAGGTCGAACGTCCAGCTGTCGGCGTCGTGCGTCGGCGCGCACAGGCCGAGCGAAATGACGTCCTCCAACCCGAGCAGCCGGCGGACCGTGATCGCCCGGCTGGCCCACGGGCAGGCCCGCGCCGCCACGAGCCGGTAACGCCCGGGCTCGACCGGCCAGCCGTCCTCACCGTCCCGGGTGATGCGGTCGCTGATGTACCGCGTGTCGCGTTCGAAGCTCGGTTCCACATAGCTGCCCTGTGCCATCCTCCGACGCTACAGCCCGCGTGCGGACCAGCGGGCCAGTCCTGCGTCGACCGCGTCCTGCGGCCACACCCCACCGGCGCCTTCGACCAGCGCCCGGCCCTCGGTGCGCAGCACCTCTTCGACCAACCGCATCGCGTCGATCACCGAGTCGTCGTCGGCTGCTGGAGTGGGCAGCTCGGACAGCCGATTCCGTTGCGCGGGAGTCAGCTTCGCGGACCACTGCTTGACACCCATCGGGGGCAGCGGCTGGTTGGACTCGACATACAGCTGGTAGAGGAACGTGCGGTAGTTGTGCACCGCTTCCTGCCCGAGCAGCCAGTCCCGGCGCCCGACGACCGCATCCGGGAAGATCGCCAGCTGCCGGGCGAACTCGGCGGCCACCGCCTCCATGCGCGCGACGTCCGGGCCGCGCGGCTCCTCGTCCGCAGCGGGAACCGGCACCACCGTCGCCCGCCGGTCGAACACCGGCACCCGATGCCGGTATGGCGTCACCGCGACCGCCGACTCGCGCTCGAGCACGGTGTCCACCCGCAGCCCGTCGGGAGTCGTCAGCGCGAAACACCCTGCCATGCCAGGGATCTCGAGGCTGATGACCGGCTCGAGGAATGCCCACGCCGACCCGCCGTCAGACACGAAGCCGGCCGAAGCGTCGTCCGTGACGGTCACGATCAGATCCAGGTCGCTGCCGGCGTCGGCCACCCCACGCCCCAGTGAGCCGCCGAGCCACAGCGCCACGACCCGCGGATCGGCCTCGAGCGCGCGCACCACCCGCTCGAGGACATCGGCATACCCGGCCGGCAGCGGTGCGACGGCGCGGACCACCTCCACGGGAAGGCTCATCTCGCCTCGGGCAGTCGCGCGAGCAGCAGCGCCTCGGCCAGACATACCCGCTCGAACTCGCCGAGGTGCAGGCTCTCGTTGGCGCCGTGCGCGCGGGTGTCCGGGTCCTCGACACCGGTCACCAGGATCGCGGCGTCGGGGAACTTCTCGGCGAACGCCGCGACGAACGGGATCGAGCCGCCGACGCCCATGTCGACCGGCTCGGTGCCGTCCCACGCATCCGCGAACGAGGTCCGCGCAGCGCTGTAGATCGGGCCGTCGGCGTCGGCGTCGAAACCGGCGCCCTCGTCGTCCAGCGTCACCTCGACCTGCGCGCCCCAGGGAGCGTGGTCGAGCAGGTGCTGGCGCAGGAGGTCGTATGCCGCGCGCGGGTCCTCGGACGGAGCGAGCCGCATCGACACCTTCGCCCGAGCGCTCGGCACCAGAGTGTTGGACGCGACGTCCACGGCCGGGGCGTCGATGCCGATCGTGGTGATCGCCGGCCGGGTCCACAGTTGTGAGAGGAACGGACCGGTGCCGATGACCTGCACACCATCGAGCAGACCGCTCTCCTCGCGCAGCCGCGCCTCGTCGAAGTCGAGGTCCGCGGCGTCCCCGGCGGCCAAGCCGGCGACCGCGACATCACCCTTGTCGTCGTGCAGGGAGGCGAGCAGGCGCACCAGCGCGGTCAGTGCGTCGGGCACCGGCCCGCCATACATGCCGGAGTGGACGCTGTGATCCAGCGTGCGCACCGACACCACGACCCGGATCATGCCGCGCAGGGACGTGGTGAGGGCGGGCACTCCGATCTTCCAGTTGGACGAGTCGGCCAGCACGATCGCGTCGGCGGCCAGCTTGTCGCCGTGTCGCTCGAGAATCGTTGCCAGTGAGTCGGATCCGACTTCCTCCTCGCCTTCGACGAAGACGTTGACACCGACCGGCGGCCGACCGCCGTGTGCCCGCAGCGCGGCAATGTGCGCCATCACACCGGCCTTGTCGTCGGCGGCACCACGTCCGTAGAGCCGACCGTCCCGCTCGGTCGGCTCGAACGGCGGGGTGTCCCAGTCCTTGTCCTCACCCGGGGGCTGCACGTCGTGGTGCGCGTAGAGCGTGATGGTGGGGGCACCTTCGGGTGGCGCCAGCCGGCCGATCACGGCGGGGCGGCCGCCCTCGCGCACGATCTCGACCTCGAGTCCCTCGGCGCGCAGCAGGCCGGCGACCGCTTCCGCGCTCTCGTCGACGTGCGACTGGTCGAAGGAGTCCAGCGAGACGCTCGGGATCCGGGTCAACGCTTCCAGGTCGGCCCGGATCGCGGGCATCAACTGGTGCACGGTGGCGGCGAGATCGGACAGGTTCGGTGCAACGGTGTTGTCGGTCACGTCGCCACGCTAGCGGGTCGGCGAATGGCGAACAGCGGTCGTGAGCAGCGGCGCGATCACACGTACACTGTCCGTCGTGTTCGGCCGCCACAAGACCCCCGCTGATTCCGAAGCCACTCCCGACGCTGCAGCGCAGCCCGCGGAGGAGGTCGTGTCGGCCTCCTCCGGGCAGACCGCCAAGAAGGGCCGGCCGACTCCGACCCGCAAGGAGCGGGAGGCAGCCCGCCGCAAGCCGCTGGTGCCCACCGACCGGAAGGCGGCCAAGCGCCAGTCCCGCGACGACGTCCGCCGGCAGCGAATCGAGCAGCGGGAGGCGTTCGCCCGAGGCGACGAGAAGGCCCTGCCGCCGCGTGACAAGGGACCGGTCAAGGGTTTCATCCGCGACTACATCGACTCCCGCCGCAACTTCGGCGAGATCCTGTTGCCGCTGATGCTGATCGTGCTGGTGCTCACCGTGCTGCCCAACCGGACGCTGCAGATGTCGGCGTTCTTCCTGGTCTGGCTGGTGGTCGTGCTGGGCGTGATCGACGCGTTCCTGATGGTGCGCCGCATCAAGGCCCAGATCCGCGAGCGCTTCCACACCGAGCCGCCGCGCGGCACCGCTTCGTATGCCGTCATGCGCGCCTTCCAGCTGCGCGCCGGCCGCCGGCCGATGCCGCGTGTCAAGCGCGGCGACAAGATCTGAGCTATCCCCCGCTGGTCAACAGCATCGGCCCGTAGACCGTCCGGTCTCCATGGTGCAGCGTCACGGCGGCGACGCCACCGGCGAACAACGACCGCCAGTGCTCGCCGAGCCAGCTCTCGGCGTCGCCCTGCGTCGGAAACCCGGTCGTCACCATCTGCGCCGAGGTGACGGGTGCGCCCTCGGCGTCTTCGTAGCTCCAGCTCCAGCCTTCGGTCATGGCCATGACGATAGGCGCCCGGACTGACAGACTTGGTCACCGACGGGAGATCCTCGGCTGCTGCTCCGGGACTCAGTCGACCTCGGTGTGCACGAACGGCGGCTTGACCACGACCGCCGGCAGCTCTCGCCCCCGCACGTCGATGACGAGTTCGTCGCCTTCCTGCACACCGCGGTCGAGCAACGCGATCGCGATGCCGACCTTCAGCGTCGGTGACATGGTGCCCGACGTGACCGTGCCGATCACGGCACCGTCTGCGTTCTTCACGTCGCAGCCCGGCCGGGGAATGCCCCGACCGGTCGCCTTCAGCCCCCAGGTGAGCCGGTAGCCACCGGCCTCCTTCTGCGCGGCGAGCGCCTCCTTGCCCCAGAAGGTCTCCTTGTTCCGACCGACGGCCCAGCCGGCGCGCGCCATGTTCGGGGTGATGTCCATCGAGAGTTCGTGGCCGTGCAGCGGGTAGCCCATCTCGGTGCGCAGGGTGTCGCGGGCGCCCAGGCCGCACGGCAGGCCGTCATACGGCGTCATCGCCTCGACGAGCGCGTCCCACAGGGCCGGGGTGTCCTCCCACCTCGGCACCAGCTCGAAACCCTTCTCGCCGGTGTAACCGGACCGCAGCACGATCACCTCGCGGCCCTCCCACTGGGCGACGCCGAACGACATGTAGTCCAGGTCGGTCGGCAGGCCGAGCGCTGCGACCACCTCCGGGGCCTTCGGCCCCTGCACGGCGATAATGCCGAATTCGGCGTGCTGGTCGGTGATTTCGATGCCGTCCGGCGCCTTCTCCTGCATCCGCCGGACCACCTCGGCGGTGTTCGCGGCGTTCGGGACGAGGAACACCTCGTCCTCGGAGCGGAAGTACTGGATCAGGTCGTCGACGACGCCGGCCGTCGCGTCGTCGAGGCACATGGTGTACTGCGCCTTCGGCGGCGCCACCTTGCGCAGGTCGTTGGTGAAGCAACTGTTGACGAAGTCGGCTGCTCCGGCGCCCTGCACCAGAGCCTTGCCGAGGTGCGACACGTCGAAGATGCCGACGCGCTCGCGCACGGCGGTGTGCTCGCGCAGCACGCCGACGCCGGGGTATTCGATCGGCATCTCCCACCCGCCGAAATCGGCGAGCTTTGCGCCGAGTGCGACATGACGATCGTGCAGGGGGGACGTCTTCAGCTGCTCGCTCATGGCTGGCACCGTAGCGTCCCCGGGACGGCGTATCGTCGCCAGGAGTCCTGTCCCCCGAGTGAAGGAGAACCATGTCCGTGCCGAGGCTGACCGCCGCCGACCAACCGGCCGACAAGATCAAGGGCGACGCGCTGGTGGTGCTGGCCGTCCAGGACGGTGACGCCGCGCAGGTCGCCGAGACTCCCGCGCTGGCGGCGGAGACCCGGGAACACCTCGACGCGGGCCTGCTCGCACTCACCGCAACCGGTGCCGCGGACGAGATCGTCCGGCTCGCTGGGGTGCCCGGCGTCGACGGCACCGTCGTGGTCGCCGGTTCCGGCATCAGCGGTATGCCGTCCGCCGACGACGACGAGGCGCTGCGCCGTGCCGCGGGTGCCGCCGTCCGGGCGCTGCGCGGCAAGGCCGACAGCATCACCATCGCGTTCCCGTCCACCGATCCGTCCGGCGTGGTCGCGGCGTGCGAGGGTGCACTGTTCGGCGCCTACGCGTTCTCGTCATACAAGTCGGACCGCCGGGACCGGAAGCCGATCGCGAAGCTCACCGTGCTCACACCGCTGGCCAAGGACAAGACGGTCAAGGCCGGCGTCAAGCAGGCGCAGGTGGTCGCGGCGCAGCGGGCCTGGGCCCAGGACCTGGTCAACACTCCTCCGCTCGACCTCTACCCGGAGTCGTTCGCGGCGGCGGTGAAGGAGCACTTCGGCGGCGGCAAGGTGAAGGTCAAGGTGCTCGACGAGAAGGCCCTGGCCAAGGAGTCGTGCGGCGGCCTCATCGGGGTCGGTCGCGGGTCGGCGCGGCCACCCCGCCTGGTCGTGCTGACCTATCGCCCGGCGCGTGCCAAGACGCACATCGCGCTCGTCGGCAAGGGCATCACGTTCGACTCGGGCGGCCTGTGCATCAAGCCCGCGGAGGGCATGGTCACCATGAAGTGCGACATGGCCGGCGCTGCCGCGGTGGCCGCCGCCACGGCGGCGATCGCCGAGCTCGGCCTGCCGGTCGCGGTCACGACCTACCTGTGCCTCGCCGAGAACCTCACCGGCGCCGACGCGCAGCGTCCCGGCGACGTGGTCACCATGCCCAACGGGCGCACCGTCGAGATCATCAACACCGACGCCGAGGGCCGCCTGGTCATGGCGGACGGTCTCGCGCTGGCGTCCCGGGAGGGCCCGGACCTGGTCGTCGACGTCGCGACGCTGACCGGTGCCGCCGTGCTGTCGCTCGGCACCCGGACCGCCGCCGTGCTCGGCAACGACGACACCGCCCGGGAGGAGGTGCTGACCGCAGCACGTGACGCGGGTGAGGACGTGTGGCCGATCCCGCTGCTGCAGCACCTGCGGTCGGGGATGAAGTCGCTGGTGGCCGACACGAAGCACACCGGTGCCCGGCAGGGCGGCATGATCGTCGCCGCGCTCTTCCTGCAGGACTTCGTCGGCGACCACGCGGACGGCACGCAGCTGCCGTGGGTGCACCTGGACATCGCCGGGCCGGCATACTCCTCCGACGACAGCTACGGGTATGTCGACAAGGGCGCCTCGGGCTTCGGCGTGCGCACGCTCGTCCAGCTGGCGAGGTCTCGAAGCTGAGACGCCGCCGGACGAACGGAAACCCCGTGCCGTCGGCACGGGGTTTCCTTTGTTCTCAAGGACTTTCGGTCAACCGGACTTGCGGCGGAACATCTGCTGAGCGCCGCTGGTCTCGGCGTCATGTGCGCCGGAGACCTTGCTGTGCGGCGACTTGTCCGACACGTCAGTGCCGCCGTGTGCGTGCTTCTTGTCGAGCGCCTCACGGAACTTGCGCTTGACCTCGTCACTGGGTCCGTGCTTGTCGGTCATGGAATGGGCCTCCTTGCACTCGGGCTGATCCGATCACTCTCGCACGGAGCCGCTCGGCGTGCCACCGCATATTCGGACCGGCGCCGATCTGTCGTCATACCGCTCGCACCCGGCCGGGCGGCTAGTGCCAAGATTGGCCCCGGACAGCAGTCGAGACGCAAGGGAGCGTTCCGGGCATGACGGCAACCGCCGACGAATTCGACCTGGTGATCCTCGGTGGCGGCAGTGGGGGTTACGCCTGCGCCTTCCGCGCCGCGGAGCTGGGCATGCGGGTCGCACTGGTGGAGAAGGACAAGGTCGGGGGTACCTGCCTGCACCGTGGCTGTATCCCGACGAAGGCGCTGCTGCACGCGGCGGAGATCGCCGACAGCGCGCGCGAGGGTGCGAAGTTCGGCGTGAAGACGACCTTCGAGTCGGTCGACATGACCGGCGTGCACGCCTACAAGGACGGCGTCATCGGTCGTCTCTACAAGGGGCTGCAGGGCCTGGTGAAGTCGCACGACATCACCTTCGTGGAGGGCGCCGGCCGGCTCACCTCACCGACGTCCGTGACGGTCGGTGATCGGGTGCTGACCGGCAAGAACATCGTGCTCGCAACTGGCTCCTACGCCAAGACGCTGCCCGGCGTCGAGGTCGGCGGCCGCATCGTCACCAGCGACCAGGCGCTCACGCTCGACGAGGTCCCGTCGCGAGTCATCGTGCTGGGCGGCGGAGTCATCGGTGTCGAGTTCGCTTCTGTCTTCGCGTCTTTCGGCTCCGACGTGACGATCGTCGAAGCCCTCCCCCGGCTGGTGGCCGCCGAGGACGAGGTCATCTCCAAGCAGCTCGAGCGGGCGTTCAAGAAGCGCAAGATCAAGGCCCTCACCGGTGCGAAGCTGGCCTCGGCGACGCAGAACGGCGACGAGGTGGTCGTCACGCTCGAGTCGGGTGACTCGCTCACCGCGGACCTGCTGCTCGTCGCGGTCGGCCGCGGGCCCGTCACCGACGATCTGGGGTATGCCGAGGCCGGCATCGACCTCGACCGAGGGTATGTCGTCACCGACGAGCGGTGCCGCACGAACATCCCGGGCGTCTATGCCGTCGGCGACATCGTGCCGGGTCTGCAGCTCGCCCACCGCGGCTTCGCGCAGGGCATCTTCGTCGCCGAGGAGATCGCAGGAAAGGAGCCGACGCCGATCGAGGAGTCCGGCATCCCCCGGGTCACCTACTGCGACCCGGAGATCGCCTCCGTCGGTCTCACCGAGGCCGCAGCCCGCGAGAAGCACGGTGACGGCGTGACGTCATACGAATACAACCTCGGCGGCAACGGCAAGAGCCAGATTCTGCAGACGCAGGGTTTCGTCAAGGTGGTGCGTGCGGGTGACACGGGCACGGTCGTCGGCGTGCACATGATCGGTGCCCGCATGGGCGAGCAGGTCGGCGAGGCGCAACTCATCGTCGGCTGGGAGGCCGTGCCCGACGACGTGGCCACGATGATCCACGCGCACCCCACCCAGAACGAAGCGCTGGGCGAGGCGCATCTCGCGCTGGCCGGGAAGCCGCTGCACGCCCATGGCTGAGACACACAGACTTGTCCGTGAGACAAAACCGCACACCCGCCACACAATCTAGGAGACTTGAGCCCATGTCTGAACGCGTGACAATGCCCGCACTCGGCGAGTCGGTGACAGAGGGCACCGTGACTCGATGGCTCAAGCAGGTCGGCGAGGAGGTCGCGGTCGACGAACCGCTGCTCGAGGTCTCCACCGACAAGGTCGACACCGAGATCCCCTCCCCGGTCGCCGGCACCCTGCAGGAGGTGCTGGTCGAGGAGGACGAAACCGTGCCGGTGGGCGCCGACCTGGCGGTCATCGGTGACGGCGCGGCCGCCCCGGCGAGCGACTCCGGATCGGGTGGCCAGGAGGCCGCGAAGTCCGGGGACTCCCAGGGCGATGCCGGCCAGTCGGAGGCTGCCCAGGCCGACGCACCCGCTGCTGCAGCGGAGCCAGCTGCAGCACCGGCCGAGTCGACGGCCCCCGCCTCCTCCGGTGGTGGCGAGGTCACCGGTGGCGAGACGATCACGATGCCGGCGCTCGGCGAGTCGGTCACCGAGGGCACCATCACCCGCTGGCTGAAGGCCGAGGGTGAGGACGTCGAGGTCGACGAGCCGCTGCTCGAGGTGTCCACCGACAAGGTCGACACCGAGGTGCCGTCACCTGTTGCCGGCAAGCTCACCAAGATCCTGGTGCAGGAGGACGAGACGGTGCCGGTCGGCGCCGAGCTCGCGATCGTGGGTGGCGAGGCGTCCGGCGGCTCCGCACCGGCGAAGCAGGAAGCACCGAAGCAGGAAGCGCCGAAGCAGGAAGCGCCCAAGCAGGAAGCACCGAAGCAGGAAGCGCCCAAGCAGGAGGCGCCGGCCGCCGTCCAGCAGCCGGCTGCTCAAGAGCAGGAGACGGCCCGGCAGGAGCCGCCCGCACAGACGTCTGCTCCGGCCGCGGCCTCGGGAGACCGCGAGCCGGCGTCATACGTGACTCCGCTGGTGCGCAAGCTCGCGGCCGAGCACGGCGTCGACCTCTCGACGGTCCAGGGCACCGGTGTCGGTGGCCGGATCCGCAAGCAGGACGTGCTCGAGGCCGCCAAGCCGGCCGAGCCGGAGCCTGCAGCAGCACCGGCCCCCGCGGCGGCTGCTCCGGCGGTGCGTCCGACCACGGCGAGCGCGGTGCCCGAGGTCTCGGCGAAGCGTGGCACCACCGAGAAGATGACCCGCATGCGCAAGCTGATCGCCACGCGCATGGTCGAGTCGCTGCAGATCTCGGCGCAGTTGACGACGGTCGTCGAGGTGGACGTCACCAAGATCGCGCGGCTGCGCGCCCGCTCGAAGGCCGGATTCGAGCAGCGGGAGGGCGTGAAGCTGAGCTTCATGCCGTTCTTCGCGCTGGCGGCGGTGGAGGCCCTCAAGGCCTACCCGCAGCTCAATGCCAGTGTCGAGGACGACTCGATCGTCTACCACCCGCAGGAGAACCTCGGCATCGCCGTCGACACCGACCGGGGCCTGATGGTGCCGGTGATCCGCGACGCGGGCGACCTCAACATTGCCGGTCTGTCGCGCAAGATCGCCGACCTCGCCGAGCGCACCCGGTTGGGCAAGGTGACGCCGGACGAGCTGGGCGGCGGCACGTTCACGCTGACCAACACCGGCAGCCGTGGAGCGCTCTTCGACACGCCGATCATCAACCAGCCGCAGGTCGGCATCCTCGGCACCGGCGCGGTCGTGAAGCGCCCGGTCGTCGTCACCGACGCGGACGGCGGCGAGACCATCGCCATCCGGTCGATGGTCTACCTGGCCCTCTCCTACGATCACCGGATCGTCGACGGTGCCGACGCCGCGCGGTTCCTGGTGGCGATGAAGAAGAGGCTCGAAGAGGGTGCCTTCGAGGTTTAGTGGGTTCGGCTATGCCAAACGGGCGGTATAGCGCACGCTTGGCATAGCCGAAAAACCACGTCCTGGAGGCAACCATGCGCATCGCGATCACCGGTTCGTCCGGTCTCATCGGCACGGCGTTGTCGGCCGCGCTGACCGCGCGCGGCGACGAGGTGGTCCGCCTGGTACGCCGTCGGCCGACCGGGCCGGGCGAGGTGCGGTGGGACCCGTCCGTACGAGAGCTGGATCCCGCGCAACTGCATGGAGTTTCGGCGATCGTGAACCTCGCGGGAGCCGGCATCGGCGACAAGCGGTGGACCGCGGCATACAAGCGGCAGTTGCTCGACTCGCGTCTGGACAGCACCACCACGGTGGTGCACGCGATGGAGCGGCTCGACGAGCCGGTCCGGCTGGTCAACGCCTCGGCCATGGGCTATTACGGCGATCGTGGCGAGGAGGTCGTCGACGAGGACTCGGTGCCCGGTCGTGGTTTCCTGGTCGATCTGGTGATCGCGTGGGAGTCGGCGACATCGCCGGCCGCGGCAGCCGGCGCGCCGGTTGCCCTGGCCCGCACCGGACTGGTGGTCTCACCCCGGGGCGGTCTGATGGCCCGGGTGCTGCCGCTCGCCCGGCTCGGTCTCGCCGGGCCGCTCGGCAGCGGTCGCCAGTGGTGGTCCTGGATCTCGCTCGTCGACGAGGTCCGCGCGCTGGTGCATCTGCTCGACCACCCGGAGATCACCGGCCCGGTGAACCTGTCGGTGCCTGAGGAGTCGGCGGTCCGGCAACGCGACGCGATGCGCGCCCTCGGCCGAGAGTTGCACCGACCGGCGTTCCTGCCCGCTCCTGCTCCTGCGCTCCGGATCGTGCTCGGTGAGTTGGCCGGCGATGTTCTCGCCGGCACTCGTATGGCGCCGAACGTCCTGCGGGACAGCGGTTTCAGCTGGACGCACACCGACATCGACGACGTCATGCGGTGTGCCGCACGCGGCGCCTGACACCGGCGGCAGCGGTCAGCCGTGTGCCGCGGCGGCGAGCGCCCGCAGCCGGGCGTGCACGCCGTCATACGCGGTGAACCCGGGCAGGTGCGATTTCTCGATCTTGCCGACGACCGTGTAGTTCTCGTCGCACACGTTGGCGACCGGGGTGAGCGCGGTCTGCGAGACGAGTTGGTAGGCGTCCATCGGCGAGAGCCCGAGGCCACCGGAGACCCAGTGGACCAGGTCGGCATGGCTGATCCGGAAGGCGTCCTCCAAGGGACGGGTGGATCCGGTCGACATGATGTGCGTGTCGTTCTCCAGCCGGGGCCAGGGAGTGGCGACGCCCTTGATCAGTTCGACCGCGAAGACCGTGTCCATGGCGGTCTCGACGGCGACCCCACACGTCTCGCCCTCGCCCTGCCGGGCGTGCCCGTCGCCCAGGCTGAGCAGCGCGCCCGGCACATTGACCCCGAGGTAACACGTTGTGCCGGCGCGCATTTCGGGTGTGTCCATGTTGCCGCCCCAGGAGCCCGGGGTGAGCGACGACCGCACCTCGCCCAGTGGCGGCGCGACGCCCACCGTGCCGTGCATCGGCTCCATCGGCAGGTCGATCGTGAGGTCCGAGTCGAGCGCCCGGTAGCGGACGATCCGGCTCGGCACGTCCAGGTCGTAGATCCAGGTCCGCTCGGGCAACGGGCCGTGCAGCATCGCGGTGTAGGGCGTCGCGGTCAGCGCGCCGAACAGCGGGATCGTGGTCGACACGCCCCAGTCCACGCTCGGGGTGATCGAGCAGAAGTGCACCGCGATCGTGTCCCCCGGCTCGGCGCCGTCGATGTGGAACGGCCCGGTCTGCGGATTGATGAACCGCGTGTCCGTCACCTCGGTGGCCAGGTCGCCCGGGCTGCGCACTCGGCCGCCATAGCAATCGGCCGTCCAGGTGGACACCACCGTGCCGGGCCGGATCGACGCGACAGCCTCCGCACCGCCGAAGGTGTAGACGAAGGTGGCGGGGTCCGCGTCCTGGTCGACGTCGTGACGGACGATCTGCATCAAGTGCCTCCCAGCGAGCCGACGGATCGTCTCCGAGTATGCCGGACGCATCGCCGCTCATTGAGGAGCGGCCCAGTCCACTACTCGCCAGCCGTGATTCGTCCATCGGACCGACAGGTCGGTGTGCTGGCCGAAGCGTGCCGGCGTCGTGTGTGTCGTGCCCTCGGCGATGACCTGGTATGCCGAGCTGTCGATCACCGCGGACACGTGCACCACGTCCCCGGTGCTCTGCTCGACCGCCGCCGACCGGACGGTGAACCGCAGGCCGCGATAGCGGACGTTCTTGCGGGCCGCCGTGCGCAGGTCAGCGACATCTCGCTGGTATGCCGGGGAATCCTTCACCTCCGCCGCATCGAGCCGATCGACGTCGCCGCTGGTCCAGGCGTCGGCACGGGCGGCGACGAGACGCCGCACGACGGGTAGCGGTGGCGCGGTGGGGGTGGACGCGGTGGCGGTGGACGACGTGGTCGATGGCGTCGACGCGCTCGGTGGGGTCACCCGTTCTGAAACGGTCGGTGCCGAGGGTGCCGCGCGTGCCTCGTCCGAGGAAGCACCGGAGCCGAGTCCGGTGGCCGCCAGGGCGATCACTCCCCCGGTGACGACCGCGGCCCCGAGCACCCACCGGACCCGCGGC
This sequence comes from Flexivirga sp. YIM B11880, assembly GCF_058148645.1. Lineage (NCBI taxonomy): Bacteria > Bacillati > Actinomycetota > Actinomycetes > Micrococcales > Dermacoccaceae > Flexivirga > Flexivirga sp. YIM B11880. The sequence goes on from NZ_JBMAMH010000003.1 coordinate 247,811, forward strand.
GGCACTCTCCGCCGCCGTCGTGCCTGGTCCGGCACCGCCGCCAGGCCCGTGGCACCCGCGTCTGCAGCTGCCTGCTCCCGGATCCGCCGGGTCAGCGCGTCCGACTCCGCGCCGGGCGGGCTGGCAACGGCTGTGCGGCGTGCCGGCGAACCCTGCACGGGCGCCGGCTCGGGCCGTGCGCACTGCCACAGCGCGATCGCGAACTCCCCCGGCAGCGGCCGGGCTGAATCGGTATGGGCCAATGCGGCATTGACCAGGTCCCGCAGGCCGGCCGAAAGGTGCGGCGCCAGGTCGGCGAGTTCGGGTCGCAACGCCGCAGGCTCCGGCGGCGCACCGGTGAGGGCACGCCAGGCGATGGCACCGAGCGAGTAGACGTCCGATGCCGGGACCGGCCTGCCGCCGGCCAGCACCTCCGGCGCCGCCCACGCCTCGGTCGCCCACACCTCGTCCCCGGCGTGGCCGGCCAGGCGGGACATCCCCAGGTCGGCGATCAGCGGCTTGCCCTCGCCCGTCAGCAGGATGTTGCCCGGGCTCAGGTCGCCGTGCACGAGTCCGAGCCCGTGCAGGTCGTGCAGCGCCCGCGCCACCGGACAGAGGACGGTGACCAGCTCGCCCGGCGTCAGCACCTCGCGTCGCGCCAGGGTGTCCGCGACCGATCCGCCCTCCGCCAGCTCCATGACGATGGCGGTGCCCGGCGGCTCAGAAGTCTCGACGACATCGTGCAACCGCACCACATGCTCGTGCCGCAGCGACTCCAGGACGCTCAGCTCGTAGTCGAGCTGGTCCGCGTCGGCCGCGAGAACCTTTGCCGCACGCCGGATCTCGTCCGGACCGCGCACCGCCCACACGGAGCCGGTCGCCCCGCAGCCGAGGAAACCGAGGACGTCATAGCCCGGCAGCACGGGTGGCTGCGGCGAATCGTCTCCAGAACTGCGCACACCGGCACGGTGGCACGCCCACGGTGTCCGCCGCAGAACTTGTCCACAGGCTCGGTCAGCGCACGTCCTCCACGTTCAGCGTGATCGACTGACCCTGGTACGCCTTGCGGTGATGCAACGCCGCCACCTTCGCGAAGATCCGGTGCTTCGGGTTGCGCTCCCCGGCATACCGCAGCGGGTCGACGACCCGGCCGGCGTCGGCGAGCCGCCGCACCCGATCAGCCGATGCTCCGCTCAGGGACTGCTCGACGAACTTCGCCGGCAGCGTCGTGTAGAGCAGTTCCTCGTCGAGATCCGGTGCAGTGACTGGGTTTTCGTCGATGAGGTCGGCGACCAGTTGCTCCGCGATGTTGGCACCCGACGCGGTCGCGTAGTAGCAGTTGCGGCCGTAGCGCGGGTTGATCTCGAAGAAGACGACGCGACCGTCGCGAGGGTCGCGGATCGCGTCGAGGTTGGCGAAGCCGTGGTAGTCGGCCTCGGTCAGGATCTTGGAGCCGAGCGTGATCGCGTCCTCGAGTTCGGTGACGATCTGCACATCCGGAATCCCGAGGTATGCCGGGCGCGGATCCTGCATCAGGACCTCCGAGGCGCGCGCCAGGGTGATGCGCCCGTCGCGGGCGCGGTAGAGCGTCACCGAGAGCAGGTCGGTGCCGGGGATGAACTCCTGGGCGAGCAGCTGCCCGTCATACCCGGCGGCCTGGAACCGGTCGAGCAACTCGTCCAGCTGACCCTGGTCACCGACCTGATAGAGCTTCTTCTTGCCCGCCATCCGCAAGGATCCGTAACGCCCGGAATCGGCCGGCTTGACGATGAGCGGCCACGGCAGGTCCAGGCCGGCCGCGCTCGGCCGGCCGTCGGCGAAGTCGAGCACGACGGTGCGGGGGGTGGGCACGCCGGCGGCCGCGCACAGCTGGTTGAAGACGTTCTTGTCGGACACCCGGTGCAGCATCTCCGGCGACTCGTGCGGGACGAGGACGTTCTTGCCGAGGGTGGCCCGCTTGGCCGAGAGCGCCTGGACCAGACCGTCGTGGTTGGTCAGCGGAATGACTGTCAGCTCAGGGTTTTCGGCTGCCAGCCGACGAATCTCACGGAGCACGAGATCGAGGTCGGTCACGCCCTCCGGGCCCACTTCGTGCACCTCGCGGATGATCGACGAGTCCGCGATGGCGCCGGTGGCGAACGGCACGACCGCGATGCTGCTCAGCCCGTAACGCTCGTGGAACGCGCGTGCCAGCGCATAGCCGGACAGGGTGAAGTCCAGGATCACCGGCAGCACTTTCGGGGCGTCGGCCGGTGCCTGCGGCTGACGGGTCACGGCACCCGCGAGCTTCCCGGCCAGGCCGTCGGCGAGCTCGACCGCGTCGGACTTCGACCGGGGCAGGCCGGCGACGAACGCGCGCGCCGCCTGTTTCGCCCGGCCGACGCCGGCGAGCGCCGCACGCTGCGCGTGGTAGGCGCGCAGCACGTTGGGGCGGAGCACGACGTCCCACGGGCCGGGCGCGTCGATCATGCCCTTCTTGGCGAACGCGAGCTTGAACTCGTTGAGCGTGTCGAGGTAGGGCGAACGATCCGAGCCGCAGCCGAGGAAGTCGAAGAAGGTCGCCCCCTCGGCCTTCGTCGTGCGCATCGTCTCCCACGCCATGAGGTATGCCGCGAGCAGCTTGCGCGCCTCTCCCGAGGAGGCGGCGAAGTAGTAGTCGACCTCGCCGTCATACACGGTCACGAGCGCCCAGGACACGACGGTGCCCCGGTGCCGCACCGTGTAGAGCCGGCAGATCTCCGGGCCGAGCCGGCGCAGCATCTCGTAGTAGAACGCCGGCGGCCGGAGCACGAAATCGCCACGGCGGCCGGTCTCTTCGAAGATCGGGTAGATGACGTCGGTGAACTCCTGCTCGCTGATCGCCGTGTCGTCTGTAAAGACCAGGTCCGGGTTCTTCATCGCCTTGCGGATGTTGCGGCGGCCGCTCTGCGACATCTCGGACAGCAACTGCTCCTCGGACTTGGTGAGGTCGAGCACGATGGTGCGGTCGTAGAAGATCGCGATCAGCGGGTCGACCAGGTCGTCACCCGGGTGCACTGTGTGCAGCCGCAGCACGGCGGCGGACGGCCGTTCACTGCGGATGTATGACGACAGGGCGTCGCGCAGGGCACGCTCCCGCGCGGCGCTGCGGTCGTCGTCCAGCCAGACCGGCCCGTGCTTGGCCCACAGCTGCTCCAGGAACCGCCCCGCGAACGAGGTCAGGCTGATCGCGGCCATCGGGGTGTCGCCGTCGTCCACGAGCAGGTACCGCCAGTGCTCCCGCCCGGGAAGGACATCGTCATACCGCGCCCACTCCGGCGACTGCTCGACGGGCACGGTCCGGCCGGCCCGGTGGACGGTGTCGAGGAACTCGGATGCGGTGCAGGCGCGCACGGACAGCGTCACAGATCTGGCTTTCGTGGGGTACTTTCGGGCGATCCACAGCATACGTGGCGGGGGCGGCGCGGACGGTGCGCGCCACAGTCGAACGGAGCATCCTCATGTCAGTGGTTGTCATCGGCGGCGGCGTCGTCGGGGCCGCTGCGACCTATCACCTCGCGCGCCACGGTGTCGACGTCACGCTGGTCGACGCCGAGTACGACGGACGGGCCACCTCAGCCGGCGCCGGCATCATCTCCCCCTGGTCCTCGAGCGAGGAGGACCCGGACTGGTGCCGGATCGCCGCTGCCGGCGCGGAGTACTACACCGGGCTGCGTGATCGGCTGACCGAGGACGGGGAGCCGGAGTTCGGCTACCGGCAGGTCGGTTCGCTCCGGCTGACCACCGAAGCGGAGGTCGACCGGATGCTCGCGTCGACCCGCGAGCGCGCGGCGGGCTCGGCGCTGGCCGGACCGATCGAGGTGATCGACGGAACCGCCGCTCAGGAGCTCTTTCCGCCGCTGCGTCACGACGGGCCGGTGATCCGGGTTCCCGGCGCTGCCCGGCTCGACGGACGACAGCTGCGGACGGCATTGTGGTCCGCGGCCCGGAAGCGGGGCGCGAAGATCGTCGTCGGCCGAGCGCGGCTGGTCGCGGGGACCAGCGTCCAGGGCGTCGAGGTCGACGGCGAGAGGATCGGCGCTGACGTCGTCGTCGACGCGTCGGGGGTCTGGGCGCCGCAACTGCTGGCTCCGCTCGGGCTGCATTCACCCGTGACAGCGCTGCGCGGGCAGATCGTGCATCTCGCCCTCCCGGGTGCCGACACCGGCAACTGGCCGATGGTGCTGCCGCTGTCCAGCCACTACCTGCTCGGCTTCGACGACCGCGTCGTCGTCGGCGCGACGCGCGAGCCGGTCACCGACTTCGACCACCGCCTCACCGCCGGGGGCCTGCACGAAGTCCTCGCCGAGGCGCTGACGGTCGCGCCCGGGCTGGCCGGCGCCGGGTTCCTCGAGGCCCGGGTCGGATTCCGCCCGGTGGGACCGGATGCCAAACCGCTGCTCGGGACGACACCGGACCTGCCCGGGCTGGTCATCGCGAACGGACTGGGGGCACACGGCCTCACCATGGGGCCGTATGTCGGCTCCGTCGCGGCGACTCTCGCGGAAGGCGGCGATCCGGGGTTCGACCTGTCGCCATACGACCTCCGTCGTTAGCTCTCGACCACCGCCGGGAGGCGCTTCTCGATGTAGGGCAGCACCTCCGCGACGGTCACGTCGCGACCGAGCTCCTCGGACAACGACGTGACTCCCGCGTCCGAAATGCCGCACGGCACAATGACGTTGGCCCAGGACAGGTCGCAATCGCAGTTGAGCGCGAAGCCGTGCATCGTCACGTCGCGGCTGACGCGGACGCCGATGGCGCCGATCTTGCGTTCGGGTCTGCCGTCCGCCGCCGGCAGCCAGACACCGCTGCGGCCCTCCACCCGGACGGTCTGCACGCCGAGGTCGGCGCAGACGTCGATCATCAGCTGCTCCAGCCGCCGCACATGTCCGACGACATCCAGGGGAACGGGCAGTCGGACGATCGGATAGCCGGTCAGCTGACCCGGTCCGTGCCAGGTGATCCGGCCACCGCGATCGACGTCGACCACGGGTGAGCCGTCCGTCGGGCGGTCGTACCAGGCGGTGCGCTTGCCGGCGGTGTAGACCCGCTGATGCTCCAGCAGCAGCGTGGTGTCCTCCTGCTCGCCGGCCACGACGCGCGCGTGCACCGCGCGCTGCAGGTCCCACGCAGCCTCGTAGTCGACGAAGTCCGGGTCGAACCCGACGTGTTCGATGCGCATGGCTGCAACGCTACGCCGGTCGTGGACGACAGGCCCGGCCGGACCGATACCGCGGCGTAGGGCGGCCGTCCCTTATGGTGGGTCCGGGCGATGGATCCCGCCCGGGTCGTCATACCGGACCCGAACCGCACCAGTGCTGATGGTTCCTACCACGCCGATGCCGGCGGGTAGGTCGTGCTGCCCGCCGGTCGACCCGGAGAGACAGACGTATGCCGCCGCAGCCTCCCCAACCCAGTCCGGACCGAATGGTGGACTTCCACGCCCACCCGATCGTCGTCGGCGTCATGCCGCATCAGCCGCCCCTGGTCGCGCTCACTGCGGCCACCCTGGCCCGAGCAGTCGGTGCACCGTCCGTCCACTTCGGGTTCGCCGACCAGTCCCGCTACGTCGTCGAGGAACTGCCCGACGGCAATGTCCGGCACGCGCCGATCGATCCGGACGACGCGGACGAGCAATGGCGGGTGACCGCCGAGAAGCTCGCCGAACAGATCGAGGATGTGCTCGGTGCGGACTCCGTGCCGTGGCACTTCCACTACCTCGCCGGCCGGCCGGACCGGGCGCTGACTCATCTGGCGCGTGCGGTCGATGCTGCGTGCTTCGTCGTCGGCACGCGCCTCGGCAGGCACCCGATGCGCGAATTCCTCAGCGGCTCGGTGTCCGTCCGGCTCTCGCACCACCAACACCGCCCGGTGATCGTGGTGCCGCTCCAGGTCGTCGACTGGTCGGACGGGCTGCCGTGGCAGTGACGTCGACCCGCCGTCGCACCGCCACCGTTCATGCACATCGCGATCCGCTGTTGTTGGGCGCTGTCTTCGTGGGCGGCGCGTCTGGCACCGCCATCCGTGCCCTGCTCGGTGACGCCTTTCCGCACGCCGACGGTTCGTGGCCCTGGACGACCTTCTGTATCAACATGATCGGCGCATTGCTGCTCGGTTTCCTGCTGGAAGCGCTCGTGCGATCCGGGGAGGACCACGGTGGCCGCCGGCTCGCCAGACTCGGGCTGGGCACGGGCGTGCTGGGCGGGTTCACGACCTACAGCACCTTCATGGTGGAGACGACCGGCCTGCCGTGGCTGCTGGCCGGCGGCTATGTGGTGGCGACGGTCGTCCTGGGTGCACTCGCCGCGTGGGCCGGCATCCGGCTGGCGAAGGCGTTGGTTCGAATGGGTGAGACCGCTTGACCACGCTGCTGATTGCGCTGTGCGGCGGCGTCGGGGCCGTGAGCCGGTTCGTCGTCGATGCGGAGGTGCGGCGGCGGGTCCGCGGCCCGTTCCCGATCGCCACGTTCCTGATCAACGTGGTGGGCTCGTTCCTGCTCGGCGTCCTCACCGGGGCGCTCACGCATCACGCCGGCTGGCTCTCCCCCACCGCGAAGGCCGCACTCGGCACCGGATTCTGCGGCGGCTTCACGACGTTCAGCACGGCATCGGTAGAGACCGTCCGGTTGTGGCTGACGACGGGCCGGACCGAGGGCAGCCGGTATGCCGTCGCCACTGCGCTCGTCGCGCTGCTTGCCGCCTTCGCCGGCCTGGCGCTAGGCACCGCCCTCGCCTGACCACCCCTGACCCCACCGCCGCCACCTCGTTGCCGACAGGCTCACAAAACGCCGAAAGGCTCAGTAAAACGGGCGGTTTGGCGCCCGATTTACTGAGCCTGTCGGTCGTTGCTGAGCCTCTCGGGGAAGGGGTCAGCTGTCAGCTCTCAATATTGGCCATCACGTGCTTCACCCGCGTGTAGTCCTCGAAGCCGTAGAGCGACAGGTCCTTGCCGTAGCCGCTGTGCTTGAAACCGCCGTGCGGCATCTCGGCGACCAGCGGGATGTGCGTGTTGATCCAGACGCAGCCGAAGTTGAGCGCCTTCGACACCCGCATCGCGCGGCCGAAGTCCTTGGTCCAGACCGACGACGCCAAGCCGTACTGCACGTCGTTGGCCCAGTTGATCGCCTCGGTCTCGTCGGTGAACCGCTGCACGGTGATCACCGGGCCGAAGATCTCGTTCTGCACCGCCTCGTCGGTCTGCAGCAGCCCCGACACGACCGTCGGCTCGATGAAGAAGCCGTCGCCGAGGGATGTCGCGCGATGGCCACCGGCCGCGACGTTGGCATTGTCCGGGAGCCGGTCGAGGAAACCGGTCACGTGCGACAACTGGTTGGCGTTGTTGACCGGGCCGAGCAACGCGTCGTCGCTGTCCGGCATACCGACCTTGGCGTTGCTCGTGGCGAATTCCGCCAAGGCAGAGACGAAGTCGTCGTGTATGCCGGGCGACGCCAGCACACGCGTGGCAGCCGTGCAGTCCTGACCGGCGTTGAAGTAGCCGGCCGTCGCGATGCCCTCGACCGCGGCCTCGATGTCCGCGTCGTCGAAGACGATCACGGGGGCCTTGCCACCCAGCTCGAGGTGCACCCGCTTGACGTCCTTGGCAGCCGACTCGGCGACCTGGATGCCGGCACGCACCGACCCGGTGATCGCCACCATCTGCGGAGTCGGGTGCTCGACCAGCGCCCGGCCCGTCTCGCGGTCGCCGGTGATCACGTTGAACGCGCCCGCCGGCAGGAACTCAGCGGCGACCTCGGCGAGCAGCAGAGTGGTCTCCGGCGTGGTGTCGCTCGGCTTCAGGACCACCGTGTTGCCCGCGGCCAGCGCCGGCGCGATCTTCCACATCGCCATCATCATCGGGTAGTTCCAGGGCGTCACCTGACCGATGACGCCGATCGGCTCGCGCCGGATGAACGACGTGTGACCGGGCAGGTATTCGGCGGCTGCCTTGCCCTCCAGCATGCGCGCGGCGCCGGCGAAGAAGCGCAGCTGGTCGACCATCACCGGCACCTCCTCGCTCGCGGTCAGCGCGAACGGCTTGCCGGTGTTCTGCGCCTCCAGCTTCACGAAGTCGTCGGCCCGCTTGTCGATCGCGTCGGCGAACTTCAGCAGCGCGTGCTGGCGTTCGCCCGGGGTCGTCTGACCCCACTCCTCGAACGCCTTCGACGCAGCACGGTATGCCGCGTCCACGTCTGCTTCGGTCGAAACAGGAGCGTTGGCAACGACTTTCGCGGTCGAGGGATCGATCACGTCCGTCGTCCGGTCGGTTTCGGCAGCGACATACTCGCCACCGACGAAGTTGCGCAGCTCGCGTGGGCTGTCAGTCATCCAAAACACTCCTTTGTGTTGTCGTTCGTCAGCACTCAGCACTCAGCACTCAGCACTCAGCACTCAGCACTCAGCACTCGATCACGTTGACGGCGAGGCCACCCCGCGCCGTCTCCTTGTATTTGACGGACATGTCCCGACCGGTGTCGCGCATCGTCTTGATGGCCTTGTCCAGGCTGACGGTGTGCACCCCGCTGCCGTTGACGGCGAGCCGGGCCGCGTTGATCGCCTTCACGCTGGCGATCGCGTTGCGCTCGATGCAGGGGATCTGCACGAGTCCGCCGACCGGGTCGCACGTCAGGCCCAGATTGTGCTCGATGCCGATCTCCGCGGCGTTTTCCACCTGCTTGGGGGTGCCGCCCATGACTTCCGCGAGGCCGCCGGCGGCCATCGCACACGCCGAGCCCACCTCTCCCTGGCAGCCGACCTCGGCGCCCGAGATCGAGGCGTTCTCCTTGAACAGGATGCCGATCGCGGCCGCTGTCAGCAGGAATCGCACCACCCCGTCGTCGTCGGCGCCGGGCACGAAGTTGACGTAGTAGTGCAGCACGGCGGGGATGATGCCCGCTGCGCCGTTGGTCGGCGCGGTGACGATGCGGCCGCCGGAGGCGTTCTCCTCGTTGACGGCGAGCGCGTAGAGGTTGACCCAGTCCATGACGCGCAGCGGATCGTCGCGCAGCGCGCCCTTGGTCAGCTCGCGGTGCAGCTGCGGAGCGCGGCGTGGCACCCGCAGCCCGCCCGGGAGCGTGCCTTCGTGCGCGATGCCGGCCTGCACACAGTCGCGCATCACCGACCAGAGATGCAGCATCCCGTCCCGGACCTGGTCCTCGGACCGCCAGGACACCTCGTTGCGCATCATCAGCTCGGACACCGAGCACTGCTCGCGCTCGCAGATCTCCAACATCTCCGCGCCGGTGGAGAACGGCAACTCGACCCGCGTGTCGTCGAGCACGACCCGGTCGGCACCGGTTGCCGCCTCGTCCACGACGAACCCGCCGCCCACCGAGTAGTAGACGTGCGACGCGATGACGGCTCCGTGCGCGTCGTAGGCATCGAACTGCATGCCGTTGGGATGCGCCGGCAGCGATTTGCGGCGGTGCATGACCAGGTCCTCGTCGGGATCCCAGTCGATCGGGTGGGTTCCGGCCAGGGACAAGGTATGCCGGGCGCGGGCGTCCTCGACGCGCGCCTGCGTGGTGCCGGTGTCGACGGTCTCGGGCGCCTCACCTTGCAGACCGAGGACGACCGCCTTGTCGGAGCCGTGTCCATGGCCGGTCGCACCGAGTGAGCCGAACAGCTGCGCCCGCACCCGGCATACGGTGTCCAGCTTCCCGGAGGTCATCAGCCCCTCGACGAACGTCTTCGCCGCGCGCATCGGACCGACCGTGTGCGACGAGGACGGACCGATGCCGACGGAATACAGGTCGAACGCGCTCAACGCCATGGCCAAATCATACCCATATGGCGCAAGCTACGACGGAATTCGAAGGAAAGAGGTTGATTCACTTCGAATAACGTGCCAGAATTGCGCCATGGTCGAGACGAACCGCAGTGTGACGAGGACCACGCTCGACGACGTCTCCAAGGCAATCATCGCGCGCCTGCAGACCGACGGCCGCGCCGCCTACTCGGCGATCGCGCGGGACATCGGCCTGTCGGAGGCGGCCGTCCGGCAGCGGGTCCAGCGGCTGCTGGACTCCGACGTGCTGCAGATCGTCGCGGTCACCGATCCGGCCCAGGTCGGATTCGACCGCCAGGCGATGATCGGTGTGCGGGTCAAGGGCGACCTGACCCCCGTGCAGGAGGCGCTCAGCACGCTGCCCGAAGTCGCTTACGTCGTCCTGACCGCCGGCCGGTTCGACGTGCTGGTCGAGGTGGTCTGCGTCGACGACGACCACCTGCTCGACCTGCTGACGGCTCGGATCCGCACCATCGACGGCGTGATCGAGACCGAGACCTTCGTATACCTGAAACTCGCCAAACAACGCTACGACTGGGGAACGAGATGACAACAACTCCAACGCCAACGCCGACCACGCAATCCGACGCCGACGTCACACCCGCCGGCACGCCGCGCGCCGAGGCCGCGCGCGACCACCTGTGGGGTCACTTCACCCGGCAGTCGGTCTACGAGCCGGTCGATCAGGGTGGGCTCGGAGCCGCCATACCGACCATCGTGAAGGGTGAAGGCGCCTACATCTGGGACGACCACGGCCGCAAATACCTGGACGGGCTGTCCGGGCTGTTCACCGTGCAGGTCGGCCACGGCCGCACGGAGCTGGCCGAGGCGGCTGCCGCCCAGGCCAAGGAGCTGGCGTTCTTCCCGATCTGGTCCTACGCGCACAAGCCCGCGATCGACCTGGCCGAGCGGCTGGCGTCATACGCACCCGGCAACCTCAACCGCGTCTTCTTCACCACCGGTGGTGGCGAGGCCGTCGAGTCGGCCTGGAAGCTGGCCAAGCACTACTTCAAGCTGACCGGCAAGCCCGGCAAGCACAAGGTGATCAGCCGCGCGGTGGCCTACCACGGCACCCCGCAGGGTGCTCTGTCGATCACCGGTCTGCCGCCGCTCAAGGAGATGTTCGAACCGCTGGTCCCGGGCGCGTTCAAGGTGCCCAACACCAACATCTACCGCGCCCAGCCCGAGTTGCGTGACGACCCGAAGGCTTTTGGCCGCTGGGCGGCGGACCGCATCGCCGAGGCGATCGAGTTCGAGGGCCCGGACACCGTCGCCGCCGTCTTCCTCGAGCCGGTGCAGAACGCCGGCGGGTGCTTCCCGCCGCCGCCCGGGTACTTCGAGCGGGTGCGCGAGATCTGCGACGAGTACGACGTGCTGCTCGTCTCCGACGAGACGATCTGTGCGTTCGGCCGGATCGGCGAGATCTTCGCGTGCAAGGACTACGGCTACGAGCCGGACATCATCACCTGCGCGAAGGGTATGACGTCGGGCTACTCCCCGATCGGCGCGATGATCGCCAGCGACCGGCTGTTCGAGCCGTTCAAGCACGGCACGACGATGTTCCCGCACGGTTACACCTTCGGCGGTCACCCGGTGTCGGCGGCGGTGGCGCTCGCCAACCTCGACATCTTCGAGAAGGAGGGCCTCGTGCAGCACGTGCACGAGAACGCCCCGGCCTTCCGCGCCACGCTGGAGAAGCTGCACGACCTGCCGATCGTCGGAGATGTCCGCGGTGACGGCTACTTCTACGGCATCGAACTGGTCAAGGACAAGGAGACCCGGGAGACGTTCAACGACGACGAGGCCGAGCGGATGCTGCGCGGTTTCCTGTCCAAGGCGCTCTACGACTCGGGTCTCTACTGCCGCGCCGACGACCGTGGTGACCCCGTCGTCCAGCTCGCACCGCCGGTGATCATCGGTCAGCCGGAGTTCGACGAGATCGAGCAGAAGCTGCGCCGTGTGCTCACCGAGGCGTGGTCGATGCTCTGACCCGGCACGCACCATTGAGTGGCTCCATGGCGGTTAAGCTGCACCGCCATGGAGCCACTGCCGCAGTTCTGGCGCGCTGCACGTGCCGGCATGGTCACCGCCTGGGGTTGGTCGACACGGTCGGCCGACGAGGCGCTGGCCGTGGCCAACGAACGACTTGCCAACAGTCTCAAGGCGATTCAGGCCGGACTCCCCCGCGACAAGCGCGGGTCCTACGGTTGGGCACCGCCGCGGGAGGAGACGCTGCACGAGGTGCGGGACAGCGACGGAGAGCTGACCGCTGTCGTGTCCCGCAACCGCTATGGCGCGGACGTGCTCGGCACGGACCGGCTGCTCATCGCGGACGTCGACGTGCCGCGACCCCGTCCGGTCGCCCGATCGCTGCGGCGACTCTTCGGCGGCAAGAAGGCCGGCGACGACGACAACCCCACGGCCCGCGCCCGGGCGATCATCCAGGACTTCGCGGCCGGTCACCCGCAGCTCGGCGTCCGTGCCTACGAGACGTACGGCGGATTCCGTGTCATCGTCACCGGCTCCGGCCTGGCGCCGAACTCACCGGACGCGGCCGCGCTCTTCGGTCAACTCGTCACCGATCAGATTTACGTCCACCTGTGCCGCAAGTACAACACCTGCCGCGCCCGGCTGACGCCCAAGCCGTGGCGCTGCGGGATGCGTGCACCGACCGTCGTCTGGCCGCCGTCATCGGACGACGAGCGTCGTCGGATGAGCGACTGGCTCTCCGAATACCAGGCCAGGACAACCGGTTACGCGACCTGCCGACTCGACGGCACGTTCGGTCCACCTCCCCGCTCGGACGAAGCGCAGATCATCCAGCTGCACGACCTGGCAACCCGGGTCACGGATTCGCAGCTCCCGCTGGCCTAGCCGGGCCCCGGAAAGCGGTCACTCCGCGGGTCGTCCCCACCAGGACCAGGCCGGCTCCGGTGCTCGGCGAGGCGAACACCGGAACGTCAGCCCCGACCGGCACGCTCTGCACCTGCTTCAGGCTCTTGACATCGTAGGTCGTGAGCCGGCCGGGCCCGCTGTCCAGCGCCCACACCTGCGAACCGATCACGACCGGCGAGCTGTCGGCACCCGTCAGGCGCGGTCCGAGCCGATGCGCGACGGCGTCGATGACCTGGAGGCCGCCACCGCGACACGGGACGAAAAGTCGCCCGGTCGCGGCGTCATACGCGGGGCCACCGTCGGGATCGCTCCCGCAGATTCCGGGAACTGCGGCCACCAGGCGCAGATCGCGCTGCCGCAGGAAGAACCCGGCGTCGGTCTTGCCGACGGCAAAGACCTCCTCGTCCGGCAACAGGACCGGATTGCCCGTCGCGAGGTCGCCGTCCGCGCTGGCTTTCCGGTCCTTGAAGTCCGCCTGCAGCCGCAAGGAGGGGCTGAGCTTGAGCACGCTCTCGGCATACCGCGCCGGATCGGGAGAGACCGACGGGAAGGGGTTGGCATTGCCGGTCGTGACGAACACGTTGCCGCCCCGGTCGATCGCCGGTGCGCCACCGGACGACCAGATGGCGCCGCCTTCGCTGCCCGGTGCCACCTCGAATGCCGAATTCGCCTTCTTTCGAGTCGTGTCCACACCGACCAGCCAGCCTTGGTAGGTGCCGCAGTCGCCCGCGTTGCCGCCATAGGCCACGTAGACGATGCCGCTCCGCATCGCCAGACCAGCACGCTGCAGCAGGTGCACAGCCCGTTCAGCGGCGGGCAGCGGCGGGTCCGCGGACACGCTGAGCCTGGTGCGGCCCGTCGCCAGGTCGAGCCCGACCAGTTGATGGTGGACGCTGCCGTTGCCGTCGTCGATCTCGCCGACGACATAGACGGTGCCGGTCGCCGCGTCGGCAACCGGCGTGCTCGTGATACCCAGCGGATCGATGTTGCCGCACCCGGCGACACTCGCGACGTTGCGCAACGGCTTGCCGATCGTGTGCGACCACAAGACTTTTCCGCTTTGCGGGTCCAGCGCGACGACCCGGTTGGTCTCGGTTGCGGCAATGACCCGGCTGCCCACCACCAACGGCTGACCGCGGACGGCCCCACCCAGATCCACCGACCAGGCGCGCCGACTCGGCGTAAGCGCGGCTGAGCCCGCTGCCACGGCGCCGGTCCGAGCGTCGTCCGCGTGGTATGACGTCCAAGACGTCCGCGTGTCCGGTGCGCGCCACGGCGACCTCGCTGCCGAGGTGGTGCCCGGAGAGGTCGGACCGGGACCGTTCCTCGCGGCTTGGGAGCACGCCGCGAACAGGCCGACGCCGGCCGCGAGCGTGACCGCGACGGACGCTCGACGGATCGGGGCACGGGCTCGGCGCATCTGCACATCGTCGCATCGAGCTCTCGCATCCGACACCGCATAGAGTCGGCTCATGACATCGACGGTCGGCAACGTGCTCCAGCGACAGCACGACATCGTCCTGTATGGCGCAACCGGTTTCGTGGGCAGGTTGACCGCCGAGCACCTCGCCCGGCACACCCTGGACGGGGTGCGCGTGGCACTTGCGGGCCGCAACCGCGAGAAGCTCGAAGCAATTCGGAGTGCCCTGCCCGCAGCCGCACACGACTGGCCGATCGTGGTCGCCGACTCTGCCGACGAGCACTCGCTGCGCCTCATGGCCGAGAGCGCGCGAGTCGTGATCAGCACGGTCGGGCCCTACGCGAAATACGGTCTGCCGCTGGTCGGCGCGTGCGCGACCGCCGGCACCGACTATGTCGACCTGACCGGCGAGGTCCTCTTCGTCCGCGACTCGATCGACCGCTTTCACGACGAGGCTGCCAGAACGGGAGCGCGCATCGTGCACTCGTGCGGATTCGACTCTGTTCCGTCGGATCTCGGCACCTTCGTGCTGGCCGAGAAGGTGCACGCGGACGACGCGGACGAGCTCGGCGACACGAACCTGTACATGGCGATGAAAGGTGGCGTCAGTGGCGGCACGGTCGCGTCGGCGATGATCCAGCTCGACGAGGTGCGCGCCGATGAGCGAAAGCGAAAGATTGCGCTCGACAAGTTCGCGCTGAGCCCGGACCGTGCCAACGAGCCGAGTGGCGAATGGCGCGACAGCGCGGCGGTCCGTTATGCGCCCGAAGTGAGGTCGTGGACCGGCCCCTTCGTGATGGCGACGTTCAATACGCGAATCGTGCGGCGTAGCAACGCGTTACTGCAGCACGGGTATGGCGGGACGTTCCGCTATCGCGAGTCCCAGCGGACCGGCGGCGGTCTGCGCGGCCGGCTGACCGCGTATGCGCTCGCCGGTGCACTCGGACTCGGTTTCGGGGCGATGTCCATCCGTCCACTGCGACCGGTGGTCGAGCGGCTGATGCCCTCACCCGGTGAAGGCCCGAGCGAGGCGGCGCGGGATGCCGGGCACTTCGAGGCGACGCTGTGCACGACGACGACAACCGGCGCGCCATACCGGAGTGTCGTTGCTGCCCAAGGAGATCCAGGTTACAAGGCGACCGCGGTGATGCTCGGTGAGAGCGCGCTCAGCCTCGCCGTCTCCCGCGACGAGTGTCCGCTCCCGCCGGGCCTGAGCGGCGGGGTGCTCACTCCCGCAACGGCGCTCGGCACCGTGCTGGTCGACCGGCTGCGCGCACAAGGCTTCACGATCGCGGCATCGAGAGCCTGAGCCGGCGGACAGGTTCTGTCCAGTGTGCGGCATAGCGTGTGCTCATGGCCGGCCGTGACGTGCTTCGCGAACCCAGCGGAGGTCGTGTCGTCTCGCGCCTGCGGCTTCTCGCCCAGGGACTGGTGGCCGGGACAACCTCGAGCCCGGCGCAGGTCGTCGAGTGGTTGACCTGCATGCAGGCACAGGACTTCCGCTCCGCACGATCAGCGGTGGCGCTACGCGCCGGCCGCCAAGTGGCCGACGTGGAGGCGGTAGTCAATGCGGGTGAGGTCGTGCGCTCCTGGCCGATGCGCGGCACGCTCCATCTCGTCGCCGCGAAGGATCTGCGGTGGATGCTGGCGCTCAATGCCGAGCCGACCCTGCGAGCCGCACGGCGCCGGCACGTGGAGTTGGGCATCGGCGAACGCGACGTCGAGCGGGCGCAGGCGGTCACCCTCGATCGGTTGCGGGGTGGAGATGCGCTGGACCGTGCCGGCATGTTCGCGCTGTGGGAGGAGCACGGGATCGACACACGTGGCCAGCGTGGTGTGCACCTTTTGCAGACGCTGTGCTTGCGCGCACATCTCGTGCTCGGGCCGATCGACGGAAAGCAGCAGCAGTTCGTGCTCTTCGACGAATGGATCAGCCGCTCTGCACCCGTGGATCGCCTTGGCAACGTTGCCGACTGGGCGCTCCGGTACTTCCGGTCGCACGGGCCGGCGACGATCGTGGACTTCCGCTGGTGGAGCGGGGTGCTGCAGCGCGACCTCGCCGAGGTCTGGGACGACGTGCGGGCCCAGTTGGTCGAGCTGATGGTGGACGGCACGTCATACTTCCTCGCACCGGAGACGCTCGCCGCGTGGGAGGACGCTCGGGCGGCCACGCTCCGACCGGTGCTCGCCCCCGCTTTTGACGAGATCCTGCTCGGGTATGCCGACCGCACCCCGACCCTTGATCGCGAGCACTTCGATCAGGTGGTGCCCGGAGGCAATGGCATGTTCAAGGCGGTGCTCATCGACGGCGGCCGGGCCGTTGCCTCCTGGCGCCGCGCCACCTCGAAAAACACTGTTGGCGTTGATCTTTCGCCGTTCGACGGACGCCTGTCGAAGCGCGCGGAGCGCGCGGTTCCGGGTCTGGTCGCGCGCTACCCCTTCGCCTGAGCCACGCGACTGCCGACCTCTGCACAGGCTCGCGTCGTGATCTCCACCCAGGTGTCCGGGTCGGTGGCCCAGAAGTTGTGCGCGACGCGGGGCACTGTCTCGAAGGAACCCCCGGGCACCAGCTCCGCCAACTGTTGCAGCGGCCAGCTCGGCCGAATGTCGTTCTCAGCGGCGATGAACTGCATCGGCACGACGGAGTCGGCAAGCGCGCGAAAGAGTTGCGGGTGGTGTATCCACCGGCGGAACGACTGCTTGAGCGCCTCGTGGACTTCGGGCACGAAGTCGATGTCGATGTCGTTCTCGGTGTGTTGCAGACGCTCGTATTCGGCGGACCAGAGGCGGTCGTACTGCAATCCGCGGCCGGCTATCCCGATGACTCCCCTGATCCGCTCCGGATGATCGAGCGCATAGCGCACGGTAAGGTCCGAGCCCCAGGAGTGGCCGAGCACCACCCAGGTGTCGAGACCGAGCTGCTCCCGGATCGCTTCGAGATCCGCGATCGCGGTTGCCATGTCGTGTGGGCCGCCACCGGATCTGCCGACCCCGCGCGGGTCGGGGAACCACACGCGGACACCCTCGGGCGCGATGCGTTCGTCGGCCAGGTAGTGGACGCAGCCCGGACCGCCGGACAACACCACGACATCGGGACCTTCGCCGGTGTGCGCGACGTGCAGCGCGACGTCGTCGTCGCCGACGGAGATCATCCTGCTGTCCACGAGACGTCACTCTACGAGTAGGCGCAGAGGATCGCTCAGGTTGAGCGGTCGTCCGAAAACTCGCTCACGCTGCTCGAGTGTTGTGTCCGGGCATGCGGCCGGGGATCAGGTGCCAGGTGACGCCGGTGCTGGAAACCGTTGCCAGGTAACCACGCCGGTGCACGGTGTGGTGATGGCGGGTGCACAACAACGCCGAATTCGTCAGGGACGTATCACCGCCGGCCCACCACGGGGTGACGTGATGCACTTCGCAAAACCCCGGCGGCCGATCGCAACCGGGGAACGTGCACCCGCCATCGCGAAGCAGCACCGCGGCCCGCAACCCGCCGGTGACCAGGCGCACTTCCCGTCCGACGTCCAACGGCTCACTTGGGCCGCCCAGCACGACCGGGATCAGGGTGGCGTTGCACGCCAACCGGCGCGCCGCGCCCGCGTCCAGCACGTCCCCGGTCGGCGTGGACGCCCCACCCACACCCGCGGTCAACGCCTCCAACCCCATCGTCACCAGCACGGTCGCCGCCCCGGCCGGGCAGCCTTTCCCGGTCAGTGCTTTCGCGCCCGCATTGATCAGCTCCAGCAACGCATCCGCCCGCCGCTTCCCCGGGGTGCGCGCATCCCGTGCGCAGTCCTCTCCCCGCCCGGCGTGGGCGTGCTGGTCGTGCCCGGCACATCCACCCGGGGCGGGTTTGGGTGCCGACCCGGCGCTGATCGCCGCCTTCACAATCGCCGCGTTGGCCGGGGATAGTTCGGCCACCAGCCGCAGCATCCCGGCCGGGGTGCGTGACCAGGTCAGCGACTCCGCCTCCTCCAACTCCGCGTCATCCACCGACAACTCCTCCGGGCCGTAAGTGGCCAGAATCTTGCGGGTCAACGCATCCACCCCCGCGGACCCGAGCGAGGGATCCAGCTGCAGGTACCAGCCCAAGATCTCGCCACGGTCCGCGTCCGGCAGCACCGGCGCCACCTTCTTCGCCGCGTTCAGTGCCGTCTTGGCGACCGCCAGCGTGCACGCACCACCCCGCACCGCGGCGGCAAGAACCTCGTTACGCCGCTCCCGGCACGCTTCGGCCACCACCGCGATCGTGTGCGCCTCCCGCGGCTCCAACACACACCCCGCCGCGGCCGCCGCCCCCGACACCCACTGCTGCGTGCTGGCCGCATCCGACTGCGCCACCGTGCCCCGCTGGACCGCGTCACTGGTCACCAACGCCGCGACCTGCGCGGACCGGGCATGCACCCGCAGCAACACCTGTGCCAACTCGGTCAACTCGGACCCGCCGAGCTGATGCACGGTGCCCGGGACCTCGTCCAGCAACCCGGCCAACGACCGTAACTGCTCCAATACCTCCGGTCCGCGACCCGGCACTGGACGCGGTAAACCGTCCTCTGCCTCATGCACCTGACCCGGCTCTGGTTTGTCCGGTAAGACCACCCGGAAATCAATACCCATATCCGCTCACCTCCTTGTGATTACTGGTGTTTCGACTGATATCAGTCTAGACGCGAGCACCGACAACCCCTTGGCTCGATATCCGAAACCTGTATGAAGGAGAGCGGCTGAGCTGGTCCGGCGCCGGGTTTCAATACGGTCTCGGCTAGCGCCTCGACCTACTCAACCCGCCCTGTGGGCGTCGGCTACCTCCTTCGACTTATTCGGGCGGCGATCTCGGACTATCCCAGCTCGGCGGCGGTCGATGCGTCGATCATCGTTCGCTTGGCCGATGACTCCGATGCCGAGACGATCAGCGACCCGGACCCGAGAACCAGGAGCCGCGCGATCCGGCGTCCCAACGACCGACGGTCGGCCCGTCCGGACCAGATCCACGCGATCCCGCATCCCCAAGCACCGACGGTCTGTTGGGACGAAGTCGGCACGCGCAAGAGGACAGGTCAGCGCAAGACCCGTTACTTGGCCAGGTCTCCTGGCGGCGAGTGCTCGGGCGAGATGGCCACCGTACGACTCCCCAATAGCAGGGAGGGTGCCGTTCCGAGTCGCTCGTCGACATACGCCTCGACGCATCCGAGCACTTCATCGCTGCTGTCGACGCCGTCGGCTGATGACCGTCCCATACCGGCAAGCGCAGATAGAGCCGCCTGTCTGCCGCGGCACGCTCGGCAAAGACGGGCTCGAGGCATCCGGTCATGAAGCGGTGGTGGCCGGCGTCGCCAAGACCACCCGGTGACTATGCCGAATGCTCACGAATCGGTAGGAGTGCCAGGTGATCCGCCGTATCGCAGGTCGACGGCACACCGCCGACTGCGGTCCATCGTCACTCGAACGCCCAGTGCACTTCCAGGGTCACGGTGGTGGATTGCTCACCTTGCGCGATCGGCATCGAGGCCATCGCCGCAGCCACCTCCATTCGTGGGAGAGGCCGCGGTGAGTGTCCGCCCGCCACCTCGCTCACCGAAACCACTCGACCGAGTGTCCGGCCGGCGAATGTCGCATAGTCGGAAGCCTTTTGCCGTGCGTCATCGATCGCCTCACGGCGGGCACGGGACAGTGCGTCGGCCGTGGCGTCGGCGCTGAGCGAGACATCCTCGATCTGCAGCCCGGTGCCGCACCGGTCCACGAGCGCGCCGAGCAGCCGGTCCAGCAGCCCGAGGTCGGTCAGCCGGACCCGGAGCGTCTGACCGGCGTCATACCCCTGGACCTGCTCGGCGTCGTTCACCCACACGCGATGGGGCGCCACGCTGACCGCCTCGGTGCGCACGTCGGCGTCCGGCACGCCGGTGTCCCGCAGCACTTCCAGCGCCGCGGCGACGACGGCTGCGGCCTCGCGCAGCGCCGCACCGGGCTGTGCCTCCCGGCGCTCGATCCGCAGGCCCACCTGTGCCTCGGTCGTCGGGACTCGCACGGTACCGACACCGATCACCGTGATTCCGCTCTGTTCCGCCGCCATGTCGCCAGTCTGCCCCCGCGTAGGTCTCAGCGCGATCCCCATTCCCACGGCGGCGTGCTCAACAGACCCTGCCCCTCGACCACCGTCTCCCCGAGATCCTTGGTCAGCACCACGTGGCTGACGGTGTCTCCCTCGGCCCGCAGGGCGTCGATGAGGGGCTGCGAATGGCTCACCACGATGAGCTGTGAGCGGCCCGATGCGGCGCCGATCAGCCGCGCGAGCGGGGCGATGAGGGACGGATGCAGCGATGTCTCCGGCTCGTTGAGCACCATCAACGGCGGCGGATCGACAGTGAGCAACGCCGTGGCGAGCAGCAGGTAACGCAGCGTGCCGTCGGACAGTTCCGCCGCGCGCAGCGGCCGCAACACGCCCGGCTGGGCGATCGCGACGTCGAAGAGTCCGTCGGAGACCAGCACCTGAGGCCGCGCTCCTTCGAACGCGTCGGCGATCGTGCGCTCGAGGTCGCCGAATCCGCTCTCCAGGATCGTCTGCACCGCACCCGCCAGATCGGAGCCGTCACCGGCGAGCACCGGTGTGCGGGTGCCGACCTGTGGCCGCCGGGCCGGCGCGTCCAGATCGACACGGAAACTGTCGTAGAACCGCCACGATCCGATCTGTTCGCGCACCGCGAAGACCTCGGGCGCGACGTGCGGGTCGGCATACTCTCGCAACACACTGCGGTATGACGCGAGGTCCTTGCGGACCTCGATCCAGCCGCGACCGTCGCGAACCTCCACCAGGCCACGGCGGCGACGCACCGACGTCGTCGACGGACGCATCACCGGACCCGCGAAGATCAGCTCCCTCTTGAGTTGTGGGTCGCGCTGGAAGGCCGTCGGGAGCCCGGTCGGCTGCGGCAGACCGAGGTCGACGAGATAGCCGAAATCCTCGCTGGCGTAACCCATTCGCAGACTTATCGGTCCCTTCCGCACCGTGCCTTCGACCGGCGCGCCACGACGGGCACCGGCGAGGGATTCCGGCCCGGCCCACAGCACGGACTGCAGGCCGCCCTCCCGGGCGAGCGAGCCGATCACCCGGCCTTCCGCGCACTGGGCGAGCAATCCGAGCGCGCGGTAGAGGGAGGACTTTCCGCTGCCGTTGCCGCCGGTGACGACGGTGAGTGGGCTGAGCGGCACGACGACGTCGCGCAGCGACCGGTAGCCGCTGACAGCGAGCGTGGTGATCACGCAGCGAAGCTACTCGTCCCTGGTGACAGCGGGTGCGCAGCCAGGAACTCAGCAGGGGCCGTGCAGGCCCAACTGCGCGCGCACGGCGGGCGGCGCGATGCCGCAGCCGACACTCGCGGTGCCCAGATCGCGGACCTGCCAGGTGGAGCCGGTCTTCTGCAGCAGCACCTGTGCCGGGTCGGTCTGGCCGTTCTTCGGCGTCGCGACGGCACCGGCCCACGCATCACCGGCGAAGCGGATCTGGCTGACCGCGACATTGCTCGGTGCGACAGCCCCGAGCAGCGGACTGTGCAGGATAGCCGACGTAATCTGCTGCTGATCGCTCGTGGCGGCGGCCCGGTGCGGCGCCGCCTGCACATGCACAGCCACCGGCACCTGCACCGATGGCGCGTGCCGTCCGAGGGCCGACGCCTGAGCCGGAGCGACGATCGCTGTTGCTGCGACGAGAAGTGCTCCGATGGTGACCGGGACCGAGGTGCGCTTCATATGGCAATCCTTCCTTTCCGCGGCTTCTGCCGCGTTCCCCGAGTGTGTCAGGCGCGTTCCCGCCCGACATGTAGGAAGACTCCCAAGTGTTGCACGTGGTTGTCCCGGATCGGCAGCCGTGATCGGATCGTGACCTCGACGCGCGGGATGATCGGATTGAATCGACGGATGTCCACCGCTGAAGTCGAATCCCTTGCAAAACTGCGGCGTTTGCTTGCCGAGGGCTCCTCGGTGCGTGACCTGCGGTTGCAGGATCTGGACCTCACGCAGGTCGAGCCGGAACTGCTGCGCATCGACGATTTCACCGGAGTGGTGGTGCTCGGCGGCACGATGAGCGACACCCTGCACCGGCACCTGCGGCTGCACGGCGCCCTGGTGTTCCCCGCGGACCCGGACGTCCCGTTCGACCCCTGGCGGGCGCATCTCTACCGGCCCCGAGAGTTGTATGCCGGGCTGCGCGACGGCGGGTACGCCGCGACCCCCGATAGGCGCACGTACGAATGGTCCCTCGACCCAGCGTCCGACCAGGACGTCTACTCCTCGATGCTGCGTGCGATCCACGACGGGAGCATCGGTGACGGCCTGACCGAATTCGTCCGCGGCAGAACCGTTGTCGGGGTGATGGGAGGCCATGCGGTCCCCCGCGGGTCCGCCGACTATGCGCGGGCGGCACGGCTCGGCCACGATCTCGCGTCGGGCGGCGCGGTGGTCGTCACCGGCGGCGGCCCGGGCGCCATGGAGGCGGCGAATCTCGGCGCACTGTGCGTGGATCCGCACCTGCTCCCGCCGGCACTCGCCGAGCTTGCCACGGTGCCGTCGTTCCGCCCGGACGTCACCGCATGGGCGACGGTCGCGTTTGCCGTCCGTGAACACATCACGACGGACACCGGCGCACCGCGCAGCCTCGGCATACCGACCTGGTTCTACGGCCATGAGCCACCCAACGCGTTCGGCAACAGGATGGCGAAATTCTTCTCCAACGCGCTGCGGGAGGACGTGCTGTTGCGGATCTGCAACGGCGGCATCGTGGTGCTGCCCGGAGCGGCCGGCACCGTGCAGGAAATCTTCCAGGTGGCGACGGCGCTCTACTACGCGGCAGCCACCGGTCCCCTGCCGCCGCTCGTGCTCGTGGACAAGGAGCACTGGAGCCGCCGGGTGCCGGTGTGGGACACGCTGCGGGCTCTCGCGGCCGAGCGGCCGATGGCGGACGCCATACACCTGGTTGATGACGCGGACGACGCCTGCCGCACAATTGAGCGCATAGGAAGCACACAGCGTGCGTTCGAGCGGCGGGCAGGAGGTGGCGCGACACCGTGACCGACGGCGCGGACAAACCAGCGGACAGCTTCACGCCGTTCGCGGTCTCCGTGCTGCGCGCCGCGGACCGGCGGCTGCGCTCCTCCGACCGTGGCGACATGATGACGCGCTATGCGGCATGCCGCGCCGCCATGTGCGCGCTCACCCGGGTCGATACGTTCTACGTCGGCCACTACATCGGTCCGACGACCCTGTCCATCCCGTATTGCGTTGACAACACGGGGTTCCTGAGCGCCGACGTACAGCAGTTCGGCCCCAACGGGTTGTCCGAGTACATCCGGGCGACCGGACGGCTCTATCGCTACGCACAGGACGACGGACGGCGCGCCCGGATGGGCTGGAAGACCACCGACAGCCCGATTCTCGACGTCCTCGTCGTCCCGTTGCGGGACCCCGACACCGGAGAGATCCTCGGCATGATGTGCGTCGAGAGCACCGTCGCCAACACCTATGACGACGAGATCGAACGCGCGCTGCAGTGGCTCGGCCGGGCGCTGGTCTGGGAGATCACTCAGGACCGCAGCTTCGCCGACGATCTCGGGCTCTACGAGCTCTACCCCGAACTCGACAGCACCCAGCCCCGCGACGAAACCGACCTGCTGCGCACCCTCACCAACGAACTGGAACGTCTGCGCCTGGCGCTGCACGCGATTGCGCTGCCGAACGATCCGCAGCTCGCCGAGGCGACCCGGCTGCTGGAGGATGCCAAGGAGTCCGGTGAGCGGCTGCATCTGCGGCTCGCGGACGCCCTGGCGACCGCGCGCAGCGACGACCCGGAACCCAAGGACAACACCGCGGGACTGACCACCCGGGAGTTGGAGATCGCGACCCTGATCGCGGTCGACGGCCTGACCAATCGTCAGCTGGCCAGCCGCTTGTTCATCTCCGAGAAGACCGTCAAGGTGCACGTCGGCAACGTGTTGCGCAAGCTCGGCATCTCGCAGCGATCGGCGATCCCCTACGTCATCGGTGCGAACCATCCATCAGTGACGCTGGACCAGTCGTAGCCGGCTGCGCTGCGAGCGCCGGCGCGGTCGGCTGCGCGTCCCGCCACCGGTGCCACAGCACCAGCGCGCCGTGCCGCAGCCACGCCGCCGCGACGAGTATGGCGATGGCGACCACGCCGTCGAGCCACCAGTGGTTGGCGGTCGCGACGACGACGAACACGGTGACCACGAAGTGCACCGGCCCGATCCACCGCCACCGGGACGTGCTGACCCGCCACGTGTACCACCCGACGACCGCCGCGAAGAGCACGTGCACCGACGGCATCGCGCCGAAGTTGTCGACCGAGAAGCCGGCGTTGTAGACCGACTGGCCGTAGAGCTCGGCGGTGTCGACATATCCCGGGAGCAGCCGTGGCGGCGCGACGGCCAGGAACTGCACGAAGAAGCAACCGAGCGTGCTGAGCGCGATGATGGTGCGCACCGCCGGATAACGGTCGCGATGGCGAAAATACATCCACAACAGGAAGATTCCCATCACCGTGAAGTGCATGCTGGCGTAGTAGAGGTTGGCCAGCTGCACCACGAGCTCGTGGCCCAGAATGAGGTCCTGCACGCTGCGCTCGTTCGGGAAGAACATCGCCGACTGCACCCGCTCGATCCAGTGCGCGCGGCCGATCGCATCCCCGCCGTCGTTGGACGTCACCAGCTGGATGATCTGCCAGCAGGCGAAGAGCAGCGCGATGATCGAGGCCTCCCGGCAAAACGTCGCCATGGCGGGCAGCCGCCGCCGGAGCGCCGGCCACATCGCGCCGAGAACCAGGCCCAGCACCAGGGCCTGGCGCCAGGTCAGCATGAGATTCGGCAACGATCCCATGACGGCGGATCAGGCTGTGGATGCGGCGAGTTGGCCGCACGCCCCGTCGATGTCGGAACCCCGAGTGTCGCGAATCGTGGTCGGTATGCCGTGCGCACGCAGCCGCTCGACGAACTGCTGCTCGACACCCTTGCGGGAGGCGGTCCACTTCGAGCCCGGTGTCGGGTTGAGCGGGATCGGGTTGACGTGCACCCAGCCCGCGCCGCGGGCGCGCAGCTTCTCCCCCAGCAGGTCGGCGCGCCAGGCATGGTCGTTGATGTCCCGGATCAGGGCGTATTCGATCGACACGCGCCGGCCGGTCGTCTGGTAGTAGCGGTGTGCCGCGTCCAGTGCTTCGTCGACGGTCCAGCGCGTGTTGATCGGCACCAGTTCGTTGCGCAGCTCGTCGTCCGGTGCGTGCAGCGACAGCGCCAGCGTGACCGGAATCCCTTCGGCGGCAAGCTTGTCGATGGCCGGCACCAGCCCGACGGTCGACATGGTGAGGTGCCGGGCCGACATACCGAGACCGGCGGGCGCCGGGTCGATGAGCCGATGTATGGCGTTCACCGCCTGCCGGTAGTTCGCGAGCGCCTCCCCCATGCCCATGAAGACGACGTTGGACACCCGCAACGGGGTCTCGCGGGACTCGTCGTCACCACCGGCGAGCGCGCCGGCCCGCAACATGCGCGCGCCCGCGACGACCTGCTCCACGATCTCGGCAGTGGTCAGGTTGCGGGTCAGGCCCTCCTGGCCGGTGGCGCAGAACGGGCAGTTCATGCCGCAGCCGGCCTGGCTGGAGATGCACATGGTGACCCGGCCGGGATAGCGCATCAGCACCGACTCGACGAGAGCGCCGTCGAACAGGCGCCATACCTGCTTGATCGTGCGGCCGTCGTCCGCCTCCAGCGACCGCACCGGGGTGAGCAGTCGCGGCAACATGGCGTCGACCAGCTCGGCGCGCCCGGCAGCGGGCAGGTCGGTCATCTCGGCCGGGTCGGACACGAACCGCTCGAAGTAGTGCGTCGACAGCTGTTTCGCGCGGAACCCCTTGTGGCCCAACGCTTCGACAGCCACTTTGCGTCCGGCCTCGTCGAGGTCGGCGAGGTGCTGCGGCGGCTTGCCGCGGCGCGGCGCGGCGAAGGTGAGCTGGCCCGGCACGGGCCGCCGGGTGCTGGGGGTGGGCAGATCGGTCATATCAGGTCACCGCCACGAGGGGGGTCAGCACGGCCCAGGCGACCGGGACGACGACCAGCAGGGAGTCCAGCCGGTCCATCAGGCCACCGTGGCCGGGGATGAGATTGCTCATGTCCTTGATGCCCAGGTCACGCTTGATCATCGACTCGCAGAGGTCGCCGACGGTTGCGGCGACGACCGCGAGCGCGCCCAGCAGCGCGCCGACCCACCAGCGGCCGTCCAGCACGAGCCAGACACTGAGCGCGCCGCCGACGACACAGGCCGTCACCGACCCGGCGAAGCCCTCCCACGATTTCTTCGGGGAGACGCTGGGCGCCATCGGGTGCTTGCCGGCAATGACACCGACGATGTAGCCGCCGATGTCGCTGCAGATCGTGACCAGGATGAAGACCACGATGCGCTGCGGCCCGTCGTCCTGGGCCAGCAGCAGCATCGCGAAACCCACGAGTGCCGGGACGTAGAGCGTCACCAGCGCACCACCGGCCATGTCCCGCAGCATGCCGTCCGGGTGGTCGACCGAGCGCCATACGACGATCAACAGGGCGGCCAGGAGCACGGCGAAGGCGAGGGCGGTGGCGCCCCAGAGGTAGGCGACCAACGGAATAAGGCCCGCGGACACGAGGGTCGGGATCGCCGGCGGATGGAGGTCGCCGTGCGCCATGGCGCGCAGCATCTCGACGCCGCCGATGACGGCGGCCGCCATCGCGACGCCGACGAAGACCTCCTTCTGGACGAAAAGGCTGAGCACGACGACCAGCCCGAGCAGCACCCCCACACCGATCGCGGCATAGAGATTGCGCCCGGCGCGGGGAGTCGGGTTGTGCGCGGGCGGGCCACCGGCGGCCGGCGTGGCCCGCCGTGCTTCCCGGGCGGCCCGGCGGGAGCTGGGCTCAGACATCGCGATTGCGAGCGACCTCACACCTCGAGGAGCTCGGCCTCCTTGCCCTTGAGCAGGTCGTCGACGGTGTCGACGTGCTTCTTGGTGGTGGCCTCCAGCTCCTTCTCGTGCCGGCTGCCCTCGTCCTCGCCGATGTCGCCGTCCTTCACGGCGCGGTCGATGTCTTCCTTCGCCTTGCGACGGATGTTGCGGATGGACACCTTCGCCTCCTCGCCCTTGGTGCGGGCGAGCTTGATGTAGTCGCGGCGGCGTTCCTCGGTGAGTGCGGGCAGCACGACGCGGATGACGTTGCCGTCGTTGCTGGGGTTGACGCCGAGATCGCTGTCCCGCAGCGCCTTTTCGACGGCCGCCATGGAGCTCTTGTCGAACGGCGCGATGAGCACCGTGCGGGCCTCGGGGGTCTGGAACGACGCCAGTTGCTGCAGCGGAGTGGGCGCACCGTAGTAGTCGACCATCAGCTTGTTGAACATCGCGGCGTTGGCGCGGCCGGTGCGGATCGAGGCGAAGTCCTCCTTGGCGACCTCGATCGCCTTCTCCATCTTCTCCTCGGCCTCGAGCAGACTGTCGTCGATACTGCCGTCCATGGTGTGGTGACCTTCTTCTTCTGCGATCAGTTGGTATGTCGTGCCGGTGAGCGCCGTCAGGCACTCACCAGTGTGCCGATCTTCTCACCCTGCAACGCGTGGGTGATGTTGCCGGCACCCTCCATGCCGAACACCCGCATCGGCAGCTCGTTGTCCATGCAGAGACTGAACGCGGCGGCGTCGACGATCCGCAGGTTCTGGGACAGCGCCTCCTGGAAGGTCACCGTGTCCAGCTTGGTGGCCGTCGGGTCCTTCTTCGGGTCGGCGGTGTAGACCCCGTCGACGCCGTTCTTGGCGTAGAGCACCATGTCGCACTTGATCTCCAGGGCGCGCTGTGCGCTGACCGTGTCGGTCGAGAAGAACGGCATACCGGCGCCGGCACCGAAAATGACGACCCGGCCCTTCTCCAGGTGCCGCATCGCGCGCCGCGGGATGTAGGGCTCGGCGACCTGACCCATGGTGATGGCGGTCTGGACCCGCGTGTCGATGCCTTCCTTCTCCAGGAAATCTTGCAGCGCAAGGCAGTTCATGACCGTGCCGAGCATGCCCATGTAGTCCGCCCGCGTGCGGTCCATGCCGCGTTCCTGCAACTCGGCGCCCCGGAAGAAGTTGCCACCGCCGACCACGACGGCGATCTCCACGCCGGCCCGGTTGGCGGATGCGATCTGCTCAGCGATGCCGCGAACCACCTCCGGGTCCAGTCCGATCTTGCCGCCGCCGAAGACTTCTCCGGAAAGTTTGAGCAGGACCCGCTGCGGGGCCTCGGGGCGGACAGAAGAATCGGTCATCAGCACTGCCTCCGGGGACGTTGAAGCGGTCGATAGATCCTGCCACAGAATCGTGACCACCAAATCCACAGGGGGTGGCCAGGAGAGGGCGAGGCGAGGCCGTCATACCAGCACGAATCCGGCTTCCCGATCGATCGGAAAGCCGGATCCGCGGTTGGTGGCGCGCCGTCAGCTCTCGCTGGAGGCGTTCATCCCCTGCTCGATCGCACCCATTACCGAGTCGTCCGCGAGCGTCGTCACGTCGCCGACCTGACGGTGCTCGGCGACGTCCCGCAGCAGCCGTCGCATGATCTTCCCGGAGCGCGTCTTGGGCAACTCCGAGACGACGAGGATGCTGCGCGGCCGGGCGATCGCACCGATCTCCGAGGAGACGTGCTGGCGCAGTTCGTTGACCACGTCGGGGCCGCCACCTTCGGCGCTGGCGCGCAGGATGACGAACGCGACGACGGCCTGGCCCGTGGTGACGTCGGAGGCGCCGACGACGGCGGCCTCGGCGACCTTCGGGTGGGACACCAGCGCCGACTCGATCTCGGTGGTCGACAGCCGGTGACCGGAGACGTTCATGACGTCGTCCACGCGGCCGAGCACCCAGATGTCGCCGTCCTCGTCGCGTTTGGCGCCGTCACCGGCGAAGTAGGTGTCCTTGAAGCGTGACCAGTAGGTGTCGATGTACCGCTGGTCGTCACCCCAGACCGTGCGCAGCATCGCCGGCCACGGCTTCTTCAGCACCAGATAGCCACCGGATCCGTTGGGCACCGAATCGCCCGCATCATCAACGACATCGGCATCGACACCGGGCAACGGCTGCATCGCCGAGCCCGGCTTGCCGCTGGTGACGCCCGGCAACGGGCTGATCATGATCATGCCGGTCTCGGTCTGCCACCACGTGTCGACGACGGGCGTCTTGCCGCCGCCGATCGTGTCGCGGTACCAGATGTAGGCCTCGGGGTTGATCGGCTCACCGACCGACCCGATCAGCCGCAGCGACGTCAGGTCGTGCTTGGCCGGGACCTCGGCGCCGACCTTCATGAAGGTGCGGATGGCCGTCGGGGCGCAGTAGAGGATCGTCGCCTTGTACTTCTCGATGATCTCCCACCACCGGCCCGGGTGCGGGGTGTCCGGGGTGCCTTCGTACATGATCGACGTCGTGCCGTTGACCAGCGGCGCGTAGACGATGTAGGAGTGCCCGGTCACCCAGCCGATGTCGGCGGCGGTCCAGTAGATGTCGGTCTCCGGCTTGATGTCGAAGACGGCCCAGTGCGTGTATGCCGTGCCGACGAGGTAACCACCGGTGGTGTGCAGGATGCCCTTCGGCTTGCCGGTCGTGCCCGAGGTGTACATGACGTAGAGCGGGTGCTCGGCGTCGAACGCCTCCGGGGTGTGCTCGGTCGACTGCTTGCCGACGACGTCGTCCCACCACAGGTCGCGGCCCTCGGTCCAGTCGACCTCCTGCCCGGTGCGCTTGACCACGATCACGTTCCGCACGTCGGGGCACTCGGTCAGGGCCTCGTCGACCGCCGGCTTGAGCGCCGACGGCTTGCCCTTGCGGTTGCCGCCGTCGGCGGTGATGACGATCTCCGCCTGGCAGTCGATGATCCGGTCGCGCAGGGCGGACGCGGAGAAACCGCCGAAGACGACCGTGTGCGGTGCGCCGATGCGCGCACAGGCCAGCATCGCGACGACCGTCTCCGGGATCATCGGCATGTAGATCGCGACCCGGTCGCCGGTCTTGACGCCCAGCTCGATGAGGGCGTTCGCGGCCTGACAGACCTCGTCCTTGAGCTGCGCGTAGGTGATGGTGCGGGTGTCGCCGGGCTCGCCCTCGAAGTAGTAGGCGACCCGGTCTCCGTTGCCTGCCTCGACGTGCCGGTCCAGGCAGTTGTATGCCGCGTTGATCTTCCCGCCGACGAACCATTTCGCGAAGGGCGCGTTGGACCAGTCGAGCACCTGCTCGAACGGGATCTCCCAGGTGACGCGCTTCGCCTGCTCAGCCCAGAACGCGTCCGGGTCCGCCTCGGCCGCGGCATATGCATCGGCCTTCAGGTTCGCGGATGCCGCCAGGTCGGCCGGCGGGTCGAACCGCCGGGTCTCGTGCAGCAGGTTGGACAGAGTGGGTTCGGTGGGTGTTTCACTCATCTGTTACTCCTCAGCGCGGGAAGGTCGGCAGCACGGTGCGCTTGAACGTGAAGTTCGTCACGGTGGCGAACGACGCGTACCAAGCGGCAATCGCCGTCAGCAAACCAACATAGCCGCCGGCTTTGGTCAGTCCGCTGCTTGTGGTGAACTCACCGATTGCGAGAAGGAAATAGGTGATCGTCAGCAAAACGAATACGAGCAGGACCGCTCCGCTCACCCGCAGGGCGCCGATCGTCATGTAAAGCGTGAAGATGCCCCAGGCGAGCAGGTAGAGACCGATTCCCTTGTTGACGTCGGAGCCCGCGCCGGACAGGTCGGTGTGCCCGGTCAGCCACCAGAAGGACAGCCAGAAGGCGCCATACGAACAGAAGGCGGTCGCGCCGAAGGTGTTGCCCTTGGCGAACTCCCAGATCCCGGCGGCGAACTGCGCGATGCCGCCATAGGCGAAGGCGAGACCGAACACGACCGGCTCGACCTTGTCAGGGACGATGCCGGCGTTCACGACACTCAGCACGAACGTGGTGAGTGCGAAACCGCCGAGACCGAGTGCGGCCGGGTCGGCGATGTGCGCGCCGGGTGTGGCACGCATGGTGGGCGTCTCAGACATGGGATCGAACTCCTGACGTCGTGGGATCGGACGGCGGGCGCCGTCGAACGCACGCTAATCCCGCTGTGGTCGCGGTCGTCAGGCCTTTGAACGACGATGATGTGAGCGGAGTCACATGGTCGCCGGGCGTCGTTCCGGGCGTCGCCGAGCGGTCCGTTTCCCGGGCTGAGCGGTCGGCCGCTCCGGATCGAAACTGCCGCGATCGACGTCGAGATGTTCGGGGGTGTGCAGCCGGACCATCGTGCGCATGACCCCGGCCGGCCGGCGGTCCGCGGTGGCCAGCGACACACCGATCATCACCAGGAGGCTGAGCGGCGTGGTCCACGCCGCCGGCTGCGCGAGCAGCGGACCGGCGAGGCCGGGCGCGTGGTAGCCGGCGAGGGCCGCGACCACTGCGACGGTGCACGCGGTGCCGCCGACGACGAGCCCGGTGATCGCGCCGGGCGCGGTGAGACCGCGCCACCAGATCCCGAGCAGCAGCAGCGGGCAGAAGGTGGAGGCGGCGACGGCGAAGGCGAGTTCGACGGCGCGGGCCACCGGCACCCCGCTGGAGACGACGAGCAGGGCGAGGGTCAGCGACACCACCAGCGCCGTGGCAAGCCGGAAATCGCGCACCGAGTCGGCCCGGCCGCGCAGCACGTCCTGGCTGAGCACACCGGCCACCGAGACCGCGAGCCCGGACGACGTGGAGAGGAAGGCCGCGAAGGCGCCGGCGCCGAGCAGGCCGGTCAGCAGATCGGCGCCGAAGCC
Organism: Flexivirga sp. YIM B11880; assembly: GCF_058148645.1. NCBI lineage: Bacteria > Bacillati > Actinomycetota > Actinomycetes > Micrococcales > Dermacoccaceae > Flexivirga > Flexivirga sp. YIM B11880. Next base: position 279,723 of record NZ_JBMAMH010000003.1, read on the forward strand.
GTGGAGTACGTCGGTCGGCAGCTCGAGCACCACCGCGTCGCTGCGGCCGGCGCGGACCAGATGGAAGCTGTAGATGCGGCCGAGCACGCCATACATCGTCGGGAGCAAGTAGAACACGCTGAGCAGGCCGAGCACGCCCAGCGTGGTGCGCCGGGCCGCGCGTCCGTCGAAATTGGTGTAGAACCGGGCGACGACGTGCGGCAGGCCCATCGTGCCGAGGAAGGTCGCCACCATCAGTGAGTAGACCAGGTAGGTCGCGTAACGGCCCTGCATCGGCTCGACCCAGTCGGTGACGTGCAGTGGGGCCGGCGTCCTGCTGCCGGTCCGGTGCCAGTGGGCGAGCAGCACGGCGAGCGGAATGATGAGCGCGGTGAGCTTGAGCCAATACTGGAACGCCTGGGTGACGGTGATCGAGCGCATCCCGCCGGACAGCACGATGACCAGCACGACGGCGGCGACGAGCACCGAGCCGGTCCAGGTCGGTGCGCCGACCAGGGTGCGCAGGGTCAGTCCGGCTCCCTGGAACTGCGGCAGCAGGTAGAGCACTCCGATGAGAGCGACGACGACACTCGAGACCTTGCGGGCCGCCTGCGACTCCAGGCGCAACTCCGCGAAGTCGGACAACGTGTAGGCGCCGGAGCGCCGCAGCGGCGCGGCCACCAGGACCAGCAGTACGAGGTAGCCGGCGGTCCACCCGACCGAGTACCACAGTGCGTCCGCGCCCTGCGCCAGGATCAGCCCGGCGGCACCGAGAAACGAGGCGGCAGAAAGGTATTCGCCGCTGATCGCGGACGCGTTGACGACCGGTCCGACGCTGCGGGAGGCGACGTAGAAGTCGCTCGTCGTGCGCGACACCCGCACCCCGAAGACGCCGATCGCGAGGGTGAGCACCGACACGGCGAGCACGGCGACCAGGCCGACACCGGCGTTCATGGGCGGCTCACGTGCGGTCCACCAGCCGGACGAAGCCGGCCTCGTTGCGCTCGGCATAGCGCACGTAGAACCATCCCAGTCCGAGCAGCACCGGGTAGACAAGCACTCCCAGCAGCAGCCACGGCAGGGGTATGCCGAGGACGTGCATCCGCCGCACGCCGGGAGCCAGCTCGAAGATCAGCGGCAGACCGCCCAGCGTGACCGCGAGCAGCAGCAGGACGACGCCGGCCAGCCGCAGCTGAGCTCGCATCAGCGAGCGCAGCAGCGCCTCCCCGAGCTGGGACTGCGCGTCGATCTCCTGACTCATCGCGGTGCCGTCGGGCGCAACGCTGCGGCGACGCTCGACCCGGACCCGCCGCTCCTCGGGTCCGGTCATCGCACGCCGTCGCTCGCGCCGCGCAACAACACGTCCTTGAGCTCACGGGCACGGCGCCGGCTCACTTCGAGCTCGTGCCCGTCGATCACCACGAGACAGCGTTGGTCGTGCTGCCGCAGCTCGGTAATGTGCCGGGTGCACACCAGGTAGCTGCGGTGGATGCGCAAGAACCCGGCGTCGGCCCAGTCGCGTTCGAGCGTGCCGAGAGAGAGCCGGACCAGGTGCGCGCCGGTGCCGGTGTGCAGCCGGACGTAGTCCCCGTGCGCCTCGACGAAGTGCACATCGGAGCGCCGCAGGAAACGGGTCACTCCCCCGAGCTCGACCGGAATCGTGGGGTCGGTAGTCGTGGTCGGCACCGGCACGTCGTGGGCGAGCACCCGGCGGACGGCCTCGCGCACCCGTGCTTCGCGGACCGGCTTGAGCAGGTAGTCGACCGCGTCGAGTTCGAACGCCTCGACGGCATGGGCGTCGTGGGCGGTCACGAACACCACGGCGGGCGGCTGCTCGAACCGCGCGAGCACGCGGGCAAGGTCCAGCCCGCTCAGGCCGGGCATCGCGATGTCGAGGAAGACGGCGTCGAACGTCTCGGACTCCAGAGCACGCAACGCCTCGACGCCGGAGCCGACGGCGTGCACCGACGCGACCGGCTCGAGCTGATCGATCATGTAGGCCAGCTCGCCGCGCGCCGGAGGTTCGTCGTCGACGACGAGCACCCGCAGGTGGTCTGGCATGTCACCCACCATAGTGAGCCGCCGGGTCGGCCGCGTGCGCTCGAGCGGCGAACCGGGGCACGTGCATGAGCACGCGCGTGCCGGCGCCGGGCGCGGTCTCCACGACCAGTCCGTATTGCTCCCCGAAGGTGGCCCGCAGGCGCATGTCGACGTTGGACAGACCGACCGAGTCGGCCTGGGCGACGCCGTCGAGGGCGGCCTGGATGCGGTCGGGGTCCTCGCCGACTCCGTTGTCCTCCACGGTGATCCGCACATCAGCGCCGTCGGACAGCGCCTCGATGACGATCTCACCGGGACCGGACTTGGGCTCCAGGCCGTGGCGCACCGCGTTCTCGACGACCGGTTGCAGGGACAGGTAGGGCACCATCACGGTCAGGCAGTCCGGCGCGATCCGTAGGGTGACACGTAACCGGTCGCCGAAGCGGGCCCGCTCGAGGGTCAGGTACTGCTCGATCGCCTGCAACTCGTCGGAGAGTGCCGTGTATTCGCCGCGTCTGCGGAACGAGTAGCGGGTGAAGTCCGCGAACTCCAGCAGCAGCTCACGCGCCCGGTCGGGGTCGGTGCGCACGAATGCGGCGATCGTCGTCAGCGCGTTGTAGATGAAGTGCGGGGAGATCTGAGCCCGCAACGCTCGCAGCTCGGCCTCGGCGAGGCCGGAGCGGCGCCGGTCCACCTCCGCGAGCTCCAGCTGACCGCTCACCCAGTCGGCGACCTCGTGCGTCGCCTTGATCACCGGTGCACCGGCCACCGTGACGAGCGCGTGCAGCACGCCGACTACGGAACCGTCCACCACCAGCGGGACGGTGATGACGTCACGCAGCCGGCATACCGGATCCGCACAACTCACCCGGTCGACCCGGGCCCGGCCGTCCTCCAGCGCCGAGCGGGCCGCCGCGAGCACGTCCGCCCGATGACCCTCGCCGGGACCGTCCCAGCCCAGCAGGCTCCGGCCGTCGCTCAGCGCCACCGCCGGTGCGGTCAGCAGCGGACGCAGCGATCGCACCGCCCGCTCGGCGGACGCCTCGGTGAGACCCTCGCGCAACGGGCGGGCGGCCCGGTTGGCCTCGTGCAAGGTGCGCAGCGTCGCCCGGTCCGCCTCGCTCCCCATGCCACGGTGCCGGCGCGCCCACCACCACAGCGCGGCCACGGGCAGCACCAGGATGGCGGCGACCACCGCCGCGACACCCACATTGCTCACCGGCGACAGGCTAGAGCACGGCGACCGCCGCCGCCCGTCATACCGACGGCCCACCGGAGATTTGACCGGCATACCGAACGATCGAGCGGCATACGAATCCGAAACGAATCCATATGCCGCTCAATGCGCGGGTATGCCGCTCAATCCCGAGACGACGCTCCGTGTTTCGTCAGATGCCGACCTCAGATGCCGACCTTGAAGCGCAGGAAGCCGGTCACTTCCGCGCCCGCCTCGTCGGCGACCTTGGCGACGGTCTTCTTGGCGTCCTTGGCGAACGGCTGCTCGAGCAGGACATTCTCCTTGAAGTAGCCGTTGACCCGGCCCTCGATGATCTTCGGCAGGGCGGCCTCGGGCTTGCCCTCTTCCTTGGCGGTGGCCTCGGCGACACGGCGCTCGTTCTCGACGGTCTCGGCGTCGATCTCGTCGCGGTTCAGAACCGTCGGGCTGAACGCCGCGACGTGCATCGCGATGTCACGGGCAACGGCCTCGTCGCCGCCCTTGGTCGCGACCAGGACACCGATCTGCGCCGGCAGGTCCGGGCTGGTCTTGTGCAGGTACGACACGACGGTCTCGCCCTCGAGCCGGCCCACGCGGCGGATCTCGATCTTCTCGCCGATGGTCGCGCCGGCGCCCGCGATCAGGTCCTGCACGGTCTGGTCGCCGATGCTCGACGCCAGCAGCGTCTCGACGTCCGCAGCCTTGGTGGCGACCGCCTGGTTCAGGACCTGGTCGGCCAGCTCGACGAACTTCTCACCCTTGGCGACGAAGTCGGTCTCGCAGTTGATCTCCAGCAGCGTGCCGACGCCGTCCTCGACGTGCGCGGCCACCAGGCCGTTGGCGGTCGTGCGGCCCTCGCGCTTGGTCACGCCCTTCAGGCCCTTGACCCGCAGGATCTCGGTGGCCTTGGCCTTGTCGCCGTCGGCCTCGTCGAGCGCCTTCTTGACGTCGAGCATGCCGGCACCGGTCTGCTCGCGCAGCGCCTTGATGTCAGCAGCGGTGTAGTTGGCCATGTGTGTGCTTCGCTCCTTCGCGAAAGTGACGAAAAGTGTTGAGGTGTATGACGCCTGGCGTCATACACACCGCGACGTCCGTCGGGTCGTGCAGGCACGACCCGACGGGAACATCACCGGATCAGGACTCGGCGACCTCGCCGGTGGCCTTCTCGGTGGCCTCGGCGACGGCGACCTGCTCGGCCGGGTCGACGACGTCGGCGGCAGCGGTCGCGTCAGCGGCCTCGTTGACCGATGTCGGGCCGGTCTCGACGTCCGTCTTCGCGGCGGCGTCCTCGGACGCGAGGAGCTCGCGCTCCCACTCGGCCATCGGCTCCGACGCCTCGGCGGAGTCCGAACCGCCACCGGAGCGGGCGATGAGGCCCTCGGCGACCGCATCGGCGACGACGCGGGTCAGCAGGGTGACCGAGCGGATGGCGTCGTCGTTGCCCGGGATCTTGTAGTCGACCTCGTCGGGGTCGCAGTTGGTGTCCAGGATCGCGATGACCGGGATGTTCAGCTTGCGCGCCTCGGTGACAGCGAGGTGTTCCTTCTTGGTGTCGACGACCCACACCGCGGACGGCACCTTGGCCATGTCCCGGATGCCGCCGAGGGTGCGCTCCAGCTTGTCCTTCTCCCGCTTGAGGACGAGGAGCTCCTTCTTGGTGCGCCCGGAGCCGGCGACGTCGTTGTAGTCGATCTCCTCGAGCTCCTTGAGGCGCGCCAGGCGCTTGTGGACGGTGTTGAAGTTGGTGAGCATGCCGCCGAGCCAGCGGTGGTTGACGTAGGGCATGCCGACGCGAGTGGCCTGCTCCTGGATCGACTCCTGCGCCTGCTTCTTGGTGCCGACGAACAGGATGGTGCCGCCGTGGGCCACGGTCTGCTTGATGAACTCGAACGCGTCGTTGATGTAGGTCAGCGACTGCTGCAGGTCGATGATGTAGATGCCGTTGCGCTCGGTCAGGATGAAGCGCTTCATCTTGGGGTTCCAGCGACGGGTCTGGTGCCCGAAGTGGACGCCGCTCTCGAGGAGCTGGCGGGTCGTGACGACGGCCATGCCGAAGTCCTTTCGGTTGAGGTTTCCAGTTGTCTTCACGTATGTCGTCGGTATGACGCACCGCGAACCTGGCGCCCCGATGGGCCCGGACCTGCCTGCTCCCTCGACGAGAACCGGCCGGACTGGCAGACCCACCCCGGCATGGACCGGTGTGAGGCGCGCGAATTCGACCCAGTGCTGACACTGGGTCGTGGCAGAAGTCTAACGGCCGGTGGTGGCCCGGGCGAAATCGGCGTGCTGACCAAGCCGTTGAGCTGTTGCGTCCAGTAGTTGGTGCGCTCCACTGCACGATCTACTGGACATGACCCGCGACTAGTCTGACGGAGCTATGGACACGCAGCTGATCGATCGCATGCAGGGCTTCGGCCTGACCATCTTCGGAGAGATGTCGGCGCTCGCCGCGCGGACCGGCGCCATCAATCTGGGCCAGGGCTTCCCGGACACCGACGGCCCCGCGGAGGTGCTGGAGGCGGCACGCCGCGCCATCGCCGAGGGCCGCAACCAGTATCCGCCGGCGCGCGGCATACCCGAGCTGCGGGCGGCGATCGCCGCCCACCAGCGCCGCTTCTACGACCTCGACCTCGACGCCGACAGCCAAGTGCTCGTCACCGTGGGGGCCACCGAGGCGATCGCGTCGGCGGTGCTCGGGCTGTGCGAGCCGGGTGACGAGGTGGTCACGTTCGAGCCCTATTACGACTCGTATGCCGCGACGATCGCGCTCGCCGGCGCGGTGCGCCGGACCAGCCCGTTGCGCTTCCCGGACTTCGCGATCGACGAGGAGTCGCTGCGGGCGGTGTTCTCCGACAAGACGCGGCTGGTGCTGCTCAACACACCGCACAACCCGACCGGCAAGGTGTTCAGCCGGGACGAGCTGGAGCTGGTCGCCGCGCTGGCACGTGAGCACGACGCGATCGTCGTGACCGACGAGGTCTACGAGCACCTCACCTTCGACGGCGTCGAGCACGTGCCGATGGCGACGCTGCCCGGTATGTTCGACCGAACGCTCACGATCAGCTCCGGCGGCAAGACGTTTGCCGCGACCGGCTGGAAGGTCGGCTGGCTGACCGGGCCGGCCGAGCTGGTGACGGCGTGCGCGACCGTCAAGCAGTTCCTGACGTATGTCGGCAGTGGTCCCTTCCAGCCCGCGATCGCCACCGGGCTCGGGCTGCCGGACCCGGTGTTCCACGGGCTCGCGCAGACGCTGCAGGACGGCCGGGACGTCCTCACCCGCGGGCTGCACGACGCCGGCCTGGCCGTCAGCCGGCCGCAGGGCACCTACTTCGTGATCGCCGACGTCTCGTCGACCGGTGCTCACGACGCGCTCGAATTCTGTTGGCAACTACCGGAAGCAGCCGGTGTGGTCGGCATTCCGGTCTCTGTGTTCTGCGATGACAAGGACATCGCACGCACCTTGGTTCGCTTCGCCTTCTGCAAGCGTCCGGAGGTGCTGACCGAGGCCGCGCGCCGGCTCGCCGGCCTTGCCAGACGCCCTGCCTGACCCGGCGGCGTTGCTGCTGCACCATTGACGGTCGAGACAGTCGCTGACGACGCTGCACGAGCGTCAACCACCGTTCGAGCCGTCACCCACGGGTTGGACCGTCACCCACCGGTCCAGCCGTCAGTGAGCGACTGCTGCGCGGGGTCAGGGCGCGGACGTCCACATCTGCACGGCAGGCGGGAGGCGGTCCACAGGTGAGGTGGCAACCGGTGGCGTCACCGCAACGTGGCGTAGCAGCCTGCGGCCATGGTCAATGTATGGCGGACCGCGGCCGCCTTCTTCGCCGGAGCAGGGGCTTCGCTGAGCGCGGTGACTGCGCCGTCGCCGCCCGCTCCGACGCCGGCCCCGGCATCGGGCTTCGTCTGGCCGTTGCGTCCCCAGCCGGACGTGCTGCGCGGATTCGAGGCGCCGCCCCAGCCGTGGGCTGCTGGCCACCGTGGGGTCGACCTGCGCGGCTCGCCCGGCCAGGCCGTGCTCGCGGCCGGCGCAGGCACGGTGTCGTTCTCCGGTGTCATCGCGGGCCGCGGCGTCGTCGCCATCCGGCACGCCGACGGGCGGCGGACGACCTATGAACCGGTGACAGGCCGCGATCCGGCAGGCACGGTCGAGCAGCCGGGAGCCCGCATCGGCACCCTCGAGCAGGGCACCCATTGCGGGGGCACCCCCTGCCTGCACTGGGGTTTGCTCGTCGGGCCGGATGACTACCGCGACCCTCTGTCGCTCGTGCAGCACCGAAGGGTCCGGCTGCTGCCGCTCGGGTGAGGTCGGCTCGGCTCAGGCCCTGCCGTGCGCGTCCGGGCGCTTCGGCCAGGGCCACGGCTTACAGCCCTGCAGACCGAGGGTCTGCTGCTGCATGACGGGCGCGTAGGCGCCCATGCGCGAGCACTGCTGGTGGCCGTGCCCGAGCGCGTGCCCGACCTCGTGGTTGACCATGTATTCGCGATATTCGTCGAGGTGCCCCTGGAAATAGGGCACGCCGCGCATCCACAGCTTGTAGTTGAGGACGACGTGCGCACTGGTATCGCACGAGGTGTCGCCGTGTGTCGGCAGCGGCGCACAGAGCTTGGTGACCTGCGCCGGGCTGGCCATGAGCACGGTCAGCTGGGGTTTGCTGCCCTTGACGACCTGGCTCGGGGTGACCTGGACGAACCGCACCTTGTCGACGCCCTGCCAACCGCGACGATCGAGCAACGCGCTGCCGAAAGCCCTGGCGATCGCCGCGGAGTCGGCGCCCATGCCGCCTTCGACGCGCAGCGAGTAGGTGACCACCCGACCGGTCCGGGCCGTCGTCTGCTGCGGCACGGTCACCGGCACGAACTTGCCGTTGCCCTTCACCGGCACCGACACCGGCTGCGTGCCGGCGGACGTCCGAGTCGCTGGCGTGGACGCTGCGGATCGGGTGGCTGCCGGGGTGGTGGAGGAGGCTTCGGACGCCGACGCCGCATCGTTCGGTGTGGTGGTCGGGCTTGGGGCGGAGGGCACGGCGCCGCTGGCCGGCGCTCCGGCGGCGGACTGATCGCGGCCGTGCAGCAGGTAGCCGGTCACGGCGCTCAGCACCGCGAGCACGACAACGGCCGCGGCGACCGTGCGCGCCAGCCGTGCCTGCCGCTGTTCTCGCGCACGGGACCGGGCTCTCACCGAGGCCGCGTGGCGCGGCGCGGCCGGCGGCCGCTGGCGATGGGCGCCGCCGGATCGGCGCTCGCTCCGGATTTGGGGGCGCCGCTCGTCCGACCGAAGGTCAGGCACGAGGGTGGGCCTGGGCGAAGGAGCGCCGCAGGCGCTCGACGGAGACGTGGGTGTAGACCTGGGTCGTGGCCAGGCTCGCGTGGCCCAGCAGTTCCTGCACGAGTCGGATGTCGGCGCCGCCCTCGACGAGGTGGGTGGCAGCGCTGTGCCGCAGCCCGTGCGGGCCGAGGTCCGGAGCGCCGGGTGTCTCGCGCAGCAGCCGGTGCACGACCTCGCGGACCACCCGCGGATCGACCCGGCGACCGCGAGCTCCGAGGAACAGCGCCGGGCCGGAGCCGTCCACGACCAGCCTGGGCCGGCCGGACCGCAACCACGTGTCGAGCGCCTCCGCTGCCGGCCGGCCGAACGGCACCATGCGCTCCTTGTCGCCCTTGCCCACGACACGCATCACCCGGTCGGCCCGATCCACGTCGTCGATGTCGAGACCGACCAGCTCCGCAACGCGAATGCCGCTCGCGTAGAGCAATTCCAGCATCGCCCGGTCCCGCAGATGCACCGGATCGGCGTCGTCCGCGGCGACGGCGGCGACGTCCAGCAGCGCTGCCGCCTGGTCCTGGCGCAGCACCTCCGGCAGCGCCTTGATTCGTTTCGGCGCGACCAGCCGCACGGCCGGGTTGCCCGGGATGTGTCCGGCGCGCTGCGCCCAGGCGAAGAAGCCGCGCGCGGCCGCCGACCGGCGCGCCAGCGTCGCGCGGCTCGCACCTGCCGCATCCAGTTGCGCGAGCCATGACCGCAGGTCGGCGAGCGTCACGTCCGACCATGAAGTCACGCCCGTGTCGGTGAGCCGGTCGGCCAGGTCGTGCAGATCCGCCAGGTAGCCCCGCACCGTGTGCGGTGATCGGCCGCGCTCGGACCGGAGGTGTCGCTCGTATCCGGCGACCACCGGCTGATCGAGAAGTGTGCAGTGTGTTGTCACGACGGCTTCAGGCTAGCCGTGCACGACCGCACCAGCCGGTCACCAACACGCCGGGGAGCCGCCCCTCAGGCCAGCAGGTCGCGGGTGCGGCGCCAGCCGGACTCGACCCGCTCGGCCAGTCCGGCCGAGTGCAGCGCGGCCAGCCCCCGCGTCACCTCCCTGCTGGAGAGCCCGGCACTCACGGCCAGCCGATCGGCACTGGTCCCGCGCATGACCGGCATCGCGTCGAGCAGTCGACGGTCGGACTCGTCGAGGGTGTCGAACAGCGTCGGCGCCGCACGCTTCGGCTCGGCCAGGTCGGCGCCGATGGCCCCGAAGAGCTCGGCGCAGTCGTCGACATCCGTGACCAGCGTCGCTCCGCAGTCGCGGATCAACTGGTGCGGGCCGGCGCTGGCCGGGCTGGTGACCGGACCCGGCACGGCCGCGAGCAGTCGGCCCAGCCGCGCGGCCGCGGTGGCCGTGGACCGCGACCCGCTGCGCAGCCCCGCCTCGACCACCAGGGTGCCGGGTGTGAGAGCGGCGATCAGCCGGTTGCGGGAGAGGAAGCGCTGTTTCTGGGGCGCCGAACCCGGTGGCAGCTCAGTGACGATCGCCCCGGTCTGCTCGATCTGCTGCAGCAGCCCGGTGTTGGCGACCGGGTAGGCGATGTCGATGCCGCACGCCATCGCCGCGATCGTGCACCCACCGGCGGCGAGCGCACCGCGGTGACTGGCGGTGTCGATGCCGTGCGCCCCGCCGGACACCACCGTGAAGCCGCGGTTGCTCAGGCCGTAGGCGAACTCGCCCGCGACCTGCGTGCCGTATGGCGTCGCCGCCCGCGCCCCCACCATCGAGATGCTGCGCTCGCACGCGTCACGCAGCGATGCGTTGCCGGCGACCCAGAGGCAGAACGGCGGATGCTCCAGATCGTTCAGTCCCCCGGGCCATTCGGCATCACCCGGTATGACGAGCCGCGCTCCGAGAGCCTCCGTCCGCTCGACGAGGGCGTCGATCCGCAACTGTTTCGCCCGGGCGATGGCTCGGTCGAACTTCCCGCCGTCGTTGTTGCGGACCAGCTCCCAGGCGGTGAACGGGTCCAGCCGGCGAAGCCGCGGCAGCATCGTCTTGTCCTCCGGCTCCACGGTCGCCGCCAGCGCGAGCCGCACCGCCAGCTGGGCGTCACGGCTCGCCCGCAGGTCCGCTCGCTCGCTCATGCCGCCGCTCCTCCCGCCCGCAGCCCGCGGGCTTCCTCGACCTGCCGGAACCCGGGCCGGTGTGCGCCGTCCAGGTCGCTGATCGTCCAGGCCACTCGAAGGCAGCGGTCGTAGCCGCGCAGCGTCAGCTGCCCGAGCTCCATCGCACGGTCCAGCCCGCGGGTCACTTCACCGGGAAGACGCCACCCACTCGAGCGCAGCACCGACCCCGGCACCTCGCCGTTGCGGGAGTAGCCGAGGGGTGACCACCGGCTCTCCTGGCGCGCTCGGGCAGCCACCACGCGAGCGGCGACCTCGGCGGTGGACTCGCCTCGGGGACCGGCGAGGGATGCCCGGGTCACCGGCAGCATCGTCAGGTGCACGTCGACCCGGTCCAGCAGCGGACCGGACATCCGGCTGAGGTAGTCGCGCCGTCGCTGCGGCGCACAGGTGCACTTCGCACCCTTGCCGTAACTCTGCCCGCACGGACACGGGTTGGCGGCCAGGACAAGCTGGAACCGCGCCGGGAAGGTCATGACCTGGTCGGCCCGGGCGACCCGGACCACCCCGGACTCCAGTGGCTGGCGCAGCGCGTCGAGCACGTCGCGTCGGAATTCGGGACACTCGTCGAGGAACATCACGCCGCAGTGCGCCCGCGACACGGCGCCGGGGCGCACCCGCCCGGAGCCGCCACCCACGATGGCCGGCATCGACGCGCCGTGGTGCGGCGCCACGAAGGGCGGCTGCTCGATCAACACCTGCTCGGGCAACGCCCCGAGCACCGAGTGGATGGCGGTCACTTCCAGCGCCTGCTCGCGGGTGAGCGGTGGAAGCAGGCCGGGCAACCGCTCGGCGATCATCGTCTTGCCCGCTCCGGGCGGGCCGATCATCGACAGGTGATGACCGCCGGCCGCCGCGACCTCGAGGGCGTAGCGCGCTTCGGACTGCCCCACGACGTCCGCCAGGTCCGGCACCCGGGTGCTGATCGCGGCCGGATCCGGCACCGTCGGCAACTCCGGCAGCGGGCGACGCCGAGCCAACGCCCGGTAGCGGGCGACCATCGTCGCCAGCGAGTCCACCGGCACCACGTCGATGTCCGGAACCAGTGCCGCCTCAGCAGCATTCGCGACCGGCACCACCACCTGCCGCACGCCCGCCTCGACGGCGGCGAGCACAGCGGGCAGCACGCCGGCGATCGGCCGGACGGTGCCGTCCAGACCCAGCTCCCCCAGGTGCACCACGTCGCTCACGAGGTCCGGCTTGACCGTGCCGCCGGAGACCAGCACCGCGATCGCGATGGCGAGATCGAAGCCCGATCCGTGCTTGGGCAACGACGCCGGGGACAGGTTGACCGTGATCCGTTGCTTGGGCAGCTCGAGCTCGGTGTTGTTCGCCGCGGCCCGGATCCGGTCCGGCGCCTGCTTGCACGACGCGTCCGGCATACCGCTGACGTAGAAGTGCGGCAGCCCCGGAGACACATCTGCCTCCACCTCGACCAGCCGCCCGTGAATGCCGGTCACGGCCACGCTCCGTGTCCTCCCCAGCGTCATGCGACGTCCCGCAGGTGCTCGATGGCGAGCGGCTCCCCCGGCGCAGCCAGCACACCGATCACGTCGATGCGCACCCGCGAGGTGCCGATCGGGTGGTCGGCCAGCCAGCGTGCGGCGAGCACCCGCAACCGGCGCGCCTTGACCGGTGTCACGGCCTCCACCGCCCGGCCGAAGAACTCGGAGGTGCGGGTCTTGACCTCGACCACCACCAGGCAGTCACCGGTGTCGTCCAGCGCGACGATGTCGATCTCACCGTCACGACAACGCCAGTTGCGCTCGATGACGGTCAGCCCCTGCAACTGCAGGTAGCGCGCCGCCTCTTCCTCACCCAGCTGGCCGAGCTCGCGCCGGCCCGGCCGCCGACCCGAGCCGACCCGCCCGGCGGGCTGCTGCGTCGATGCCATCGGTCATCACCTCCGGCACCAGCCTCAGCTGAGCGTCATCCGACAGGCCATCCGGAAGTGACCGGCTGTGGACGGCCGGAAGGGATGTGCACGAGCGCCGCGCGCGCCGCCCGGTCAGTCAGGGAGTTCGATCTCCCGCGGCGGCAGCTCCTCGACGTTGACGTCCTTGAACGTGATGACGCGGACGTTCTTGACGAACCGGGCGGTGCGGTAGACGTCCCACACCCACGCGTCGTTCATCCGCACGTCGAAGTAGACCCCGGCGCCCTCACCGCGGACCTGCAGGTCGACGTCGTTGCACAGGTAGAAGCGGCGCTCGGTCTCCACGACATGGCTGAACAGCCCCACCACGTCACGGTATTCGCGGTAGAGGGCCAGCTCCTGCTCGGTCTCGAACTTCTCCAAGTCCTCGGCACTCATCAGACCCGCTCCTTCACAGCCGCATCCTCGTCCACGCTACCTGCTGCGACCGGGTCGGGCGCGTCGGGATCACCGCTGAACGGATGCCACGAGCGCCGGTGCAGCTCACACGGCCCGTGCAGGGCGATCGCCGCGAGGTGCTCCGGCGCCGAATAGCCCTTGTTGCCGGCCCAGTTGTAGTGCGGGAAGTCGTCGTGGAACGCGACGAGCATCGCGTCCCGCTCCACCTTGGCGAGCACCGAGGCGGCGGCGACCGAGGAACACTTCATGTCCGCCTTGATCATCGTGGTCACCGGCGGCGTGAGCGTCCCCTCGCCGATCAGCCCGAGCAGGCCGGCATGCGCCGGGTCGGTCAACCAGTCGTGGTTGCCGTCCAGCACCACCAGGTCGGGTATGGCGCGCAACGTCGCCAGCGCACGGGTGCCCGCCAGTCGCAGCGCTGCCATGATGCCGATGGCGTCGATCTCCGCCGCTGACGCATGGCCGACGGCGTAATCGGTCGCCCACCGCCGCACCGCCGGCACCATGCGCTCACGCGCAGCGGGCGTCAGCAGCTTGGAGTCCTTCACTCCTTGCGGCACCGTGCGGGTGCGCTCGTCGATGACGACGACCCCGACGCTGACCGGCCCGGCGAGTGCGCCGCGGCCGACCTCGTCCATCCCGGCGATGAGCCGGTAGCCGTCACGCTGCAACGACCGCTCGACCCGCAGGTTCGGCGTGCTGCGAGAGGGAGTGCTGCGTCGGGTGGCGCGAACGGTCATGACGGATTGGGCACCTTAGCGAAGACGTAGCTGTAGTCCTTCATCGCCTGGATCCGGCTGATCGGCCAGGCGATCGCCACGACCTGTCCGGTGATGTCCGACATGGGCACGGATCCCAGCCTGCCACCGCTGTTGCCGTCGTGCAGCCGGGAGTCGGCCGAGTCGTTGCGGTTGTCGCCCATCACCCACACCTTGTCCTTCGGCACGGTGATGTCGAACGGCATGGTGCTCGGCACGCTGCCCCTGTCGACATACGGCTCGGTGATCGCGACCCCGTTGACGGTGAGCTTGCCGTCCTTGGTGCAACAGACGACGTGGTCGCCCGGCATACCGATGATCCGCTTGACGACGTGGTCGCCGCCGCCGGGCAGCACCCCGAGGAACACGAGGCTGTCGCTCACCACCCGCTTCAGCAGCGACGACTGCTGCGGTGTGGACCCCCAGGTCTTCGGGTCCTCGAAGACGATGATGTCGCCGCGGTGCAGCGGCGAGTGCTGCGGCGTGAACTTGCTGACGATGATCCGGTCGCCGACGTCGAGCGTGCTCTCCATCGACTGCGACGGGATGTAGAACGGCTGGGCGAGGAACGTCTTGACCAGGAAGCTGAGCACCAGGGCGATGGCGACGATCACCACCAGCTCGCGGGTGAACGCCCACCGCGATTTGCCGCGCGGCAGCTCGGTGTCCTCCGGGATGGCGCCCGGGGGCAACGCGCCGTCGTCGGATGCCGATGCGGACCGCGGGTGCGCCGCCGCTTCGTCCCGGTCTTGACTCATGGCCGCCCCCTCCTTCGTCGGGTTCGGCCATTCGTCCTGGGTCTGACTAGGCGCTCGCTGCGCTCGCTCATCGTGAGGGGACCTTGTCGAATGTCGAGGGATAGTTGCTCAGCCAGGTCATCCGGTCGACGGGCCAGACAATCATGTCGGCCCGGCCGATGATGTCCGACTCGGGCACCGAGCCGGTGCGACCGGTGCCGTCGTCGTGGAAGCGCGAGTCTGCGGAGTCACCTCGGTTGTCCCCCATCACCCACACCCGGCCGGACGGGACGGTCACCGAGAAGGTCTTCTGGTCGGTGCCGCCGCCGGGGTAAATATAGGGCTCCGAGAGGCCCACACCGTTGACCGTGATCTGCCCCCGCGTGTTACAGCACGCCACGTGGTCGCCGGGCAGCCCGATGACGCGTTTGATCAGGTCGTTGTCACCGGACGGGTAGAGACCGATGAACTGCAGCACCGAGGTGATCGCTCCCGGCACGCCGTGCCGCTGGGCGTTCGGCTCCTGCAGCCAGTGATCCGGGTCGTGGAAGACGACGACGTCGCCGCGTTTCAGCGCGAACGGGCCGGGTGTGAACTTGGAGACCACCACCCGGTCGCCCGGCACGAGGGTGTTCTCCATGGACTCCGAGGGGATCCAGAACGACTGGGCGACAAAGGTTTTGATGCCGAGTGACAACACCAGCGCGACCACCACGATCATGGCGGTCTCGCGCAGCACCCGCAGCATGCGTGGCCCGGGCCGGCCGCGCTGTTCCTTGCGCTGTGCGGCGCGGGCGGCGGACCGCTCGCCGACCTGGGAAGAGGTATGCCGGGAGCGTTCGCCGCAGGGCACGTCCGGCGGCCGGATCTCCTCGGGTGGCTCCGATGACGCTTCGCCCCCGGTGGGAAGCCGATATCGGTGCTCGGTCACGGAGCGAGTCTCCCCCACGAACCTAAGGGCCAGTAGCGCAGCACCACTTTGCCGACGATGTCGTCGATCGGGACCATGCCGCCGCCGGGGTCGCCGAGGTGCGAGCGGGAGTCGTCGGACGCCACCCGGTTGTCACCCATCACGAAGACGTGGCCCGCCGGCACCCGCACCGAGAACGGGTCGTTGCTGGCCGCCATACCTGGCGCGAGGAAGGGCTCGGCGCGCAGCACGCCGTTGATCCGTAACCGTCCGTCGTGCCCGACGGTCACGGTGTCTCCCGGCAGGCCGATGATCCGCTTGACGTAGAGCGTCTCTCCCAGGTGTATGCCGAGAGCGTCGCCCACCGAGCGCAGGAACCCGGAGAAGCCGGACGGTGGCACCGCGCCGGGATGCGCGAAGACGTCGGTGCCGTCGAAGACGACCACCTCGTCCCGGCGCACGTGGCCCGCGTGCAGCTTGTCCACCAGGATCCGGTCACCGTGCCACAGCGTCGGCTCCATCGAGCCGGACGGCACCGTGAAGGTCTCCAGCACCAGGCCGTGCAGCACCACGACGGCCGCGAGGACCGCCAGCACGCCGATCAGCCGGCGGCGGCGCCACACCTCGGCCGGGCGCTGCGCAGACGCCGAAGGCGTGGGGTCCTCGGCAGAGGACTCCACGCCTTCGGTCATCCGGGAGAGCGTGCTCAGGACTGCTTGGCAGGCGTCTCGCGCTTCTCCTTGATCTTGGCGGCCTTGCCGCGAAGCTCACGCAGGTAGTAGAGCTTGGCGCGACGGACGTCACCGCGGGTGGCGACCTCGATCTTGTCGATCGCCGGCGTGTGCAGCGGGAAGGTGCGCTCCACACCCACCCCGAAGCTCACCTTGCGCACGGTGAAGGTCTCACCGATGCCGCCGCCGTGGCGCCGGATGACCACGCCCTGGAAGACCTGGACACGGGAGCGGTTGCCCTCGACGACCTTGACGTGCACCTTGACGGTGTCGCCGGCGCGGAAGTGGGGGATGTCGCTGCGCAGCTGCGCGGCGTCGAGCTCGTCGAACTTGTGCATGGTGATGCTTCTTCCTCGAAGGCGCCGCAGGTCGCCCGCGTTTTCCGTGGATCGGGTGCGCCGTGCGGTGCGAAGCCACATGCAAGGCGGGTGACCCTCACCCTCGCACTCCCCCTGCGGCGGGGGCGGGACCGTTGCGGCGCTCGGGCAATTCTGCCAGAGGTGCACCGATCCGGTGAAATCGGCCGCCTACTTCATCGTTCCCTGCGACAGCGAGCCCTGCAGCTGGCGCTGGAAGAGGACGTAGGCGATCAGGACGGGGACGACGGTGATCACCACTCCGGCGAACATCGCGCCGTAGTTGACCTCGTAACCCGCCGACGAGACGAAGTTGTACATGCCTTGGGACAGCACGTAGTTCTTCTCGTTGGTGTTCAACGCCACCGGCAGCAGGAACTGGTTCCACAGCCCGAGGAAGTTGAAGATCGCCACGGCCGCGATGCCCGGCTTGGCCATCGGCAACATCACCTGCACGAAGGTCCGCCAGTCCCCGGCACCATCCAGCTCGGCCGCCTCCATGATCTCCGCGGGCAGCGCCCGGAAGAACGGGAAGAGGAAGAACACGGTGAAGGGAAAGGCGAAGGCAACGTACGAAAGGATCAGTCCCGGGAGGGTGTTGAGCAACCCGATGTGTTTCAGCACGAAGAACAGCGGCACGATCGCCAGGAAGATGGGGAACGTGTTGCCGGCGAGAATCAGGTAGTAGACGAACCGACTGCCCCGGAAGGGAAAGCGAGCCAGCGAGTACGCGCACATCGAGCCGAGCGCCATGACCAGCACGAGCGCGATGACCACCACGACCAGTGTGTTCCACAGGTCTCGCCCGAGGCCGGAGTCGTTCCAGGCCGAGGAGAAGTTGGCGCTGAGGTTGTGCCAGAAGTGGTGCGGCAGCTGCCACGGGCCGGCGAAGATCTCGCTCGTCGAACGGGACGACGAGAAGAACGTCCAGAGGAGCGGCAGCACGACGACGAGGGTCCAGAAGATCAGTACCACGTGGGAGCCGATGATGATCCCGATCTCACCCGGCTCGCGTTTGCGCTCCTTCACCGTGCGGCCGCCGGCCTGTGGTGGTCCGCCGGACGCCGCCGGCTGCGCGGGTCCGGCAGGCTTGCTCAGGCCGATGTTCGAGGTCACTGCTCTCTCCGTGCGATCAGCCGGTTCACACCGAAGACGATGGCCGCGAAGAGCAGCGTCAGGGCCGCCAGCACGACGCCCATCGCGCAGGCGCGACCGAAGTGCCCTTCGGTGAACGCGGTCTTGTAGAGGTCTTGGGACATGGTCAGTGTCGAGTTGTTGGGGCCGCCGGTGGGATTGAGCGCTGCCATGTAGACGAAGGCATCCAGCGCCACCACGCCCAGATAGACGTATGCCGTCTGGACCGTCTCCCGCACCATCGGCAGGGTGACCGACCACATCGTGCGCAGCCGCCCGGCACCGTCGATGCGGGCCGCGTCGTACAGCTCGGCAGGAATTCCCTTGATCGCCGCGACGAACAACACCATGTAGAACCCGACGAAGCCCCAGATGATCACGAAGACCGAGGCGGGCATGGCCGACTTGACCACACCCAGCCAGGCGAACGAGTTGAAGTGACCACCGATGCCGAACGGCAGGTGGGTGAGCACGCCATTGAGCATGCCCTTGGACGGGTCGTAGACCTGCGACCAGATCACACCGATCACGATCGCCGGGATCGTGTAGGGGAAGAACGAGACGATCCGGTAGACCGACGATCCCTTCAGACCCCGGACAGCGCCGGTGCTGGTGCCGCCGACCGTGACCATCGTCGCCAGCAGAAAAC
The DNA here is from genome assembly GCF_058148645.1 of Flexivirga sp. YIM B11880. Taxonomy (NCBI): domain Bacteria; kingdom Bacillati; phylum Actinomycetota; class Actinomycetes; order Micrococcales; family Dermacoccaceae; genus Flexivirga; species Flexivirga sp. YIM B11880. The sequence continues at coordinate 298,009 of NZ_JBMAMH010000003.1, forward strand.
TGAGAATCACCGTCAGCAGCGGCACGACAATGGCCAGGATGATGTTGTTGCGCACCGCCAGCGGGAAGATGCCGTCGGTGAAGATGTACGAATAGTTGTCCAGCCCGATGAAGTTCATCGAGGCGGAGAAACCGCCCCAGTCCGTCAGCGAGTAGTAGACCGCCTGCAAGAACGGCCAGATGACCAGGGCCAGGTAGACGACCATCGGCACGCCGATGGTCACCAGGAGAAAGACGAGGCGCGACGGGCGCATGCGCCTGCCGCCGGCCCGTGCGGAGCCGGCGGCAGGTGCTGCAACCGGAACTCCTGTCACGAGATCTTGACCTTCTTCACGGAGGGGTCGTTGCGAACCTTGTCGGTGATGCCCTGCAGCGCCTTGGTCAGACCGGCGGCGTCCAGCTGACCGGACAGGAAGCTGTTCCACGGAACCAGCTGGTCCTGCACAGTGCCGTAGAGGCTGACGAACCGCACGTTGAAGAGATGGCTGCCCGCGGCATTCAGCATCTTGATCTGCGACTGCAGCGCGGTCGAACCGAACCCGTCGGCCGGGACCGTGCCCTTGACGATGGTCGGCGCCAGTTTCGTCTTGGCGAAGTTGGTCGCGGCCTCCTTGGAGAGCATGGCGCGCAGCAGTTCCTTGCCGCCGGCCATGTTCTTGCCCTGGCTCGGCACCACGAACTGCTCGCCCGGCGCAGCGTTGAGCGCGGTGTAGGGCATCTTGCTGGACGACGTCAACGTCGGCTCCGGGATACCGGTCATCTTGAAGCCCTTCTTGGTCTGGGACTTCATTTCGTTCTCGATCCACGAGCCGGAGGCGTACATGATGCCCGACTCGTCGTTGCTCCACTGCGCCTGCGCCTGGGTGAACTGCGTGCCCGCGCCGCCAGGCTTGAAGTAGCCCTTCTTGACGATCTCCTCCAGCTTGGCCAGCACCGCCTGGATGGTGGGGTTGGACCAGCACTTCGGCTCGAGGTTGTCCAGGGCGAGGCGAACCTCGTCGCCGCCCTCCTTGATCGCCGAGTCCATCAGCAATTGCTGGTAGTAGCTCGCCGCCTCCTTGCCCCACACGAAGAGGTACTTGCCCTTGGCCTTGGCCTTGGCACCCAGGGAGAGCAGGTCGTCCCAGGTCTTCGGTGCCGTCCAGCCGTTGGCCGCGAAGAGGCTCTCGGAGTACCACAGGCCGTAGACGGTCATCACGTAGTTGAGGACGGCCATCTTGTCGCCGACGAGACCGGCCTCCTTGACGCCCGGGTAGAGGTTGTCGGAGATCTTGGTGCCCTCGTAGTTGTTCGCGTCGAGCAGCGAGGACAGGTCCTCCAGCTTGTCGGCGATCGTGTTGACGCCGATAGCGTTCGCACCCGAGTCGTCGATCAGGTCCGGCGGGTTGCCGCTGACGAAGCGCGGCTGCAGTTGCTGGGCGATCTGGGTCGAGGGCGAGACCTTGACCTTGCTGCCCGGCCACTTCTTCTCCACGACCTTCCCCGCGAAGGTGACGTAGTCGGTGCCGTAGCCACCGTTGAAGATCACCGCGTCGACGGTGGATTTTGCCGAGAAGCCGAACGGGTTGTCCGTCGACGCCTTGCCGGTGGCAGCCGTGCTGCTGCTGCCACCGCTGCCACTGCTACCACCGCCGGCGCAGGACGCGAGCGCCCCTCCGACCGGCAGCGCCAGGCCGGCCGCCAGCGCGGTGCGCATGACCGTGCGTCGGTTGACCGTGGAGTCGTTGAGAGTCATGGCCGCGTTACCTCCAGTTGGTTCATTGCCTAGGCACAGTCCTTCCTGGTCCGGTCGCGACGACCGGCGACTGCACGCCCCACACAATATGATTAGTTTTGTCAGTATGTGCGTGTTTCAACGCACAAACAATCACAGATCGGCAACGGAACCAGCCGGGCCGACCGGTGACTACCACGCGTCGGCACCCTGACCACCTGCGAGGCCTGAATGCACTTGACCGACTCTGCCCCACCAACCGCGGTCCGGACCACCCGCCTCGCCGTGACGGGATCGAATTTGGGTGGTACGAGCCCGCTCCCGGCATACCGGCCGGTCCGCGCGATGACGACGACCTCGCTGTCGGCGGATGCCCCAGCGCCGATGCGGGAGCGGGTCGCGCGGGGTCGACTCGGCAGTCCCCTGCCGTATGGCGTGCAGCGCGACTACGACCGCGCCGAGCACCGGCTCGAGTTGCCCGCGATCGTCCTCGACAACGGCGTCCTCCGCGCGACGGTGCTGCCCACGCTCGGCGGGCGGGTCTGGTCGCTGCGGGACCTGCGCGCCGACCGCGAGTTGCTGCTGGTGCCGGAGCGGCTGCGCTTCGCCGGGTTCGCCCTGACCGACGCGTGGTTCGCCGGCGGGATCGAGTGGAACCTCGGCTCGACCGGGCACGCGACCACGACCTGCCGGCCGATGCACGCAGCGGTGGTGGACTCACCCACCGGCCAGGGACTGCGGTTGTGGGAGTGGGAGCGGACGCGGGACCTGGTGCTCGCGATCGACCTGTCCCTCGCCGGTGACCGCCTGCTCGCCTCGACCCGGGTGATCAACCCCGATCGGGAGGCCAAACCGCTCTACTACTGGACCAATATCGCCGTCCCGGAGACGGCGGGCACCCGGGTGCTGACGCCGGCCACCCATGCCTGGCGCACGAGCTACTCCGGCTCGCTCGATCTGGTGCCGGTTCCGCAGCCGGAAGGATCGGTCGACATCAGCTACCCGGCGGCCTCGTCCGCGTCCGCCGACTACTTCTTCGACGTGGCGGACCGGGCGGGGCGTTCGGTCACCGCGGTCGAACCGGACGGCACGGGCCTCGCGCAGACGTCGACCGACGAGTTGCACGGTCGCAAACTGTTCCTCTGGGGCCACGCGGCCGGCGGCCGGCGGTGGCAGCGATGGCTGGTCGGCGATCAGGCGTATGCCGAGATCCAGGCCGGGGTGTGCGCCACCCAGCTCGAGCACGACCTGATCGACGGATCCTCGGAACGCTCGTGGACCGAGGCGTTCGGTCCGGTCCGGCTCGACCCGGCGGCCGTGGCGGGCGATTTCAGGGCGGCGGCCGCCGCGGCGGCGTCCGCGGTGGCGGCCGCTGTCCCGGCGACCGACCTCGAGCAGTGGCATCAGCGCTGGCTGAGCGACTTCGCGACGCGGGCGCCGGCGCAACTGGTCAGTGAGGGATCCGGCTGGGGCCAGGTCGAATTGGCGCTCCGGGGCAGCGCGGCCCCGGACGGTGTCGCCTTCCCGACGATCGCGGACGACAGCCGACTGGGTGCGGCGCTCCTCGCCGGCGAGCAGATCGACGAGCCACTGCTGCCGCCGATCTCGCCGCGGTGGCGCGCGGTGATCAGCGCGGCCCCGGCGGGCTGGTGGCGCTCCTATGCTCTGGGGGTGGCGGCACACCTCGACGGGTCCACCGCGGACGCGATCGCGCACTACCGGGACAGTCTCGCCCGCCGGCCGACGGCGGTGGCGCTGCGCGGCCTGGCCGTGCTGAGCAATGATCCGGCCGAGGCGGCGCAGCTGTATGCCGAAGCACGACAACTGGATCCGGCGACGCGCGGCTTGCTCACCGAACACGTGCAGGTGCTGCTGGACGCTGGGCGGCCCGGGGCAGCGCTCGAGGTGATCGACGCCGCGGAGACAGGATTGCGGGAGCACGGCCGGACCCGGTTGCTGCGGGCGCAGGCGCTGCACGCGCTCGGTCGCGACGCCGAAGCGGCCGAGGTGCTGCGCGACCTCGAGGTGCCGGACCTGGCCGAAGGCGACCGCGTGGTCGGTGACCTGTGGCGTCAGGTGTGTCCGGACCGACCGCTGCCCGCGGCCCTCGACTTCAGCATGACCGGCGACGCTTTGCCAGGCTGACCGTGCCGGGCGGGTCGTCGCGGTCGATGATCCGGAAACCGGCCCGGCGGTACATCCGCAGGTTCCGTTCGCTCGCGGCGCCGGTCAGCAGGCTGTATGACGTGACGCTCTCCGGTGCTGCCTGCTCGATGAAGTCCAGTAGCGCGCGGCCGAATCCGCGTCCGTGCAGGTCCGGGGCGACCATCAGCCGGCCGATGTGCCAGTCCGTGCGGGAGCCGCCCGGACCGTCCTGCAGGCGGCCGCGCACCGCGCCGACGAGTCGCCCGTCGAGGCGCGCGACATACGTCGTCCACTCGCGCAGCGACTCGGTGAGGGACTGCGTGGTCTCGTGCTGCGCCGGGATGTCGAGGGTGCGGTTGGCGATCCCTTCCTGCAGCCAGCAGGCGTGGGTGATGGTGAGCAACTCGCCGATGTCCGCCGGGGTGGCGACGCGGATGTCGAGCTCGCCGGTCGTGGCCGCCGCGCGCCGTGGCAGGAGGTCGGGCCGGCGTTCGGCGGTGCGGCGTAACCGCTGCTCGTGGCGCCAGGCCGCGATCCTGCCGTGGTCGCCGGAGAGCAGCACCTGCGGCACCGACAGACCGTGCCAGTGCTCGGGCTTGGTGTAGACCGGATATTCGAGCAGGCCGTCCTCGTGCGACTCCTCGACCAGCGACTCGGCGTTGCCGATGACCCCGGGGATCAGCCGTGCGACGGCCTCGATGACGGCGAGCGCCGCCACTTCGCCGCCGTTGAGCACGTAGTCGCCGAGCGAGACGATGCGCACGTCGAAGCCGCGGGCCGCGTGCTCGTAGACGCGCTCGTCGATGCCTTCGTAGCGACCGCAGGCGAAGACGAGGTGGTCGCGCTGCGCGAACGCGCGCGCCATGGACTGGTCGAAACGCTGGCCGCCGGGGCCGGGCACGATCAACGTCGGTCGCGAATCTGAGCCAGCCGCAACGCTGTCCAGCGCCTCAGCCCAGGGCTCGGGTTTCATCACCATGCCGGGACCGCCGCCGTACGGTGTGTCGTCGACCGTGCGGTGCCGGTCGTGCGTGAAGCCGCGCAGGTCGTGCACCCGCAGGTCGATCAGCCCGTCGCGACGGGCCTTGCCGATGAGCGACAGGTCGAGCGGCGCCAGATATTCGGGGAAGATCGAGACGATGTCGATGCGCACGGTCAGTGCTCCGTCAGGTCGAACAGGCCCGGCGGCGGGTCGACGACGATGTGGCCGGCGGCGATGTCGACGACCGGGACGAGTTGCTCGACGAACGGCACGTAGCCGGTACTGCCGTTCGTGAGCCGCACCTCGAGCAGATCCTGCGCCGGCCGGTCGTGCAGTTCCACCACAGTGCCGAGCGGCTCCCCGGCCGGATTGACGACCTCCAGTCCGACGAGGTCCTCGGCATACCAGGCGTCCTCCTCCTCGGTGTCGTCCGCGGGCATCAGCAGCCGAGTGCCCCGGAGGCCCTCGGCGGCGGTCCGGTCCGCTGCCTCCTCGAACGACAGGAGGTGAACGCCGTTGTGGATGCGGTGCGTTCGCAAGGTCAGCGGGCCGTTCCCGGCCGGGTCGGCGCGGAAGACGGCACCGACGACGAAGCGGTCCTCGGGTGCGTCCGTGTGCAGCCGCACCGTGACCTCGCCCTTCAGGCCGTGCGGCTTCCCGATCCGGGCGACCACGACGTCGTCGCTGTCATCGCTCATCACTTCACCCACTCACCGCTGCGCATCACCCGGCATACCTGCAGGTCCGCGTCCAGCACCAGCAGATCCGCCCACGCGCCCGGGGTCACGGTGCCGCGATCGGCCAGCCCGAGCACGCGCGCCGGATTGGCCGACGCCGCGGACGAGGCGACCTCCAGCGGCACGCCGTCACCCACCGCTCGCGCGAAGGCGCTGTCCATGGTGAGCGAACTGCCGGCCAGCGAGCCGTTCGCCAGCCGGGCGGCGCCGTCGCGGACCCACACCTGCTGACCGCCGAGCACGTATTCACCGTCGCCGACACCGGCCGCGTCCATCGCGTCGGTGATGAGCACCAGCCGGTCGTTCCCCCGCGCGAGCACCTCACGCAGCACCGCCGGATGCAGGTGGATGCCGTCGTTGATCACCTCACAGGGAACGCCGGCGTCCAGGCTGGCCAGTACCGGCCCCGGTTCGCGGTGGTGGATCGGCCGCATGCCGTTGAACAGGTGCGTGGCCAGGGTCGCACCGCGCTCGAACGCCGCGGCCGCCTGCTCGTATGACGCGTCGGTGTGGCCGACCGCCGCGATGACCCCGGCCTGCAGTGCGGCGTCCACCAGTTCCAGCGCCCCGGGCAACTCCGGCGCGATCGTGATGACCTTCAGGTGGCCGCGTGCCGCCTCCACCAACCGGCCGAACACCGCAAGGTCGGGCTCGAGCAGGTGCTCGGGGTTCTGGGCGCCGCACCGGATGCGGGAGAGGAAGGGGCCTTCCAGGTGCGCGCCGGCCACCTCACCCGCGTCCGCGAGGTCGGCCGCCCAGCCGAGCTGCTCGCACAGTGCGTCGACCGGCGCCGTCACCAACGAGACCAGCGTGGTGGTCGTCCCGCGTGCCCGGTGGAAGCGCACGGCAGCCGCCACGTCCTCGGCGGACGACGTCATGTCGTGGCCGCCGCCGCCGTGCACATGGAGGTCCACGAAGCCGGGCACCACGAGCCGTCCGCGGAGCGACTCACCCTCGGCGGCGGCGGGGCCGACGTCGACGACGCGCCCGTCCGCGATCGCCACGGCGCCGTCCACCACGCCGTCCGGCGTGAGCACCCGCGCATCGGTCAGCAGCACGTCTGTCATGGGGTCAATCGAACACCACATCGGCGACGCGCCGGATCCGGCCCGGTCCCGCGACGGAAGATGCACCAATGCGACCAAGCGGTGACCGAAACTGCGTTAAACTCCGCGTAAACACGCACGAACCGTCATCTGCCGCCGCAGCATCACCCTGAAGGAGCCCCCGTGTCGCACGTCGAGGCCGAGATCACCAGCCAGCCCGAAGTATGGGCGCGCGCCGTCGAGGTGGCGGCCACGCCGGAGTCCGCGGCAGCGATGCCGGCCCGGGGCGAGCGCGTGGCCGTCGTCGGCTGCGGCACGTCGTGGTTCATGGCGCAGTCCGCGGCCGTGCTGCGCGAGCAGGCCGGGCAGGGCGAGACGGACGCGTTCGCCGCGTCGCAGTTCCCGACCGGCCGCCACTACGACCGGGTCGTCGCGATCACCCGCTCCGGCACGACGACCGAGGTCATCGACCTGCTCCGGGAGCTGGGCCCCCAGCAGCGCTCCACCGTCGTCACCACCGAGGCCGGCCACCCGGTGGTGCCGCTCGCCACCGACCACGTGCTGCTCGGTTTCGCCGACGAGCAATCGGTCGTGCAGACCCGGTTCGCGACGAGCCTGCTGGCCTGGTGGCGCGCCGCCGTCGGCGAAGACCTCTCCCGGGCGATCGCCGACGCGCGCACCGAACTCGCCACCCCGCTGGCGCCCGAGTGGGTCGCAGCGACGCAGTTCAGCTTCCTCGGCGACGGCTGGACGGTCGGGCTGGCCAACGAGGCGGCGCTCAAGCTGCGGGAGGCGTCGCAGTCCTGGACCGAGTCCTACCCGGCGATGGAGTTCCGCCACGGACCGATCAGCATCGTCGACCAGCGTTCTGTCGTGTGGGTTTTCGGCGACGTGCCGCAGGGCCTGGCCGGCCAGGTGGCAGCCACCGGAGCGCTGCTGGTCCACGCTGACACCGACCCGATGGCGAACCTCACGACCGCACAGCGGGTCGCCGTCGCAATCGCCCAGGCGGCGGGCAAGAACCCGGATGAGCCCCGTGCGCTGACCCGTTCGGTCGTTCTGTCCGAGCAGTGACGACAGGGGGGCCGGTGCTTGCCGTCGACGTCGGCGGCACCTCGATCAAGGCGGCGGTGCTCGACGATCACGGGTCGGAGACGCTTCGGCGCGCGGTGCCCACTCCTTTCACTGAGGGACCGGATGCCGTGATCGCCGCCCTCGCCGGCCTGGCGACCGAGCGTGCCGCCGCGGCGGCCGACGCCGGCACGCCCGTGCAGGCGGCCGGCGTGGTCGTTCCCGGAGTGGTGGACCCCGAAGCCGGCATCGCCCGTTACGCGAGCAACATCGGCTGGCGCGACGCCCCGCTGCGCGACGTCCTGACCTCGGCCCTCGGCGTCCCGACGGCCGTCGGTCACGACGTGCACGCCGCCGGGCTGGCCGAGCTCACCCTCGGCGCCGCCGCCGGCGTCCCGGACGCGCTGATCGTCGTGCTCGGCACCGGCATCGCCTCGGTCGTCGTCTCCGCGGGCCATGTCGTCCGGGGCGCGACCGGCACGCCCGGCGAGATCGGTCACATCCCTGTCGGGGACCCCGAAGTGCGTTGCCGGTGCGGCGCGTTCGGCTGCACCGAGATGTTCTCCTCCGCCCGGGGTGCGTCCCGGCTGTATGCCGAGCGGACCGGCCGCACCGTCGACACCGCACACATCGTCGCCCAGCTCGGCAGCGATCCCGACGCGGCAGCCGTGTGGCAGGTCGTCACCGACACCCTCGCGCGTGCTCTGGTGTGCGGCGCGCTGCTCACCGACCCGGCCCGCATCGTCCTCGCCGGCGGGCTCTCCGAGTCCGGTGACGCCCTCGTCATACCGACGGCGAAGGCGGTGGCCGCCGGTATGCCGTGGCGCTCCGTGCCGCAACTCGTCGCCTCACCGCTCGGGGGTCGGGCCGGTCTGCTGGGCGCCGGCATCCTCGCGCGTTCCGCGGCAGAGGCCGCGCACCGATGATCGTCGCTGTCTGCCTCAATCCGGCAGTCGACGTCACCTACACCGTGGCGCAGCTGCGGCCCGGCACGTCGCACCGCGTGCTGCAGGTCCGGCGGCGAGCCGGCGGGAAGGGCGTCAACGTCGCCGCCGTACTCCACCAGCAGGGCGTCGACGCAGTGGTCACCGGACCCTGCGGCGGCAGCACCGGCGCCGACCTGACCGGCGGACTGGACGAGGCCGGCATCGCGCACCGGCTGACACCGATCGCGGCGTCCACCCGGCAGACCGTCACGGTGGTCACCGATGACGGCGACGCGACCGTCCTCAACGAACCGGGGCCGGTGCTCACAAATGCCGAATGGGAAGCATACAGAGCTGATTTCGCGTCCCTCGTGCGCGACGCCGACGTCGTCACGATCTCCGGCAGTATGCCGCGCGGAGTGCCGGGCGACGCCTACGGGCAGCTCGCCGAGATCGCGCGCAGCGCGGGCACACCGGCGATCCTGGACTGCGACGGGCCGGCATTGCGCGACGCACTACCCGCGCGCCCGGCCGTGGTGAAGATCAACGAACACGAGGCCGGCGCGTGCACGGGCATCGAAACCGATTCGCTGGACGGCGTTTTCGCTGCCGCGGAGAAGCTGCAAAGACTCGGCGCGTGCGACGTCGTCATCACTCGTGGCGCCGCCGGCGTCGCGGCGCGGACCGACGGCGGCCGCTTCGCCGGCCGCAGCGCCCGCACGGTGAGCGGCAATCCGACCGGTGCGGGTGACGCGTTCACCGCCGGTCTCGCGGCGTCGATGACGGTCGGTCTCGGCTGGCCGGATCGCCTCCGGCGCGCCTCCGCCTGGGCAGCGGCGGCCGTCGCACGGCCAACTGCCGGCGAACTCGACCCGACGATCGCGGCCGACCACGAGGCTCGCACCACCATCCAGGAGATGTCATGACTCTTGTCAGCACGGCCGAACTCGTTGGGGGCGCACACGATTCGGGAGCGCCGGTGTTCGCCTTCAACGTCGTCACACTGGAGCACGCGGAAGCCATCGCAGCCGGGGCGATCGCTGCCGGCAAGTCGTGCGTCTTGCAGGTCAGCCACAACACGATCGCGTTCCACAAGGGTCCCGAGGCGATCCTGGCCGCGACGGTCGCAGTCGCACGGGTCGCCGAGACACCGCTCGCGGTGCACCTGGACCACATCACCGATCCGGGCCTTGCGCTGCGCGGTGCCGAACTCGGCGCGAGTTCGGTCATGTTCGACGCCGGCGCCCTGCCGTACGCCGACAACGTCGCCGCGACCGCGGAGGTCGCGGGGCGCGCACACGACCTGGGCCTGTATGTCGAAGCCGAACTCGGTTATGTCGGTGGCAAACCCGACGCTCCGGCGAGCGCGCACGCCGCAGGCGTCCGCACCGACCCGGGCGAGGCAGCGGCATACATCGCGGCGACCGGTGTCGACGCGTTGGCCGTCGCGGTCGGCAGCAGCCACGCGATGACCGACAAGACGGCGACCCTCGACCACGAATTGATCGGCTCGCTGCGGGACGCGGCAGGGGTGCCATTGGTGCTGCACGGCTCCTCGGGCGTGCCGGACGACGAACTGCGCGCGGCGGTGGCCGCCGGCATGACCAAGATCAACGTCGGCACCGCCCTCAATGTCGCCTTCACCGGCGCCGTCCGCGAGGCGCTGGTCGCCACGGGCAAGGTCGACCCGCGGCCCTACCTGTCGGCCGGACGCGACGCCATCGCGGGCGAGGTCGAGCGCCTGCTGCGGCTCGTCTGAAGGATCTAGGCGAGCACGACCTCGATCCCGGCGGCCTCGAACTCGCGCAGCACCGCCGGGTCCGCGCCGTCGTCGGTGAGCAACATGTCGATGCGGTCGGGCGGGCAGATGGTGCAGAAGGCCCGCTTGCCGAGCTTCATCCCGTCGGCCACCACCACGACGCGTTGCGAGCGGTTGGCCATCTCGCGGTTGATCTCGCCCTCGTCGTCGTGCCGGGTGGCGGCGCCGAACTGCGCCGACACTGCGTCGACCCCGATGAAGAGCAGATCGATGGTCAACGATTCGATCACCGGCCGGGCGAAATGCCCTACCAGCTCGAACGATTGGGGCCGTATGACGCCGCCGATCACGACAACCTTCAACTGCGGCCGGACGGCCAGATCGCTGGCGATGTTGAGCGCGTTGGTGACGACGGTGAGCGAGGTGAGCGCGCCGGTCTCACCCTCGGCGAGATCGGCCCGCGAGGACAGACTGCGCGCCACTTCGGTGGTGGTCGTACCGCCGTTGAAGCCGACCACCGACTGCGGCTCGATCAGCTGCGCCGCCCGGTCGGCGATGCGGCGCTTCTGATCGGACTGCCGGGCGTTCTTGTAGCGCAGCGGCAGGTCGTAGCTGACCGAACCGGCGACCGCGCCGCCGCGGGTCCGCGAGATGAGTTGCTGGTCGGCGAGGTCGTCCAGGTCGCGCCGGGCGGTCGCGGGCGACACCCCGAACTCCGACACGAGTTGGTCGACATCGATGCTGCCGTCCGCGGCGATGCGCTCCAGGATCGCGTTGAACCGCTCATGTTTGCGCACAGCCGCACCCCTTGACGATTGTTGATCCTTGAGCGGAAGTTTGCGTCAAAATGCTGCAGTTGTCGAGTCAGGTCCGCTCAATGCCGGCAGACGCCGCACATGCCGAAGGGGTATGCCGCGAGCAGGCTCACGACATACCCCTTGACGACGGTGGATCAGCGGTCCGTGTCCACGATGTCCACGCGCACGTTCTTCCCGCCGGCCAGCGCCTTGATCACCTCACGCAACGCGGACGCGGTGCGCCCGGAACGCCCGATGACCCGGCCCAGGTCGTCCGGGTGCACCCGGACCTCCAACAGGTCGCCGCGTCGGCCGTTCGCACGTCGCACGGTCACGTCCTCGTCGTGGTCGACGATGCCCTTGACCAGGTGCTCGAGTGCTTCCTCCAGCACGGGGCTCAGCCCTCGGAGGCGGTGTCCGCAGCGGCGGGCGCCTCGTCGGCCTTCGCCGGCTCGGTCTCCTCGGCCTTCGGCTCAGCCTTCTTGCGAGAGGTCGTCGCCGACCCCTTGCCGGCGCCGTCGGAGGCGTTCTGCGCGGCAGCGAGCGCCGCCTCGTAGAGAGCCTTCTTGTCGGCCTTCGGCTCGGCGAGCTTGAGGGTGCCCTCGGCGCCCGGCTCGCCCTTGAACTTCTGCCAGTCACCGGTCACCTTGAGGATCGCGGCGACCTGCTCGGTCGGCTGGGCACCGACGCCCAGCCAGTACTGTGCCCGCTCGGAGTCGACCTTGATCAGGCTCGGCTCTTCCTTCGGGTGGTAGAGCCCGATCTCCTCGATCGCCCGGCCGTCGCGCTTGGTGCGCGAGTCCATGACGACGATGCGGTACTGAGCGTTGCGGATGGCGCCCAGGCGCTTCAAACGAATCTTGACGGCCACGTGTGTGGTCTCCTTCAACATGTTGATGAGCAGCGGCAAGACCGGGGTGGGGACACGCCCGGGGGGCCGTTGCTCGGGGGTAGGCGTGCGCGGCACGAGGTGAGAGGGCCTCACGGGCGCACGGGTACGCCCGTCATTCTGCCAGAGTGCGCGCCCAGGACCGAATCGGCTAGCTCGGGTCGCTGATCTGGCCGAGGAAGAGAGGGGCGCCGGTCGCGGTGTCGTGTATGACGAAGAAGAACGCCCGGTCCACGACGATCTGCTTCGGCATCTGCTGCACCGCGCCGGCCTGGATGCCGACGGCGGTGGCGGCAGCGGCCTCGGTCCCGTGCTGGTCGACCTTCACCACCGACTGATGGGTGACGGAGTTGACCCTGAGCTGACCCGGCCGGCCGGCGATCCCGGAGAGGTCGCACGTCGGGCTGAACAGCTGTCGCACGCCGAGCGACTGCAGGGCGGGCGCCAGCTTGCTGCGGGTGTCGATGTGGAACGGCGGCATCGACAGCGCGACGGAGCCGCTCGTCGTGCTCTTCGTCGCGGCCGGGAGGACCGAGGCGAGCGAGGAGCGCACCGCACCGAAGCGGCCTCTCTCCGGGAGGACGATGGTCATCGCCATCCCCCGGCCGACATACGGGATCGTGACGCTCTGCCAGCCCGCGCCCTGCGCCATGGACATCGCCGAGTGGACATCCATGTAGCCGACCTTGACCTGGCTGCCGTCGGCACTGGTGAAGGCCTGCGGCTGGCCGGGCTTCGAGAAGTCCTTGGCCCAGCCGGCCTTGAGATAGAGCGCGTTGACCAGCTCGAGCCGAGTCGCGGTGGTGACCGAGCCCGCGCCGAGCAGCTGTGGAATCAGTTTGTTGGTGCGCTCGCTCACCCATCCGTTGATCTGCTTCATCGCGCCCGTGGGGTCGTGCTGGTAGTCGACGACGTGCAACTCCGCGCCATACCCGCTGGCCAGCCGCTTCAGATAGTCGCGGTGAACCGGCAGTTGCTTGTCCGGCCACAACGAATTGGCTGCGCGCACGACCGCGGCGTCGCCCGTGCCCTGCTGCTTGCTGGCCGCGACGGCCCGCGCGACCACGGCGTCGATCGCGGTGACGTTGCCGGCCTGCCGCGCCTGGTCCCCACCGAGCAGGTCGGCCAGCTCGGACTCGGTGATGCCGATCGCGCCCGCGTCGGTCATTGCGAGCGCCGCGTAGATCGAATAGGGGCTGATCGATCCGTTCGCGGTGGGCGCGATCTGCGCATCCTTCAGCAGCAGCTTCACGCCGAAGCTGGTCAGGTCGGCGCCTGCCCGAGCCTCCGGGCCGGGCGTCATCCGCGCCGCCTGGACGGCAACCACCCCATCGGAGTTCGGCGCGACCGTGTCCATCGAATTCGACGATGGCGCACCGGTTCTGGTGCTCGATCCCCGACCGGCACCCGAGCCGGAGTCGCAGCCGGCCAATGCCGCGCCCAGCGAGACCAGCGCCAGCGATTGCAAAGCCTGTCGACGATTCATTGGTTACCCCTTCGTGGACGTCTCGGCCTTCCACTCTGCAGGACGCATCGCGCACCCCCGAGGTTGCGTCGGCACGGCCGCCCGAAAATGAAATGACCCCGTCGGTGCCGACGCGTAGCGTGAGAACCAATGACCACCACCGTTACTCGCGCCTCCGGCGGCGCCGTCGGCACGCCTCCGGGCACTTCCCCACACGATCACCGTCGTCAGCTGAACTGGCGGCGACTCGCCGGCATACCCACCGCATTCACCCTCCTCGTGCTCGTCGTCGGCGTGCTCGGTGTGGTCCTCGGCACGGTGGTCGCCGGTCGTCTCGCCGCACATCCGACCAACGCGCTCGTCTGGCTACTGACGCTGTGCGTCGTGGGCGGAGCGCTGCTCGACACCGTCGGGCGTTTCTTCTGGGCGTCGATCATCGATCGCGCCGAGGGCACGCTTCGCGGCGACCTGCTGAACGCCGCACTGCACCAGCCACTCTCGGCCTTGTCGGAGCAAGCGGTCGGTGAGGTCCTGGACCGCGTCGACGACGACACGCACGAGGTCGGCACGCTGCTGCGCCAGCAGGTGTGGCGCCTGCTGCAGACCCTCGTCGCCTTGGTGCCGATGTGGATCATCGCCGGGCTCACCTGGTGGCCTGCCTGGCTGCTCTTCCCCGTCATCGCGTCCGTGACGTTCGCCGTGATCAAGCCCAAACTCGGTGAGCTGGCCCGGCGCAAGGTCGCCGAGGAGATCTCCTGGACCGACCATGCCGCAGCGCTCGAAGAAGGCATCGCCGGTGCCGACGACCTGCGCACCAGCCTCGGCCAGCCCTTCGCGGTCGCCCGGCTCGCCCGGTTGTCCTCGGTGATCCACGAGCGATTCCGCAGCGTGCTGCACCTGGAGTGGCTGCTCACGTTGCGCGCCAGCGTGCTGCTGCACGCCATGCTGGCCGGCGTCGGTGTCATCGGCATCGGCCTCGTCTCCAGCGGCGGCATGTCGGTGGCCGCGGTCGTGACCCTCTTCCTGGTGACGACGACGTTCGTGGGTCAGATCGACATGACCGCCCGTCACCTGCCCGATCTGCAGACCGGCATCGGCGCGGTCATCCGGTTGCGCCAGATGCTGGCCGTGGAGCCGGAGCCCACGGGGGGCGCCGCGCTTCCGCGGACGCCGCTCGACATACGGCTCGACGGACTCCGATTCTCGTATGGCGAGGGCACGTTCGCGCTGCAGGACATCGACCTGCAGGTGTCCGCCGGACACACGGTCGCGCTCGTCGGGCGCACCGGATCGGGCAAGTCGACCCTCGCGTCGCTGTTGTCGCGCGCGGTGGAGCCGCCGCCCGGGATGGTCTTCCTCGGCGGCACCGACGTCACCACGCTCGACCTGGAGCAGCTGCGCTCCGCGGTCGGTGTCGTGACCCAGCGGACCGAGTTGCTGGTCGGCACGCTCGCCGAGAACATCGCGCTGTTCGCCGACATCCCGCGCGCGACGATCGTCGACGCCGTCGCGCGACTCGGCCTCACCGACTGGGTGGACAGCCTGCCCGACGGGCTCGACACCGTGCTCGGACCGAGCGGCACCTCGCTGTCCGCCGGCGAGGAGCAGCTGGTCGCCTTCGCCCGGCTGCTCGTCCGCGATGTGCGCGTCGTCGTGCTCGACGAGGCGACGGCCCGGATGGACCCGCTCACCGAGCGGCGCGTCGTGTCGGCGGCCGAGCATCTGCTCGCCGGCCGCACCGGTGTGCTGGTGGCCCACCGACTGAGCACGATCGCGCGGGCGGAGCAGGTCGCGGTGCTCGACCGAGGCCGGCTCGTGCAGAGCGGTCCCCGGGAGCGCCTCGCCGGCACGGCCGGCCCGTTCCGGTCACTGCTCGAGGCCTCGGCGGCCACCGAACAGGAGTCGACGCCGGAGTCCGCAGGCGCACAGGTCGGCGGCCGACGCCGCACCGGCACTCCCCCGGAGCTGCCCGACCCGGGACACGGTCCGTCCCTCAGCCGCGGCGTCGCGCACGCACTGGCCATCACGCCGCGTTGGGGCCTGATGGCGATCGGCCTGTTCTTCGGCTCGGCCCTGCTCGGTTCACTCGGTGCCGTCACCGGGCTGGTGTGGGGCAACGCCGTGGAAGATCTCAAGGACGGGCGGACCCCGTCGACGCTGGCGATCGTCCTGGTGATCTGTCTGATCGCCGGCCCGTTGATGCTGTCCGAGGCGATCCGCCGCTACCCGCGCTGGTGGGTCGAGGTGCTGCTGCGCACGAGGATGCAGGTGCTGCTCGGTCAGACCCGCGGGCACCGGCTGGTCAAGACGCCCCCCGGTGAGGTGATGGGTCGCGCGCTGGACGCCGACCGTTACGCCCAATACGCCGACCGGTGGGTCGATTTCATCAACGGTCTGCTCATCGCAGTGGTCACCGCCGTCATCGGCGGCACCGTCCTCGCCGGCCTGGTCCTGATCGCGGTCATGCTCGGTGCGGCCATCGCCTCAGCGGGCGGACGCCCGATCGCCGGCCGCTCCGCCGCGAAGGCGTCGGCCACCCGTGCCAACTTCGGCCGGGCGCTGGTCTCGGCACTGGAGTCGGCCCGCACCGTCAAACTGGCCGCCCGCACTCCCGAGGTCCACCGTCACCTGCAGCAGGTCGACAGCGGCCGGGTCGAAGCTGCGGTCTCCGAGCACCGGGTCCGCGCGGTGCTCGACGGCGTGCCGATCGTGCTGGTGCAGGCGGGTGTCGTCGTCGCCTGGGCGGCATACCTGCGCGGTGTGTGGGGTCTCGCGACCGCGATTCTGGTTGCCAATGCGGTGAGCGGCTTCGACTGGTTCGGCCGCGTCGCCGGGTCCGTCGTGACCGAAGCTCCCGGTGCGCGCGCGTGGCAGAAGGCCACCAGCCGGTTCGCCGGCGGCGTCGACCTGGTCAGCATCCCGGAAGGCATCGACCTGGTGGCCGGCACCGCACCGGCACCGCCGGACGTGCCGCGAAATCCATTGCAGGAGCTGGCGGTCCGCGACTTCTCCGCGATCCACGACGACGGCACGATCGGCGTCAGCAATGTCGACCTCACGGTCCGGCGGGGCGAGTTCGTCCTCTTGCTCGGCCAGATCGGCTCGGGGAAGTCCAGTCTGCTCGGCTCGCTGGCCGGCCTGCTGTCGCACAGCGGTTCGCTCACCTGGAACGGCGAACAGGTCACCGACGGGCAGGCATTCCTGCGCCCGGCGTGCGTCGCGCACGTCGCCCAGGTGCCCCGTGTGTTGTCGGGAACGTTCGCCGACAACGTGCAACTCGGCTATCGGTTCCGACCGTTCGACGAGCCGGTCGCGACCGCCCGGCTGACCGAGGATGTCGAGGCGGCCGGCGGTCCCGACGCGGTCATCGGTCACCGGGGTGTGCGGCTGTCCGGCGGACAGGTGCAGCGCCTGGCGCTCGCCCGTGCGCTGGCGACGGACAGTGAGCTGCTGCTCGCGGACGACGTCTCCAGCGCACTGGACGCGACGACCGAGGTCGAGCTGTGGGCGGCGCTCCGGGAGCGGCACAGCACCGTGGTGGGTGCGACCTCGAAGCGGGCGGCGCTGGCGCAGGCCGACCGGGTCGTCGTGCTCATCGACGGCGTCGTCGCCGCGGTGGGGCCCTGGTCGGACCTCGCCGGCGAGTGGGATCACCTGGCCGGCTGACCGGCCTCAGCCGGCGGCCGCCGCGTGCCGCTCCAGGAAGCGGTAGACCTCGGTGTCGTCGACACCGGGGAAGACCCCGGGCGGCATGGCCGCCAGCAGGTGTGAGTGCACCCGCGCCGACGGCCAGGCCTGGCCCGCCCAGCGCTCGGCGAGGCCTGCCGGCGGCTGGTTGCAGCAGCTCGGGTCGGGGCAGCGCGACACCGCGCGCTCGGTGGTCTCCCTGCCCCGCATCCACTTCACGTGGTGGTAAGGCACCCCGACGTTGACCGCGAAGAGGCCATCGCGGGTGCGGTCGACGACGGCGGTGCACCAGTAGGTGCCGGAGCGGGTGTCGGTGTANTCGGGGCAGCGCGACACCGCGCGCTCGGTGGTCTCCCTGCCCCGCATCCACTTCACGTGGTGGTAAGGCACCCCGACGTTGACCGCGAAGAGGCCATCGCGGGTGCGGTCGACGACGGCGGTGCACCAGTAGGTGCCGGAGCGGGTGTCGGTGTAGGCCTGGTAGGCCTGGGACAGATCAGGCTGCTCGAACACCCGGCGCGCCGTCCACGAGCGACATACCCGCTGGCCCTCGATCGCGCCGGTCGGGTCGGTCGGGAACTGCACGCCGTCGTTCTCGTAGGCCTTGTAGACCACCCCGTCCTGGCTGATCCGCATGAAGTGCACCGGGATGTCGAGGTGATGGGTGGCCAGGTTGGTGAAGCGGTGCGCTGCCGTCTCGTAGGACACGGCGTAGGCGTCGCGCAGGTCCTCGATCGCGATGTCCTTCTGGGCCTTGGCGCGTCGCAGGAAGTCGACGGTCTCGCTCTCCGGCATCAGCAGCGCCGCGGCGAAGTAGTTGATCTCGACACGCTGCGACAGGAACTCGGCGTAGTCGGCGGGTGGCTGGTGACCGAGCACCAGGTGGCCGACGGCATGCAGCGCCAGCGAGCGTGAATCGTGTTGTCCTGCTTCGGGTTGCGGGAGGTAGATGCGCTTGTTCTGCAGATCGGTGACGGTGCGCGTCGACCCCGGCAGGTCGGAGGTGTGCACCAGCTTGTAACCCAGTTGTGCGGCGATCCGGTCCACGGCCGCCCGACTGATCGGTCCGCCGGGGTGATGGATGGCCCCGAGCAGTTTGCCCGCTTCTGCCTCGATCTCGCCGAAGTAGTTGTCGGCGGCGCGCATCCGCTCGCGCAGCTCGGCATTGGCCCGACGAGCGTGCTCGGGCGTTGCCGCGCTGTCCGCGCGCGCGGCAGCCATGGCCTCGTGCATCCCGACGAGCGCCTCGAGCGCCTCGGTCGGCAGGCGAGGACTCACCTTCACCCGCGGCAGGCCGAGGCTCTCGTATGACGGGAGGCGTTGCGCGCGTTCCAGGCGGATCTCCAGCGCGGCACGGCGACTCGGCGGCGCCGTCGACAGCAACTCGGCGAGCGAGGTGGACAGCTCCTGCGCGAGTGCGGAGATCACCGACAAGCGCGGCTCTCGCTTGCCGTTCTCGATGAGGGACAGCGCCGAGGTCGACATACCGACCGCCGCCGCAACGTCCCCCAGGGTGCGTCCGGCCTCCTGCCGCACGTGGCGGACCCGGCGGCCCACCGTCAGCGCGTCCGGTGCGTTGACCGGCTCCTTCACCGTCTCCTTCGAGCCGGGGCTGGTGAGCCGGCCGCGATCCGTCTCCCGTGTGTCGTGCATCATAGGCGCTCGGTTTTTGACACGGGCGGTCGAGGTGGAAGGCGAGGAAACTCGGGGCATGTGGGCACACTATCGTAAAAAGCGCGATTCTTTATCCGAAACCTGGTGTCGATTCCGCCGTCGGCTGCCCCAGAGTTGTGTCAGTCGAACGCACCGCACGTCCGGAAAGGACCAGGGAGTCATCATGAGCAGCCAGCAGCAGCCGAGCACCACCGAGCAGGAGACCGCTCTGCAGAACGAGTGGCACAGCAACCCCCGGTGGGCCGGTGTCACGCGTGACTACACCGCCGGGGACGTCATCCGGCTGCGCGGCACGGTGCAGGAGGAACACACGCTCGCCCGCCGCGGCGCCGAGCAGCTGTGGGACAAGCTGCACTCGGAGGACTTCATCAACGCGCTCGGCGCGCTGACCGGCAACCAGGCCGTCCAGCAGGTGAAGGCCGGCCTCAAGGCGGTCTACCTCTCCGGGTGGCAGGTGGCCGGAGACGCCAACCTCGCCGGGCAGACCTACCCCGACCAGTCGCTCTACCCGGCCAACTCGGTGCCGGCCGTCGTCCGACGCATCAACAACGCGCTGCTGCGGGCCGACCAGATCGAGTTCGCCGAGGGCATCAAGACCGTCGACGAGTGGCTGGTCCCGATCGTCGCGGACGCCGAGGCCGGCTTCGGTGGTCCGCTCAACGCCTTCGAGCTGATGAAGTCGATGATCGCCTCTGGTGCCGCCGGTGTGCACTGGGAGGACCAGCTGGCCTCCGAGAAGAAGTGTGGCCACCTCGGTGGCAAGGTGCTGATCCCGACCCAGCAGCACGTCCGCACCCTCAACGCGGCGCGGCTCGCAGCCGACGTCTGTGGGGTCCCGTCGGTCGTCATCGCGCGCACCGACGCCGAGGCGGCGACCCTGCTGACGGCCGACGTCGACGAGCGGGACCGTGAGTTCCTGACCGGTGAGCGCACCGGCGAGGGCTTCTACAAGGTGCGCAACGGCATCGAGCCGTGCATCGCCCGCGCCAAGGCGTATGCCGAGTACGCCGACCTGATCTGGATGGAGACCGGCACCCCGGACCTGGAGCTGGCCAAGAAGTTCGCGGACGCGGTGCACGAGGACTACCCAGACCAGATGCTGGCCTACAACTGCAGCCCGTCGTTCAACTGGAAGAAGCACCTGGACGACGACACCATCGCGAAGTTCCAGCGCGAGCTGGGCGCGATGGGCTACAAGTTCCAGTTCATCACGCTGGCCGGATTCCACACGCTCAACCACTCCATGTTCGACCTCGCCCACGGCTACGCCAAGGAGCAGATGAAGGCGTATGTCGAGGTCCAGGAGCGCGAATTCGCAAGTGAGGCACAGGGCTACACCGCCACCAAGCACCAGCGCGAGGTCGGCACCGGCTACTTCGACCTGGTCTCGACGGCTCTGAACCCGGACAGCGCCACCACCGCGCTCAAGGGCTCGACCGAGGCCGCGCAGTTCTGACCTTTCACCCCCGACTACCCGGGTCTGCGTGGTCACCTGGCTCCGGCCACGCAGACCCGGGTCACTAAACCCCAGGCAATTCGCAACCCGGAAAGGAACACCTGTCATGTGTGAAACGCACGGCACACCAGTGGTGCACGGCACCATGCACCCGCGCTTCGAGCAGATTGTGACCCCGGAAGCACTTGCCTTCGTAGCCACTCTGGACGGCGCCTTCGCCGGCCGACGGGCCGAGCTGCTCGCCGAACGGCGGCGGCGCGCCAAGGAGATCGACGCCGGCGCGGACCTCGACTTCCTGCCCGAAACGGCCTCCATCCGCGCCGACCCCACGTGGAAGGTCGCCGCACCGGCACCCGGCCTGCGTGACCGCCGTTGCGAGCTGGTCGCCCCGGCCACTCCGAACACCGCTGCGCACGCGATGAATTCGGGCGCCTCGACCTGGCTCGCGGACCTCGAGGACGGTGTCGCGCCGTCCTGGCAGAACATCATCGACGGCCAGATCACGTTGTATGACGCGATCCGCGGCGAGCTGCGCTACCAGTCGTCCGACGGGTCGACGCTGACCACCGAAGGCGACGGCCCGACGATCATCATGCGACCGCGCGGCTGGCACCTGTGCGAGAAGCACATCACGATCGACGGTCGGCCGATCTCGGCGTCGCTCTTCGACTTCGGGCTCTACTTCTTCCACAACGCCACCCAGCTGATCGACAACGGCGTCGGGCCCTACTTCTACCTGCCCAAGATCGAGTCGCACCTCGAAGCACGCCTGTGGAACGACGTCTTCGTGCTGGCACAGCGGACGCTCGGCATACCGCAGGGGACGATCCGTGCAACCGTGCTCATCGAGACGCTGCCGGCGGCGTTCGAGATGGACGAGATCCTCTACGAACTGCGTTCGCACTGCAGCGGTTTGGCCGAAGGACGCTGGGATTACGTCTTCAGTTATGTGCGGACCTTCGCGCATCGCGGCGATGAGTTCGTGCTGCCGGACCGCGACAAGATCACCATGACCACGCCGTTCCTGCGCGCGTTCACCCAGTTGCTGATCGCCACCTCCCACAAGCGGTGGGCGTACGCCATCAGCGGGCCCGCGGCGGTCAACCCGACCGGTCATGACGAGGAGTCACGCCACCGCGCACTTGCCAAGGTCACCGCAGAAAAGCAGCGGGAGGCGACGGCGGGCTTCGACGGCTCGTGGGTCGCGCACCCCGCGGTCGTGGAGACCTGCCTCGCGGCATACCGGAACGTGCTCGGCGACCGGACAGACCAGCGTGCACTGCGGCAGGCGGTCGCGGTGAACGCACGCGACCTGACCTCGCTCGAGGGCATTCAGCAGACCATCAGTCTGAACGGTGTCCGGCGCAGCGTGTCGGTGTCGCTGCGCTACCTGGCCTCCTGGGTCGGCGGCAAGGGTGCGATCACCATCGACAACCTGATGGAAGACGCTGCGACCGTTGAGATCTCACGCGCTCAGTTGTGGCAGTGGCTGCATCACGAGTCGCAGCTCGCGGAGGGCCCGCAGGTCACCCGTGACCTGCTCGAGCGGGTCATCGACGAGGAGATGACGAAGCTGACGCGCGGTCAGGACGACGTGACGGCGGCCCGTTTCGAAGCGGCGCGCGAGGTGCTGAACTTCGTCGCCCTGAGCGACTACCTGCCCGGCTTCTTCACCAACTATGCCTACGTGCGTTATCTCACCGAGCACGCGCTGCGGATGAAGCCGACCAGCCCGGAGGACCTGCGCCAGTCGGAGAAGGTCGACAGCGGCCAGGCGGACGCCGAGCCTGCCGCCTGACACTGGGCCACGGCCGCCCGCCGGCATGTGGGAATCTTGGGCACATGAGCCGCCGCATGCCGAGTGAGACCGCGCCCCAGGACCGCATCTGGATGGCGTTCCCGTCGCAGGGCTACACGCTGGGTGACACCCCGGCCGACGCCGACGAGGCGCGGTCGACGTGGGCGGCCGTGGCGCATGCGGTGCTGGAGTTCGAGCCGGTGACGATGGTCGTCGACCCGGCGGACGTCGAGGTCGCCCGTCGCTACCTGTCCGCCGAGGTCGAGATCGTGCAGACCCCGCTCGACGACGCCTGGATGCGCGACATCGGCCCGACCTTCGTGTATGACGACGGCGCTCTCGCCGGGGTGGACTGGACCTTCAACGGCTGGGGTGGGCAGGACTGGGCGACCTGGGACCACGACGCGAAGGTTGCGTCATACGTCTTGGAGCAGGCCGGTGTCCCACGAATCGAGTCGTCGATCGTCAACGAGGGCGGCGGTTTTCACGTCGACGGCGAAGGCACCGTGCTCGTCACGGAGACTGTCCAGCTCGATCCGGGACGCAATCCGGAGGCGACCAAGGCGGACATCGAGGCGGAGGTGGCACGCACCATCGGCGCGACCCATGTGGTCTGGTTGCCGCGCGGTCTCACCCGCGACTCACAGCGCTTCGGCACCCGCGGTCATGTCGACATCGTCGCGGCGATCCCCTCCCCCGGCGTGCTGCTGCTGCACGACCAGCGCAACCCGGCACACCCGGATCAGGCGGTCATGCAGGAGATCGAGCAGGCGCTGAAGGAGACGACGGACGCGGCCGGTCGCAGCTGGGACATCCGTAAGGTGCCGGCACCGGCGGTCCTCGAGGACGAGGAAGGGCCGGTCGACTACAGCTACCTCAACCACCTGGTCGTCAATGGCGGGGTTGTCGCGTGCTCCTTCGACGATGCGCACGACGCGGAGGCGGTGGCGGTGCTGGCCGAGGCGTATCCGGGGCGGAAGGTCGTCACCGTCGACGCGCGACCGCTCTTCGCACGCGGCGGCGGGGTTCACTGCATCACCCAGCAGCAGCCGTCGGTGCCGCAGGTCTGATCGGCCTCAGTCTTCGTCGTGCCGTCGTTTCTCGTCGTCGCGGCGACGGAGGTGGTGGGCGAAGACCACGTCCATCATGGTGCGTTCGGGATATGAGGTTGTCGGTGGTGGGTGGCCTGGTGGGGCGGGTGGTCGGCTGATCAGGGTGAATCCGCCGGTGCGGGTGATGGTTTGTCCGGCGTGCCCGGTGAGGTCGTAGTCGGGGTGTTCCTTGACGTGGTTGCACGGTTCGCACAACCCTTGCCCGTTGCGTTCACTGGTTTCGCCGCCGCCCGCGTGGGGTTCGATGTGGTCGGTGTGCCGGATCGGGGCGGAGCACCAGGGGGTGCGGCAGGTCTGGTCGCGGAACAGGATCAGCCGGGCGAGCAGGCCGGGGTAGCGGCGGGCGCGGGAGTCCATGCCGACGATGTCGCCGGTCCCGGGATGAGCGAACAGCCGCCGCAGCACCGGGCCGGTCGGGTCGCCGGCGGTGATCCAGTCGCGGACCAGGTCGGCCGGCACCGGCCCGTAGCCGGGTGCGTGGGCCGGGGTGTCACCGAAGAGAGTGTCAAAGCCCATCAGCAGGTTCACGCACACCCCGAGCGGGTCCTGGGTACGGGCGCGGCCGGTCACGCGCTCG